>CAJTOV010000132.1 GCA_910577765.1 uncultured Lachnospiraceae bacterium
CTGGACAAAAACAGACGTCAAGCTGGCTTGTAAGACTGTTTTTGTCCAGTTTTCCCCGCCCCGTGAACTGTAACTGCATAAAAGCTTTACATGCTTTCATCCTTCTATTATAATGAATGTATCAGCCATATTGTAAGCATATTTTAAAAGGGAGTGTGATACAATGCCGACCAATGAAAAAGAATACAATGGTTATCTCTTTGACCAGCTGACCATTCTGGACGATCTTCAGGAGGTTGCAGAGACCGAACATGCCACCAACACCCTGAAGCTCATTGACAAAAAACGGAAACAGATTGAACGGAAGCTTTACCAGATCCCGCCGCTGCAGCGGCCTGACACCCAGATCTGACCCATACAAAAAAGCTGCCAATGGCAGCTTTTTTGCGTTGCTGTTTCTGTTACCCTCAACAGACAAGGGCAGCGGATCAATACATCTCATCCTCTTTCTTGGCCGCAAAGGCACTGACCCCAAACCATTTCTTATAGTTGGCTGCCAGATACAGGCAGAATGCCAGGCCGCAGGCCGCAAACACCAGGTTAAGGCTTAAGCTGGTGCGGGCTGCAAGTCCCTCGTTGCCGGAGGATGCAGTCATCTTGCCGGTGATTACCGGCATCACATAGCTGGCCAGACCCATGAAGGTATAGTAGATACCCAGGTTCCTGCCCTTGGGACCGGGATGGAACTCCTGGATCAGGGTCACGCCGCACTGGAGGGCGCCGCCTGCGGCGAAGAAGCCGATGGCAAATGCCGCAAACTGGATCACAGCCTCACTCTTTGTAAATACCACCAGGGCATAGCAGCATACGGTGCCGCACAGGTCGATGATCAGAACCTTCAGGGTTCTCCATCTTAACTTTGCCATGGCAAATGCCCACAGAAGAACCGCTGCCAGGGAACCGCCGGTATAAAGGGAGGTCAGGCCTGCGGAAACCGTGTCACTCATGCCTACATAGTTCAGGCCATAGCGGTTAAGAAGCTGCTGGGCCGAGTACATGGCTGCCATGTTGATGAAACCCATAACGGCCAGGGGAACTACCAGCCACTTAGGAGCCGGAACCTGGAAACGCGCCTGGGCTACCAGTGCATCCTGGTCCAGGCCGGACTTTTTCCGGGTATCTGTCTTGCCGGCTGCCTTCTTTTCCTTCATTTCCTCGTCATAGGAGTAAGGCGCGATGACACTGATTACCAGCAGGATCACAGACATAACGATGGGCAGCATAAAGCCGGTCTTCCAGGCAGTTCCGCCTGCGGCACGCAGGGACACCACCAGCATGGGATAGAACAGACCGGAAATGGAAATAAAGCCTTTGATCAGAATGGTAGCCGCACCCTGGGCCTTGACCCAGCTTTCCTGGGCTGCCGCGTACAGGCATCCGTCAAAGAAGGAGGTTGCCGCACCGGCCAGGAATGCCAGCACATAGGCCACCGTGTAATTGGTGGTGGTCAGACAGCCTGTAAAGAATACGGCGTACATGACCGCACCGGCCACTGCCATGGGTCGGCGTCCGATCTTGTCGGAAAGCTCCCCGCAGATCCATACGGTCAGAAACTTGGCAAGCCCTGTGGCCGAGATGGCAGCGTACACACCGGCCGCGTCGGTCCCCCACTGCAATGCCAGGTTATCCAGGTTCTGGGATATGATAATGGCCTGGATTCCATGGGTCATGTATGCCAGATACACAACCGCAAGCGTCAACAGATACTTTTTCCCTCTCATACTTACGTCTCCTTTTTCTTTTACTCTTTTGCCCCGGTCCGCCAGGCTACCGGGCGGCTGCCTTCCTCCTGCACATTCCGGTCTGGGAAACCAGAATCAGTGCAAACAGCGCCAGCAGCACCAGGGACAGGGGGCTGGTAACCATTTCTCCCAGCATTCCTCCCAGGGAGCCTGCACTCATCAGTGCCCTGCGCAGATGCAGCTCCAGGGACGGCCCCAGAATCAGGCCCAGAATCAGCGGCCCCACCGGATAATCGTAATACTTCATAAGATAGCCGATGATCCCGAATATGACGGTCCACAGGATATCACTGACATTTCCGCTGATGGAGTAGCTGCCGATGACCGAGATCACCATGATCAGGGGCATCAGAATCTCCCTTGGCATTTCCACCAGCCGGCTGAATATGCGGATTCCCGTCAGGCCGAAGACCAGCAGAAACCCGTTTGCCACCAGCAGCATCACTGCCAGCCTGGGGAACAGGTCCGGCTGGGAGGTCATGATCATGGGGCCTACACGGATGTTGTGGATCTGTAAGGCGCCGATCATGATGGCAGTCACCGAGTCACCAGGAATACCCAGGGTCAGCATGGGGATCAGGGCGCCGCCTACTGCCGCGTTGTTGGCAGATTCCGGCGCCACCACCCCCTCATAGGCTCCCTCCCCAAAGGGCACTTTGGGCTTTTTCACGGTCCGTTTGGCCGTATCGTAGGCCAGCAGGGCCGCCAGGTCCCCTCCGGCTCCCGGCAGGGCCCCCACCACCACACCGATCAGGGCGCTCTGGATTCCCAGAGGCAGCATGCCAAGAAGCACCCTTCCCGGAGGTGTGATCTTTGTAACGTTCTGCCGGATAATGGGCCGGTCCCTGTGAAGAAGCTGGTACAGGGCCTCCCCGATGCCGAACACGCCGATCATTACCGAAATATAGCTGAGGCCGGTGCGCATATCCGAGATTCCCAGGGTAAAACGTCCCAGTCCGGTAATGGCATCCGTACCCACCACCCCCAGCATCAGGCCTGCCAGGGCCATCATGACCCCTTTCGCCATGGAGCTTCCTCCCAGGCTGCCTACCAGCATCAGCCCCATCAGCAGAAGCAGAAGATAATCCCTGGGACTGAAGACCAGGGCGATTCCGGAGATAAAGGGCGCTGCCGTCACCATCACCAGAAGCCCCAGCATGCCGCCGAACACCGATACCACGGTACTGACCGCAATGGCTTTCCCGGCTTCCCCCTTCTGTGCCAGGGGATAGCCGTCAAAGGTGGTGGCCACTGCTGCCGGCGCCCCCGGTATATTCAGAAGAATGGCTGCCCGGGAGCCTCCGTAGACGCCGCCTACCCACACCCCCATCATTACGGCCAGGGCCGCGTCCACTTCCCAGCTGTAGGTCATGGAGATGAGAAGGGAAGCCGCCATGGTGACGGACAGTCCCGGAACCGCCCCTACATAGATCCCGGCCAGCACACCGGCTGCCACATACAAGATGTTGATTAACATAGTCTTCCTTCCATGGATGCTTAAGGCAGAATCACACTGAACAGATATTTAAACACCAGCAGGATCATAAACGTACTGATATAAGAGATCATCAGGGCGTTTTTCCATCTGCCTTTTCTCAGGTAACACAATGCCGCCAGCAGAAACATCAGGGTTGCAGCGGTATAATGGACCACCGGGATGGCTGCCACATAGAGAACCAGCAGAATCATCAGACGGACCACCACCGGATCAAAGACCTGCTTTCCCGGTCCGGCCTCCGGTTCCCTGCCGTGCCCGCCGGCTGCCTGGCTTTCCGGGTCACTGCCGTGCCCGCCGGCTGTCTGCTCTTCCGGCTCACTGCCTGCCCCTCCGGCCGCCTGGCCCTTCCGGCCCTCCCGTCTTGTTTTCACCAGCACCAGCACCGAAAAGCCCAGGCACAGGGCGGATATGAAAAGAGGATATCCCGCCGGTGAGGTCATGGTAAGCTCCCCCGGCGGCACCAGGAAAAAGGAGCCTGCAAAAAACAACAGGGCCAGGATGGTCCAGAACAAAGAGAATCTAACGGCCCCCTTCACTGCGTCTCCTCCTCTCCCAGCCGTTCCAGCCCGAAATTGGCCGGCGAATAAAGAGCCTGCCCGGAATCGTAGAGAATCCAGGTGGTCACCTGCTGCCACTTCCGGATGTAGGCCCTGGCCTCCTCCCCGGTAAATCCCAGGGGTGTAATGTGGTTTTCCTCCAGAAATGTCTGGAATCCCTGACTTTCCCACCCTCTGCGGAATGCTTCCGACAAGGTGGCCTTCACATCCCCCGGGGTGTCGTCGTCCACAAAGACTCCCACAAAGGTCCCCCAGGGAAAATACCGGCCATAGTCCGGATAAATCTCTGAAATAGCCGGAACATCCGGCTCGCTTTCCAGCCGCTGTCCGGAAAACACCGCCAGAATCCGGATACTTCCGTCTTTCACAAAGTCTACGGCACTGGAATAGTTGATCACCGTCACATCCGCATGACCTCCCAGCAGTGCGGTGATCACTGCCGCATCCCCGTCAAAGGGCACCTGGTTAAAGGACACCCCGCTGACGGCTTCCATCATGGCTGCCACATTGGAGGTAAGGCCCCCTGCGCCGGTGGTGGCCAGGTGGATACTGTCCGGATTTTCCAGGGCCTCTGCAAACAGGGCTTCCACGGTGGTGTACGCTGCGTCTGCTGCCGTCACCAGCACCGCGGTCTGCTGTCCGGCCAGAATCACCGGATAATAATCGTCGTAATCAATACCGGAAAGGCCCATGACCTTGTACAGCGGCGGATTCTCCGAGTTAAACAGCAGGGAGTAGCCGTCGGCAGGCTGCCGCTTGACAAACTCCGTGGCAACACTGCCGGAAGCGCCGGTCTTATTCTGGATGATGATGCTGGTGCCCAGTTCCCGGGCCCCGTAGACCGACAGGGCCCTGCTGACCACATCCGTAGGGCCTCCTGCTCCCCATGCCACATAGCCGCTTATATTGCCGGCGGGATAAGGCCGGGTGTAAAAATGCAGCCCTCCGTACAGCTCCACCGCCGCTACCACCGTGCTGACAGCCAGGAGGATGCCGGTTGTCAGTTTCTTCCGTCTGTTCATCGGGCCTCCCTCCCCCGGCTGCGCTGTCTGCACGTCTGCCGGCCCTGTCCGGTCTCTGTCTTCACGGGCTATACCGGTACATGGTTTCCGGGTCATGCCCCCAGACTCTTCTTTCCTTCCACTGCACCCTCTGCCATGTATTCCTCAATAAGGCTGTCCGTATATCCCAGCTCCTTCATCACCTCCCGGGTGTCGGACCCCTGGGCTCTGGTTACCCGGTATTCCGGCGTCAGGCTTTGGAACTTCACCGGATTGGTGGGAATATTGCGCTTCCCGGAAGGGCAGTCCAGCTTTGTGAGAACCTCATTGGCCCAGGCCTGCTCATCCTCGTAGATATCCAGGGGCTCATAGCATGCCTCGCAGGGAATATCGTTTTCCTTGAAGATCCTGCGGATGTCCTGAAGATCAAACTGGCCGATGGCCTGGTCCATGATCTCCACCACTTCCCGGTTCTTTCCCAGCTCATTGAGATGGTCACAGTTACAGTAGTCGGCATGGTCTTTCAGATCCTCCCGGCCGATTAAGGTCATCACCTTGTTGTAATCCCGGTCATACTGGGGCGCACAAAGGGCCAGCAGCTTTCCGTCCCTGGTACGGTACACATTGTTGGTGGGGCAGATCACCTCAAACCGGCTCTTGGGATATGCGTTGCCGTACTGGGCCGATACCATGGCCGTGCTGAGCATGAAGGTGGCTGCGTGCTGGAGGCTTACGGTTATCTTGTCCCCCCGGCCTGTACGGCTCCGGTTGTACAGCGCCGCGCAGATGCCTGAGGCCAGGCCCAGGGATACCTGGAAATCCCCGTACCCGTTGGTGGGAATCATGGGGTCTCCGCCTTTGTTGACCGTGGTTCCGAACACACCGCCCCGGGCCATGTAGCAGGTCACGTCAAATCCGGCGGTATCCTTCTCCGGCCCTTTCTCCCCATAGCCCAGACACTGGGCCCAGACCACCCTGGGGAAGCGCTCTTTTACGGTGTCATAATCCAGACCAAGCTTTACCAGGGATTTGGTGCGGATGTTGGTGATAAATACATCTGCCTCGGACAAAAGCTTTTCCATGACCTCCATGCCTTTGGGGTTCTTCAGGTTCAGGGTGATGAACCGTTTGTTCATATTGGACATATCAAAGCCCAGGTTTTCCTCATCCGTATAGGGCATTCCGAACACGGCTCCCTGGGTACGCCCCGGGTCTCCGGCTGCGGATTCCACCTTGATCACATCGGCTCCCCACTCTCCCAGCACCCGGGCTGCGGTAGGGGCTGCCAGAAATGTGGTAAGGTCTACAACTTTTACGCCTTCTAAGGGTTTCATTCTGTTCTTACCTCCCGTTGTTCCTGCAGGCTTTGGGGCCTGCCGGTTCCCCACCGGCAGGATTCCCTCTGCCCATACTTCCTTCCACTGGAAAAGGATGCGTCCATGCCTTTCCATGCAGTCTCTGGACCCATCCTTTTCCGGGCGCCGGAAGCACCCGTGGCCCTGCCTACGGTCCGGCGCTCTTCTATAAAAGTCGATACCCGCTTTAGTACTGGCCGTATTCGATGTGTCCGCCGATCTTGTCCAGGCCCCTGAAGGCAGTCAGTCTCTGGACGGTCCTGGGACCTTCCTCCAGCCACATGGCGCGGCAGTCACGGTACAGACGCTCTACCGGACCATAAGCACAGTCCTCAAAATAGCCGATTCCGCCGAAGATCTCCAGCATGGCGTCGGATACTACACGGACCGTGTCAATGCTGTGAAGCTTACACATGGCAGCCTTCATGTCAATGGGCTTTCCGTCGTCATAATCCTTGGCGAAATCCCAGATCATCAGACGCAGGGCGTGAATCTGGGTACCCATATCCGCGATGGTCTGCTGGATGGCCTGGCGTTTGCACAGGGGCTTTCCAAAGGTGATCCGGTCGTGGGTCCGCTTAATGGTCATCTCCAGCATTCTCTGGGCCATACCCAGGTTGGACACGGCAATATGTGCACGGGACACAGCCAGGGAGTGCATGGCAATCTCCAGACCCATGCCTTCCTGCCCAAGAAGGTATTTCTTATGTACCCGCATGTTGGTGAACTTCAGTCCTGCATGGCCGGCACCCCGGCAGCCCATCATGTGAGGCATGGGTACGATCTCATAACCGGGCGTGTTCACATCCACGAAAAAGGCGGACAGGCGGCTGTCCTTGTCGGAGTTAGGGTCCGTGGACACGATCAGGTAAGTAAAGTCAGAACAGTCGGTATGGGAGATCAGGGTCTTCTCTCCGTTGATCACATAGTAATCCCCGTCTTTGATGGCAGTGGTATGGATATCTGCCCCTGTGCCGCCGGTCTCCTCGGTCAGCGCAAAGTTGGCGTAGAGGGTCTTATCCTGGAATTTGTCCATGTACTGGGCCTTCAGCTCCTCGCTTCCGAAATCATCCAGGATTCTCCAGTCAAGGTCTGCGGCGTGGTGCAGATGCATCCGCATGCCGCCGGGCCCCCGGGAGAACTCTTCCTGCACCATGAGAATCTGGCGCTCGGACAGTCCGAATCCGCCGTACTTCTCCGGCAGGGCAAACCGGTACAGATCATTCTTGATGGCCAGATCGTAGAACTCTTTGGGGAAGGTGTTGGTCACCTCAATCTCCTTCTGCATCTCGTCAAACGGGCCCTCGGCCAGTGCGCGGATCTGAAGCAGATAATCCTGAAATTCTTTCTCTGTCAGTTTCATGTTGGTCCTCCTTTTTTGTGTAAAAGTTCTATTTTTTTGTTGTACACCGGGTACTTACTGTGTAAATTATACTATTGATACAGATTTGACACAAATCAGTCTTTGTTTGCAATATGCTTTCAAAAGCCAACTAAATTTTATATTTTGGTTATTTTTCCGTACAAATCAGGGATTCTTCCTGTTTCCGCCCAAAAACAAAAGAAACACTTATATGTCCCGGTTATTTTTAAAACTTTTTCTTATATTTTCCATTATTTTCAAAAAATTACCTGATTTCCCTTTATTTGACATTTTATTTTCCATTGACTATAATGCTTTTTGTGGCCCAAAACTTCCGAACAGTACGCAACCTTCCACAGCACAATGCACAAACCGGCACTGGTCAACAGATTCTCTTTTGTCTTTTTATTAACAATATCTAAGGAATAGGGGTGGAACAATGAATCTAATGCATTTGCGCTACTTTATGAAGCTGGCTGAAATCCAGAATTACACACTGACCGCGTCCGAACTGTACATTACCCAGCCTGGGTTAAGCAGTGCCGTCAATTCCCTGGAAGAGGAGCTGGGCATCCGCCTGTTTGAAAAAAAAGGCCGGAATGTCCATCTCACCAAATACGGCATGGAGTTTTACCGGTACGTAGACCAGTCCTTAAAGGTTCTGGATGCAGGAATCTCCGTGGCCCAGGAACATTCCGGCAAGCTGAACGGGGTAATCGAAATCGGGTGTATTGACACCATCATCAGCGATTACCTGGCCACCGTAATCCACAACTTCCGGCAGAAGTATCCCAAGATCCAGTTTAAGGTTTACCAGAGCCAGACCGAAGCCATACTGTCCATGATGGAATCCAGGTCCTGCGATATCGGCCTCTGCTCCTTTGATACTCCTGTTCCCAATATCTCCGCCGTTCCCATCCTGACCCAGGAGGTGGTGGCGGTTGTTTACAAACATCATCCACTTGCAGCCCGCGGTTCCATTGTCATGGCGGATCTGGCCGATTACCCGATACTTACTTACACACTTGCACAGCAGATCGGACAAAGATTCCGGAAACTGATCTGCGAAAAGCTTCCGGGCCGGGACCCGGTCAACATCCGGTACGAGTTTCCCAGCGAGCTCTACACCGCCGGAATCCTCTTTCAGGAGGCAGACGAAAACGGTTCCTCCGGTCCTTCCGGCCGGTCCGTAGGGCTTCTGGCCAAGGTTCCCTACTTAACCAAGTACCAGGACCTGGTGCTGCTGCCTATCCGGGATGTCCCCAGGGATTACCGGACCATCTACATGATCTATGACAACCAGGAATTCAAAACCCATGCTACCATGCTGTTTGTAAACTTTATCCGGGACCACTATTCCCTGGAAAAAGGGTCCAGGGAGGATGTGCCGGAAGACCCGGAATTCTAGTCCATAAAGACAGGGGCTGTGAAATCACAGCCCCTGCTGTCTGGTGCTCATACGGTCCAGAGGCAAATACAAAAGCCCCCGCTTCCGAAAATAAAAATACAGCCCAAACCCCCGCTTGCACCGGAAGGTACACTGGACACAAGGGTCCTTGTCACAGTAGGCGTAGGCATCCGCGCCGGCCAGGCCGAAGACTGCCGGCGGCTTTGTACCCTGCCTTATGTATTTCATCTGACCGCCTGAAAAGGTCCCCAGCCAGATCCACTCCGGCTGTTCCCCTTCCCCGGCACTCTGCCACTGGGCCAGGACGGCATTCTCGTTGAGACTGCCCACAATCTGGTAGGACAGCCGGAGCTCCCGGCCCCAGTCCTCCGCTTCCCTGGGAACCAGAAGTCTGGACGGCTGGCCGCAGCAGATATGCCCGCCCGGCTCCTCCCCCATGGTCATACTGGTCCTTCCGCATACAGGACAGAGGAAGAAATGAACCGGCGGGGCAAAGACCGTGGGCTTCCTGGTCTCCCTGCACCGCAGATGGCCGAACCGGCAGCGTTCTTCTGTCATAGCTTCCTGTCTCCTTTCCCGGCTTCCGCCTTCATCCGCCGCTCCAGCTCTTCCAGAAGCAGGTGGCGCCGGATCTTGCCGCTGTCGGTGTAGAACAGCTCCCCGATATACTCGATCCGCTCCGGCCACAGCCATTTGCTGACCTTCCGGGAAGCCAGGAAGGAGAGAATCTCCTCCCGGGTTACCCTGGGCGTTCCCGGTTCCGGGACAATAAAGGCACACACCCGCTCTCCCAGACGTTCATCCTTCATACCCACCACACCGGCCCGGGCCACCCCCGGACATTCCACAAGATTGGCCTCAATGTCGTTGATATTCAGATTCTCTCCGCCCCGGACAATGATATCCTTCTTCCGTCCGCAGATCTTAATCCATCCATGGCCGTCGCTGTAGCACAAATCCCCGCTGTAGTACCAGCCGTCCCTGTCCAGGGCCTGGTCCGTGGCCTCCGGGTCTCCCAGATAGCCTGCGAACACATTGGGGCCGCGGGAGATTTCCTCTCCCACCTGGCCCGGTTCCACATCCTTCCCCTGTTCATCCACCACCCGGACCTCAATCTCCTCCGGTACCAGGCCCGAGAACCTGCCGGCAGTCTCCACCGCAAGCTCCGGAGGCACCAGAATATGGGGGACGCTTTCCGTGGACCCGTAGCATTCACAGACCGTCAGCCCGTATGCTTCCCAGCCGTGGCGGATGATCTCCGGGGATACCGGCGCCCCTCCGCAGATATAGAACCGCAGGGCCCCGGGCTTTCTTCTTCCCTGGTCCATCTGCCGGATATAATCATAGAGAAAGGGAGTAGCACCCATGGAATAGGTACACTGCTCCCGCTCCATCATTTCCATGGCCTCTGCCGGGTCATACTGCTCCAGAAGTACCAGGCGTCCTCCGTACAGGAAGGTGGACACGATCCCGTGGTGAAAGCCGGTGGCATGGCTTAAGGGAGCAGGCATCAGGATGGCATCCTTCCCGTCCAGACCTAACTGCCGGTTAAAGATCTGCTCGCTGGACACAATGTTGTTGTGGGTCAGCAGCACCCCACGGCTGCCTCTGGTGGTGCCGGAGGTAAAGAGAATGGCTGCCACATCATCGGCCCGGGCCGATGATGTGGCAGCCATTCTCT
>CAJTOV010000133.1 GCA_910577765.1 uncultured Lachnospiraceae bacterium
GCGATTCTGAATGGCCGTATGCCGTAACAGTTCAAGGGGTATCTGAACTGTTACCGCTGGAACCCGGGCCGCTGTATTTTTCCCGAACAAATGTTTGCAAAATCACATCCCTTGTGGTAAAATAAAACTGCTTTTCTTCAAAACAGATTGAGAAATACAATTTTGTTCATAATGATAACACCGCGCATATACAGACACGTGAATCTGCGCAGAAAGGTCTGAATCATGGCAAAGCAGTTTATTAAAATACGTGGTGCCAGCGAGCACAATTTAAAGAATATTTCCGTGGATATTCCCAGGAATGAGCTGGTAGTGCTTACCGGCTTAAGCGGTTCGGGAAAGTCTTCCCTTGCATTTGATACCATCTATGCGGAAGGACAGCGGCGCTACATGGAGTCGCTGTCTTCCTATGCCCGCCAGTTCCTGGGGCAGATGGAGAAGCCGGATGTGGAGAGCATTGAGGGGCTGTCCCCGGCCATCTCCATAGACCAGAAGTCCACCAACCGGAATCCCCGGTCTACCGTAGGGACCGTGACGGAGATCTACGACTATATGCGGCTTCTGTACGCCAGAATCGGGATTCCCCACTGCCCTAAGTGCGGGCTGGAGATCCGCAGGCAGACCATTGACCAGATGGTGGACCAGATTCTGGAGCTGCCGGAGCGGAGCCGGATTCAGCTTCTGGCTCCGGTGGTCCGGGGGCGCAAAGGCGAGCATGTGAAGCTTCTGGAGCAGGCCAGGAAAAGCGGCTATGTGCGGGTCCGGGTGGACGGCAGCCTATACGAGCTTTCCGAGGAGATCCGCCTGGAGAAGAATATCAAGCACAACATCGAGATCGTGGTGGACCGTCTGGTGGTGAAGGAAGGCATTGAGAAGCGGCTGACCGATTCCATTGAGACGGTGATGAAGCTTTCCGACGGACGGATGATCGTGGACGTGGCAGACGGGGAGCCGATTCATTTCAGCATGAGCTTTTCCTGCCCGGACTGCGGCATCAGCATTGAGGAGGTGGAGCCCAGAAGCTTTTCCTTCAACAATCCCTTCGGCGCCTGCCCGGACTGTTTCGGCCTGGGATACAAGATGGAATTTGACGAGGACCTGATGATCCCGGACAAGTCCTTAAGCATCTCCCAGGGGGCCATTGCAGTTCTGGGCTGGCAGTCCTGCATGGACAAAGGCAGCTTCACCAATGCCATTCTTACGGCCCTGACAGAGGAATACGGGTTCAGCCTGGATACCCCCTTTGAGGACTATCCCCAGCCGGTCCGGGATGTGATCCTCAGGGGAACCGGGGGCCGGGTCTTAAAGGTCCATTACAAGGGACAGCGGGGAGAAGGGGTCTATGATGTGGCTTTTGAGGGACTTCTGATGAATGTGGAACGCCGCTACAAGGAGACCTTTTCCGAGAATTCCAAGGCAGAATACGAGACCTTCATGCGGATCACTCCCTGCAAGGCCTGCCGGGGCCAGCGTCTGAAGGCCAGCTCCCTGGCTGTGACCATAGGCGGGAAGAACATCTATGAGGTAACCCAGCTTTCCATTGCCGAGTGCAGCCGGTTTCTGGGAGAACTGGGGCTGACTCCCACCCAGGAGCTGATCGGGGCCCAGATTCTCAAGGAGATCCGGGCCAGGCTGGAGTTTTTGCTGAACGTGGGACTGGAATATCTGTCCCTGTCCCGGGCCGCAGGCACCCTGTCCGGCGGCGAGGCCCAGCGGGTGCGGCTGGCCACCCAGATCGGTTCCGGTCTGGTGGGGGTGGCCTACATTCTGGACGAGCCCAGCATCGGACTGCACCAGCGGGACAATGACAAGCTTTTAGGGACCCTGACCCACCTGCGGGACCTGGGGAACACGGTGATCGTGGTGGAGCACGACGAGGATACCATGCTGGCCGCAGACTACATTGTGGACATTGGCCCCGGGGCAGGAGAGCACGGGGGCCAGGTCATCGCCACAGGCACGGCCCAGGAGATCATGAACTGCCCGGAGTCCGTTACAGGAGCCTACTTAAGCGGGCGGAAGAAGATTCCGGTGCCGGCAAGCCGCCGCCAGCCTGCCGGGTGGCTTACCGTCCGGGGGGCTGCGGAGAATAACCTGAAGAATATTGACGTGGACATTCCCCTGGGGGTTCTTACCTGCGTCACCGGAGTCTCCGGCTCCGGCAAAAGCTCCCTGGTCAATGAGATCCTTAACAAGGCCCTGTCCCGGAAGCTGAACCGGGCCAGGATCATTCCCGGCAGGTTTCAGAAGCTGGAGGGAGTGGAGCAGCTTGACAAGGTCATTGACATTGACCAGTCCCCCATCGGGCGCACGCCCCGGTCCAACCCGGCCACCTACACCGGAGTCTTTGACATGATCCGCAACCTGTTTGCATCCACCAGCGATGCCAAGGCCAAGGGCTACAACAAGGGCCGGTTCAGCTTCAATGTCAAGGGAGGCCGCTGTGAGGCATGCAGCGGCGACGGGATCATCAAGATCGAGATGCATTTTCTGCCGGATGTGTACGTGCCCTGCGAGGTCTGCGGCGGAAAGCGGTACAACCGGGAGACCCTGGAGGTTAAGTACAAGGGAAAGAGCATTTATGACGTGCTGAATATGACGGTGGAGGAGGCCCTGGGCTTCTTTGAGAATATTCCTTCCATTCACCGGAAGATTGCCACCCTACACGATGTAGGTCTGTCCTACATCCGTCTGGGGCAGCCTTCCACGGAGCTGTCCGGCGGGGAGGCCCAGCGGATCAAGCTGGCCACGGAGCTGAGCCGCCGCGGTACCGGCAGGACCATCTATATTCTGGACGAGCCTACCACAGGCCTGCATTTTGCCGATGTCCACAAGCTGGTGGAGATTCTCCACCGTCTGGCGGAAGGAGGCAACACGGTGGTGGTGATCGAGCACAACCTGGATGTGATCAAGACCGCCGATTATATCATTGACATGGGCCCGGAGGGCGGCGACCGGGGCGGTACGGTCATTGCAAAGGGCACACCGGAGCAGGTGGCGGCCAGCCCGGTGTCCTATACAGGAAAATATGTGAAGAAATATCTGTAACGTAAAATTTCCATAGAAAGTGCAAAAAATTGTTTCATTCTTAACAAAGATTTGCTATACTGTTATTCATAACAGAAAACCACGGCAGCGGTCTGGGGGGTATCAGAGGAAAGAATGGGAATGGGCATGAGAAAGATACTGAGCAGTGACGAGATCTACGAGGATCTCAGCGAGAAGATTGTGGAGCTGAAATACATGCCGGGAGAGAAGATCAGTGAGAATGATCTCAGCGCCCAGTACGGTGTGTCCCGGCATGTGGTGCGCTCGGCCATCACCCGCCTGAAGGAGCGGAAGCTGGTGGATGTATATCCCCAGCGGGGAACCTTTGTGAGCCTGATGGACATGAAGTATATTGAGACGGTGCTCTATGTCCGGGAGGCGGTGGAGCATGAGGCAGCCAGCCGTCTGTACCGGCTTGCGGACCAGGAGCTGGAGGAGCTGGTGGGCCATATGCGGGAGAATCTGGTACGCCAGCTCCAGGCCATTCACGAAGGCATTGCCACCAGGGATTTCTATGAGATTGATACGGCGTTTCACCGGCTGTTTATGACTGCGGCAGGCCACGGAGACGCCATTGACCTGGTCCGGGAATCCTTTGTCCATGTGAAGCGCTGGAGGAATTTTGAGATCCGCAGCACCGAACATCTCATGAGCCTTTACCGGGAGCATCTGGAGATTGCCAACGGCATTGAGCAGAAGGACTGGAAAGGGGTCAATGAGGCCCTCCACAACCATCTCAACACGGTGGAACGCCACAAGCATCTGTTTACGGATATCAGCCCGGAGTACTTTATTGTCCGCTGATTTCCCGGCAGGTGCCGGGGGAGTCCGGAGGAACAGGGGGTTCGGACAGCAGCACCGGGATATTTTGAGCATAATGAACAAAAAATATTGTCGGAAATTCACAATTATAAAAAAAGTATTAAATCTCTATTTACAGATTCCCGAAACATTGTTAAAATAATATTTAGTTGGGGCAGCTTGCTGTCGGAAGGACGGCAGGCTGTTTTTTGAGGCAATCTTGTCTACTAGTATTCTAGTGATTCAGACAGCGGCTGTCCCTGGCCGGTTTCCGGCTCCTTGTGAGAACCGGGGAACGGCTGTGAGAACAGGTAACAGTGCAAGGGGGATCTGAACTGTTACGAGAACAGGAATAAGGAGCTTACCTATGTATACATTGGGAATTGATATCGGATCAACGACTTCAAAAGCCGTAATCTTGAAAGACGGCCAGGAAGTCATGGCCTCTTCCATTGTAGTGGCTACCGTGGGAACCGACGGGGTGTCCCGGGCCATTGAAGAGGTGCTTAAGGAAAGCGGGCTTGCCCGGGAAACCCTGGATTGTGTGGTGGCCACGGGATACGGACGCCAGACCTATGAAGGGGCCGATTACCAGGTCAGCGAGCTGTCCTGCCATGCCCTGGGGGTCCATCACTTGTGCCCGGAGGCCAGAACCGTCATTGACATCGGCGGACAGGATGCCAAGGTTCTGTCCCTCAATGACCAGGGCCGCATGGTGAACTTTGTTATGAATGACAAGTGTGCCGCCGGAACCGGAAGGTTTCTGGATGTGATGGCCAATATTTTAAAGCTGGACATCTCCTGTCTGGAGGTGGAGGCGGCCAAAGCAGAGAAGCCTGCCGGCATTTCCAGCACCTGCACGGTCTTTGCCGAGTCGGAGGTGATCTCCCAGCTTGCGGCAGGAACCGGGATTCCGGACCTGGTGGCAGGCATCTGCCAGTCCGTGGCTACCCGGGTGGCATCCCTGGCCCGGAGAGTGGGCATCAAAGAGCAGGTGGCCATGAGCGGCGGCGTGGCGAGAAATGCCGGCGTCCGGGACGCCATGGAAAAGGAGCTGGGTGTGACCATCCGGTACCACCCCATGGCCCAGCTGATGGGGGCACTGGGAGCCGCCCTGTACGGGTTCCAGAAGTGCAGGTAAGGGGGAAGGGAATCCCCCAAAGCGGGGCGTAGGGCTCTTCCCCACGCTCCGGTACATGGATAGTAACCGTTGGGGCGGGACTTTTATAAGCGTTCGGGACACCGGAGGCTTGGGGCCGCCGGAACGGTTAATATAAATAAATCAAGGAGGTTTTTCATTATGGCGGAAGAAGTTAAGAAAAGCAGACCGGCACCAGATCCCAATTCGGCAAAGTACAAACTGGGACAGATTGCCGCAAAGGCTTACAGCGACGCCATGGAAGCGAAAAAGCGCGGCGAGAAGATTGGATGGTGCGCCAGTAACTTCCCGGTAGAGATCCCGGAAACCCTGGGTCTGTACGTCTGCTATCCGGAGAACCAGGCAGCAGGAATTGCTGCAAGGGGCGGCGGAGAGCGGATGTGCAATATCAGCGAAGGGGAAGGCTATTCCAACGATATCTGCGCTTATGCCAGAATATCCCTGGCTTATGCCAAGGTAAAGGAAGCCCCGGAGCAGGATATGCCCCAGCCGGATTTTCTGCTCTGCTGCAACAATATCTGCAACTGCATGATCAAATGGTATGAGAATATTGCCAAAGAACTGGATATTCCCATGATTATGATCGATATCCCCTTTAACCCGGATTATGAGGTGTCTGATGCGGAGACCGAGTACATAAGGGCCCAGTTCCTGGACGCCATCCGCCAGCTGGAGGAGATCACCGGCAAAAAGTGGAGCGAGGAGCGGTTCAAAGAGGTCATGGAGTCTTCGGGACGGGCCAGCCGCATGTGGATCGAGGCTACCTCCCAGGCCAAATATGTGCCATCACCCTTTAACGGCTTTGATCTTCTGAACCATATGGCCGTGATGGTAACGGCCAGAGGCAAGAAGGAAGCCGGGGATGCCATGGAGACCCTGCTGAAGGAGTACAAGGAGAACCATGAAAAGGGGGTATCCACCTTCCGGGCGGAAGAGAAGTACCGGATCATGTTTGAGGGAATTGCCTGCTGGCCGTGGCTGCGTGCCACATCCACCGGTCTTAAGAGCAGGGGCATCAATATGGTCACCACCATCTATGCGGATGCCTTCGGCTTTATCTACGATGACTTTGACGGTATGTGCCGGGCCTATGCGGATGTGCCCAACTGTATGAACCTGGAGAAGTCCAGGGACAAGCGGGTCCGTCTGTGCAAGGACAACCATGTGGAAGGACTTCTGGTTCATACCAACCGGTCCTGCAAGCTCTGGTCCGGGTTTATGCCGGAGATGAGCCGCCAGATCGGCGAGGCCTGCGGGATTCCGGTGACCTCCTTTGACGGAGACCAGGCAGATCCCAGAAACTTCTCTGAGGCACAGTACGACACCAGGGTCCAGGGTCTTATGGAGATCATGGAAGCAAATAAAGGAGGGAAATAAAGATGGCAGTGAATGAATTATTGGCACAGCTCCATGAAGTGGCTTCCTCCCCCAGAAAGCAGCTGGACAAATACCTTGCCCAGGGCAGGAAGGTGGTGGCCGTAGCTCCGGTTTACACCCCCCAGGAGATCATCCATTCCATGGGCCTGGTTCCCATGGGCGTGTGGGGCGCGGACATGGAGATCAATGAGGCGAAGAAGTACTATCCCGCCTTTATCTGCTCTGTTATGCAGACCATTCTGGAACTGGGAATCAAGGGAGAGTACCAGGGCGTTTCCGCCATTGTGATTCCTTCCCTGTGCGATTCCTTAAAGACCCTGGGCCAGAACTGGAAGTATGCGGTCAAGGGGATTCCTTTTATCCCCATGTCCTATCCCCAGAACCGGAAGCCGGCCTATGGCATCAAGTTTACCAAAGCAGGCTATGAGCGGGTGATCTCGGATCTGACCGTGGCTACCGGCGCCTACTTCTCGGAGCCGGCCCTGGCAGACTCCATCCGGGTCTACAATGAGCACAACGCAGTGATGCGGGAATTTGCCGAGATTGCCGCGGATGCGGAGCTGACGGCAGCCCAGAGAAGCGATGTGTTCAAGAGCGCATGGTTCATGCTGCCGGAGGAGCACACAGAGATCGTAAAGCAGCTTAATGAGGAGCTGAAGGCAGGTCCTAAGGCAGAGGGCAAGGTACGGGTTTTGGTCAGCGGTATTCTGGCAGACTCTCCCAGCCTTCTGAAGGTTCTGGATGACAACGGCATCAAGGTGGTCTTTGACGATGTGGCCAACGAGTCCCGCCAGTACCGGACCGATGTGCCGGAGATGGAGAACCCGGTGGATGCACTGGCCCAGAAGTTTGCGGACATGGACAACTGCACCCTGCTTTATGACCGGGACAAGAAACGGGTGGACTACATCATTGACCAGGCAAAGAGCCATGGTGCCCAGGGGGTCATCGTCCTGATGACCAAGTTCTGTGACCCGGAGGAGTTCGACTATGTGCCCATTAAGCGGGCCTGCGAGGCAGCCGGTCTCATGAACCTGAATATTGAAGTGGACCGCCAGATGGTTAACTATGAGCAGGCCAACACCATGATTCAGGCGTTCAAGGAAATGTTCTAAAGAAAACGGAAAAGGAAAGGGCCGGGGTGAACCGGCAGGCAGGTGTCCGGCAGACCGGAAGCGCCGCCTGCCGGGAAGGTGACTTCCTCACACCCCGGTGAGAAAGGAAGGTTAGGTATGGGTATTTTTCTGATACTGCTGAGTATCGCTTTAGTTGTTGTTCTGGTGTTCCGCGGCGTGCCGGTCTTTTATTCGGCAGTGCTTGCTTCCCTGTTCTGTCTGCTGACAGCGGCCCTGTTTACCGGTGCTGGCGTGGATGTAGGCATATCCAACTATATTGTCTCCGGTATGACCGGTATGGAAGCTTCTTACGTAAAAGGACTTGGCAACTACTTTACAAACAACTTCTGCATCTTTGTTCTGGGCGCTATCTTCGGAAAGCTGTTTGACGATTCCGGCGCCGCGGATGCCATCGCAGAGGCGATTGTAGCCAGGCTGGGGGCCAAGGCGGTTATTCCGGCGATTCTGCTGGTGGGCGCGGTGCTGACCTATGGCGGCGTATCCGTATTCGTAGCATTTTTCGCCATGTACCCGCTGATGCTGTCCCTGTTCAAGGAGGCAGATATTCCGAGACGTCTGCTCCCTCTGTATTACTTTGCCGGTGCCGGCACCTTTACGGGATGGATTCCAGGTTCGCCCCAGGCCCACAACCTGCTGCCGTCTACGGCCCTGGGTGTAAGCCCGACCGCATGGCTGGTTCCCGGTGCCATCTTCGGACTTTTTGAGGTTGTGATTGTGGCTGGATTTGTATACTGGTACACAAACCGCTGCAAGAAGAACGGAGAGCATTACCAGCTGACAGAGGCCGATGAGAAGGTGGTGGCCCAGAGGGCGGCAAAGGACACGTCCAAGCGCCCCAGCTGGATCGTTGCTGTCATTCCCATGGTGATCCTGATTGCTGTGCTCAACGTGGTAAAGCTTCCTGTACCCGTAGCCCTGCTGGTTGGGATTCTGGTGGCCCTTGTCTGCTTCTTCCCAAGCTTTGATATGGCCAAGTTCTGGTCCATGATGACGGACGGAGCCATGGGCGGTGTCTCTTCCCTGTTCAATACGGCAGCCATTGTGGGATTCGGATCTGTGGTGCAGGCGGTTCCTGCCTATGCTACGCTGTGTGGAATGCTGGTAAATTCTGTGAGCAACCCCATTGTGGCGTCGGTTGTGACGGTTGGAGGTCTGGCAGGTGTCACCGGTTCCGGTACGGGAGGAATCGGTCTGGCAATGCCGGTTGTGATCGAGAACTTCATCGGTGATCTGGCCGCCAACGTGAATCATGTAAACCTTGCGGCTCTGTCGCGTTGTACGTCCATCGCGGCCTTGACGCTGGATTCCCTGCCTCATTGCGGTCTGGTGGTAACCGTAATCAGCTACACAGGCAATAACCACAAGAGTTCTTATCTGCCCATGGCCGTCGTAAATGTGGTTGCGCCGGTTATCACGGTTGCACTGATGCTGCTGTTCATCGTTGTTACCGGGCAGACCTATCTCGTTTAACATATGGATTCGGCCGCAGGTTACCCGACAGGGAGAGAATGCCAAAGATCTGTTTCTGTCGGCATAACCGCGGAGTATCATAACGTACACTGGACCAGGGATGCCCGTAAGGGTATCCCCCGTCCGGTTTTCTGTGGCCGGGACCGCGGATTCCGGACCATGGACGCTTACCTGAAAAATCAAGGGGAAAACGTTTAAATTCTATATATTATGGAGGAAATAAAATGGCAAAAGCATTAGACGGAATTAAAGTAGTACAGCTGGCAAACTTCGTAGCAGCAGCGGCAACCGGAAGATATCTGGCTGACCATGGTGCAGACGTAATCATCGTAGAGGCAGCCAAGGGTGATCCGCTGCGCTACACCGGTGTCCAGGAAGGACGTCCCCAGGATATGAAGGAGAACACCACCTGGGAATACTTAAACGGAAATAAGCGCTGTATCTCCCTGAATACCAAGACTCCGGAAGGCATGGAAGCTTTGATGAAGCTTCTGGAGGATGCAGATGTGCTGGTCACCAACTGGAGACTGGGCGCCCTGCAGAGAGCCGGTCTGGACTATGAGACCCTGAAGGTGAAATTCCCCAAACTGATCTATGCCATGATCCTGGGCTACGGCGCTACCGGCCCGGATAAGGATCTTCCCGGCTATGACTTCACCGCGTTCTTCGGAAGAGGCGGATATACGGAGAATCTCCGCCGCCGCGGCGGACAGCCCATCACCATGCTGCCGGGTCTTGGAGACAACAATGTGGGCCTGATGCTGGCTCTGGGTATTGTTACGGCTCTGGTGAAGCGCAAAGAGACCGGCGTGGGTGATTTCGTAAGCTCCAGCCTCTATGAGACCGCGATCTTCAACCACTCCATCATGCTTCTGGCTGCCCAGTACGACGGCGCCGCAAGAGAGTATCCGATTTCCATCTATGACAACAAGAATCCGCTTAACGGTTCCTATATCTCCAGCGACGACCGTATCATCCAGTGTGCAATGCCGGATTACAATCCCCGGTTTGAGCACTTCTGCGAGGTGATCGGACGCAAGGACATGATAGAGTGCGGCAAGTACTGGCCCCAGGCAGATATGGTTGAGAAGGGCAATCTGGTGGAGTGTATCGATGAGATCACCAAAACCTTTGCCCAGAAGACCTGCGAAGAGTGGAAGGAAATACTCCGTGAGGGCGATATTCCCTTCAGCGTGGCTTATAAGTGGACGGAGATCCTGGATGATCCCCAGGCCAACGCAGTGGGCGCCTTCTATGACGTGACCTGCCCCAACGGCGAGGTCCGCAAGATCACCCACACACCGGTCCGCATCACCAGCGAAGGTGAGCTGGACGGCCGTGTAGCCCCCCTGATCGGTGAGCAGGGCGTAGAGATCATGAAGGAGATCGGCTACAGCGACGAGAAGATCAGGGAAATGCTGGAAAGCGGCGCACTGTATGTGTGGAAGGATGAGAACTAAGGCCCTGCGCAGCCACCGCTGACCTGGAACATGGGCAGCCGTTCTAGTACTGCCATGCGGAAATTCCGGTGAATAAAGCACCCGCTGCCTACGCCCTCTGCACGCCTGCA
>CAJTOV010000134.1 GCA_910577765.1 uncultured Lachnospiraceae bacterium
ATGCCTGCTGCGTCCAGGAAACCTGCAATGATAAAGTTATCTAAATGACATTGGTGTCTGAACTGTTACGATTAAAACGTAATTTTCCCTCTGTTATTGTTTGCCCCCTGTTTGTCAGCGTTAGTGATACGTTATTTTCTATACTTCCTTATCACCGTAAACATCAAGCTTGACGGCTGTTTTTTTTCCAGTTTTTCCCGCCCTGTGAACTGTAATGAAAATTGCCTCCAGAGTAGTGGACAAAACTTGAAAATTTGGTTATAATAGAGAAAGCGTGTCACCGGAAGGGGACATTGACGGGACTTGGAAAAGAGGTGACGTCCCATGCATTACAACAAGGCGGTTTTCCGAAGCCTGGCCATGATCTCCCAGGTGGGATTCTGCGTGCTGGCGCCGGTTCTGTTCTGTGTCTATGTGGGGTACCGGATCGATTCCCGGTATGGGACCATGTGGACCATTCCTCTGCTTCTGCTGGGGGTAGCCGGCGGTGTCCGCTGTGCCTGGAAGATGATCCGGAGCGTCATGGCCCGGGAGCGCCGGGACCAGGAGGAAGCCAGACGGCAGCGGGAAAGCCGGTTTACACGGACCGGGGCAAGCAGGCCCAAGCAGGCCAGCCGGATTTTCCAGGCGGAAGATAAGCCGTAGCCGGGAATATTTTCTGTCAGGGAAGAAAACCACTGTGGCAGGCAGCAGATTCACAAAGGAGGCATAAGACTCATGGAATGGCTCAGCAGACCTACGAGACGCCTGATTCTGGAGATGTCTGTGGGAGTGATCCTGTATAATGTAGTGCTCAGTGTGCTGGCATGGATCTTCCATCCCAAGCTGGAGCAGATCCTTCAGCCATGGTATCCGGCAGAGGCCATGCCGGTGGTACTGGGACTTATGCTGGGGGCAGCAGGGGCAGTCCTGATGCTGATTCATATGGCAGTTATGACGGAGCGGGTTCTGGAAAGCAGGAACGAGGCATACGCTAACAAGACGACGGTCATGCACGGCATGATCCGCAAGCTGGTGTTTGTGGCGGCCCTGATTTTCTTCTGGAACTGGTTCCGGATTAATCTTCTGGCCATGGTTATAGGCGCCATGGGCATGAAGGCGGGTGCATATTTGCAGCCGTTGATACACAAAATGTCCGGTCAGAAGGACAGCCTGGACCAGAATCCCGGGTCCGGGCAGGAGCAGGAAGAAGCTCTTTCCCAAGTTCCTGGGCCGGAGACATTTTAACTATTTTTAGAAGAAAGGAGGACCATGTATGGGAATGCTGATTTCCAATGAGCCTGACTTTATGATACATGGGGTACTGAAGTACCAGATGTTTGGTCAGGATTTTTGGATTACAACGACTACCATAGGAATGTGGATTGTCACAGTTCTGATCCTGATCATCGCGGTCATGGCGAACCGGGCACTGAAAAATGCCACGGATGTGCCGGGGCGCTTCCAGAATGCCCTGGAATACGGCTACATGATGCTGGAGCAGATGGGGGAGACCATCCTGGGCGGGAATACAAAGCGGTTCATCAATTACATCGGAACCATTTTCCTGTTTATCCTGTTCTGCAATCTCAGTGGTCTGCTGGGCCTTCGGGCACCTACTGCGGACTACGGTGTAACTTTCTTACTGGGAATGGTTACATTTTTCATTGTAAACTATCAGGGCATCAAGAATCATGGTGTAGGACATTTTACCAGTCTGTTCCAGCCGACACCGGTTCTGTTTCCGATCAACCTGATTGGCGAACTTGCCAATCCACTGTCCATCTCGCTGCGTCTGTTTGCCAACCTGCTTTCAGGCGTAATCATCATGGGGCTGTGGTACGGGATGCTTCCGATTTTTGTCAATATTGGTATTCCGGCAGCGCTTCACGCGTACTGCGATCTGTTTTCGGGCTGTATTCAGACATACGTATTCTGTATGCTGACTATGGTATATGTCAATGACAAGCTTTAAATTTTAATTTTTAAATCTATTTAGGAGGAATTAAACTATGAACGGTATTTCAGGACAGGATTTCATCTTTGGTTGTTCCGCAATTGGTGCAGGTCTGGCGATGATCGCCGGTATCGGACCTGGTGTAGGACAGGGTATTGCAGCCGGTCACGGCGCTTCCGCAGTAGGACGCAACCCGGGTGCCCAGTCCCAGATCACTTCCACCATGCTGTTAGGCCAGGCAGTTGCAGAGACTACCGGTCTGTATGGTCTGGTCGTTGCTATTATCCTGATGTTCGTTAAGCCTTTTGGCGCTTAAGGAGCAGGGGCCGTCTGCCCCGGAAGGCAGCGGTATCTATGACGGGAAGCGGAATGGACTTCCCTTTAAGGAAATAGTGACGAAAGGAGGCATAAAACCTTGGACAGACTGATAGGATTTGATCCCCAGTTTCTGCATGACGCGGTACTGACGGGAATCAACGTCTTTATATTGTTCTTTGCATTATCCTATCTGCTTTTCAATCCGGTCCGCGATGTGCTGGAGAAGCGTAGAAAGAAGATTGCAGACGAGCTGGAACAGGCTGCTGCGGACCAGACGAAAGCTGCGTCCCTGAAAGAGGAATATGAAGCAAAGCTTAAGGATGTGAACAAAGAAGCAGAAAGCATCCTGGAAGCTGCACGGAAAAAAGCGAAAAACCGTGAAGCAGAGATGGTGGAGGAAGCCAAGGCAGAAGCAGCCAGAATCATTGAGCGGGCCGGCCGTGAGGTTGAGCTGGAGAAGAGAAAGGCAGTGGACGACATGAAACAGGAGATCGTCAGCATTGCCACGCTGATTGCAGGCAAGGTGGTCGGCGGCTCCATGGACGTTCAGATTCAGGATGCTCTGGTTGACGAGACTTTGAAGGAAATGGGTGAAGGCACATGGCAAAGCTAGTTTCAAAGGTGTACGGCGATGCATTGTTTGAAGCGGCCATGGACCGGAACAAGGTGGATGCACTGTATGAGGAAGTGTGTGCCCTGGTTCCCATTTTTCATGATAATCCGGAACTGATGGCGCTGCTTGGCAATCCCCAGATTGTCAAGGAGGAAAAGGCGGCCATTATGAACCAGGTCTTCTCCGGACGTATCCAGGAGGAGCTCATGGGCTTCTTGAACATCATTGTCGGAAAAGACAGACAGAGTGATCTGATTCCGGTCTTTGAATACTTTATTCAGAGAGTCAAGGAATATAAGCGGATCGGGACCGTCTTTGTCAGCAGTGCTATGGAGCTGAGGGCAGAGCAGCGGGCCCGTCTGGAAGAAAAGCTGCTTGCAACCACTTCTTATGCCAGTCTTGAAATGAACTACCAGGTAGACCCGTCCCTGATCGGCGGGATTGTGGTCCGCATCGGGGACCATGTGGTAGACGGCAGCATCCGGACACGGCTTTATGGACTGAAGAAGGAGCTTTCCAGTCTTCAGATTCAGAGTCAGGGTTAAGGAAGCCGCACAGGACTGTCCCGCATTCTGGGAGACAGTCCGGTGACAGATTCCAGGCTGCAAGGAGAAACAGAGCGTGCAGCGATCAAATATGCAGAAAGGGAAACAGCAAAATGAATTTGAGACCAGAAGAAATCAGTTCGGTAATCAAAGAACAGATAGAGAAATATTCTACCAAACTGGAAGTCTCGGATGTCGGCACTGTCATTACAGTGGCAGACGGTATCGCTCGAATCCATGGGCTGGAGAAAGCCATGCAGGGGGAACTTCTGGAGTTCCCGGGAGAAATCTACGGCATGGTGCAGAACTTAGAGGAGGACAACGTAGGTGTCGTTCTTTTAGGTGATACCAGCAGCATCAGTGAGGGTGATATTGTCAAGACCACCGGACGTGTGGTAGAGGTTCCGGTGGGCGATGCCCTGACCGGGCGTGTGGTAAATGCCCTGGGACAGCCTGTTGACGGAAAAGGCCCCGTTGAGACTGACAAGTTCCGCCGCATCGAGCGTGTGGCCCACGGCGTTATCGAGAGAAAATCCGTGGATACCCCTCTCCAGACAGGAATCAAGGCCATCGACGCCATGATCCCCATCGGCAGAGGCCAGCGTGAGCTGATCATCGGTGACCGTCAGACCGGTAAGACGGCCATTGCCATTGATACCATCATCAACCAGAAGGGCCAGAATGTCCACTGTATCTATGTGGCCATTGGGCAGAAGGCTTCTACGGTTGCCAATATTGTGAGAACCTTAGAAGAGTACGGTGCCATGGATTACACCACCATCGTGGTATCCACCGCATCTGACCTTGCTCCCTTACAGTTTATCGCTCCTTATTCCGGCTGTGCTATCGGTGAAGAGTGGATGGAGAACGGGGAGGACGTGCTGGTAATCTATGATGACTTAACCAAGCACGCGGCAGCTTACCGTACACTGTCCCTGCTCCTTAAGAGACCGCCGGGCCGTGAGGCTTATCCGGGCGACGTTTTCTACCTGCATTCCAGACTGCTGGAGCGTGCTTCCAGACTGTCTGACGACCTGGGCGGCGGTTCCCTGACGGCACTGCCCATTATTGAGACCCAGGCAGGCGACGTGTCCGCGTACATTCCCACCAACGTGATTTCCATCACCGACGGCCAGATCTACCTGGAGACCGAGATGTTCAACGCCGGTTTCCGTCCTGCTGTTAATGCGGGTCTGTCCGTGTCCCGTGTAGGCGGCGCAGCCCAGATCAAGGCTATTAAGAAGATCGCGGCTCCCATCCGTGTGGACCTGGCCCAGTACCGTGAGATGGCTTCCTTTGCCCAGTTCGGTTCTGACCTGGATGCTGCCACCAAGGAGCAGCTGGCCCAGGGCGAGCGGATCAAGGAAGTGTTAAAGCAGCCCCAGTACCAGCCCATGCCGGTAGAGTACCAGGTCATGATCATTTATGCGGCTACCAGAAAGTATCTGCTGGATATTCCGGTTTCGGATGTGCTGCAGTTTGAGAAAGACCTGTTCAAGTATGTGGACACCAAGTATCCGGAGCTCCCGTCTTCCATCCGTGTCAGCAAGCAGTTAAGCGAGGAGACAGAGGCTCTTCTGGTGAAGGCGATTCAGGAGTGTAAGGCCCAGCGCTAATGATTGGAGGAATTCATCATGGCATCCATGAGAGATATTAAGCGTAGGAAAGCGAGTATCCAGAGCACTGGCCAGATCACCAAGGCAATGAAGCTGGTTTCCACTGTGAAGCTGCAAAGGTCCAGGAACAAAGCCGAGAGTTCCAAGCCTTATTTCAACCTGATGTATGATACCATTGCAGGCATGCTTAAAAAGTCCGGGAACATGGACCACAAGTATCTGCGTTCCGGGGATTCCAGGAAGAAGGCAGTGATCGTGATCACTTCCAACCGGGGTCTGGCAGGGGGCTACAACAACAACATCGTCAAGCTGGTGTCCGGTGACCCGGCTCTGGCTGTGGAGGATGTGAAGCTCTATGTCATCGGCCGCAAGGGCCGGGACGGTCTGGCACGGAGAGGCTATGAGGTGGCTAAGGATTATTCCGAGGTTATCAACGAGCCCTTGTACCAGGATGCCGCAGACCTGACCAAGGAGCTTCTGGAGGCATTTGGACGCAATGAGATCGGGGAGATTTACCTGGCTTATACTTCCTTTAAGAATACGGTGGTTCATATCCCTAAGCTGGTGAAGCTGCTTCCCTTTACCATGGAGGAGCAGACCGGTGAGTCCGGGGAGAACAAAGCCCAGGCGCTGATGAACTATGAGCCCAATCCCGAGGAGGTACTGGACCGGATCATTCCCAATTATATGAGCAGCCTGATCTACGGTGCCCTGCTGGAAGCAGTGGCCAGTGAGAACGGCGCCCGTATGACCGCGATGGACTCTGCAACCAACAACGCAGAAGAGATGATCGGCAAGCTGGAACTGCAATACAACCGAGCCCGCCAGGGTTCCATTACCCAGGAGCTTACAGAAATCATTGCAGGAGCCAATGCGATCAGTTGATATAGCATTGAGCCGCGCGGGAATATCAGGCATGGCCAGTCGCAGGGAGCCGGCTCCCGGGGAGTGGCCAGGACGGATATTCCCATGGGGCGAAAGCCCCACATGAGCAAGGCCGAAAGGCGTTGCGAATGAACGCGGCGGGGTAGAATATAGAATAAATTAAGGAGAAGCAAGATGGCAGAACAGAATACTGGCAAAATCACACAGATCATCGGTGCGGTTTTGGATATTAAGTTCTCCCAGGGCAAGATCCCGGAAATCAATGAGGCAATCAGGATTCCGCTGGAAGGCGGCAGTGAGCTGGTTGTGGAGGTTGCCCAGGATCTTGGTGACGATACGGTCAAATGTATCGCAATGGGAAGCACAGATGGTCTGAAGCGTGGTATGGACGCCATTGCAACCGGTGCGCCGATCACGGTTCCCGTGGGCGAGAATACCCTGGGCCGTATCTTCAACGTGCTGGGAGAACCCATTGATAATAAAGAGAAGCCCCAGGTGGATGAGTATCTTCCTATCCACCGGAAGGCGCCTACCTTTGAGGAGCAGTCCACAGAGACCGAGATCCTGGAGACAGGAATCAAGGTGGTAGACCTTCTGTGCCCCTACCAGAAGGGCGGTAAGATCGGTCTGTTCGGCGGTGCCGGTGTAGGCAAGACCGTGCTGATTCAGGAGCTGATTCGTAACATCGCCACGGAGCACGGCGGATATTCCGTGTTCACCGGTGTAGGCGAGCGTACCCGTGAGGGAAATGACCTTTACCACGAAATGACCGATTCCGGGGTTATCAACAAGACCACCATGGTATTCGGACAGATGAATGAGCCGCCGGGAGCCCGTATGCGTGTGGGTCTGACCGGCCTTACCATGGCAGAGTATTTCCGTGACAAGGGCGGTAAGGATGTGCTGCTGTTCATCGACAATATTTTCCGTTTCACCCAGGCAGGTTCCGAGGTGTCCGCACTGCTTGGCCGTATGCCTTCCGCAGTAGGATACCAGCCCACCTTACAGACGGAGATGGGTGCTTTGCAGGAGCGGATTACGTCCACCAAGAACGGGTCCATCACATCCGTGCAGGCTGTATACGTACCGGCAGATGACCTGACTGACCCGGCTCCGGCCAATACCTTTGCCCATCTGGACGCCACCACCGTGCTGAGCCGTTCCATCGTGGAGCTGGGTATCTATCCGGCTGTTGACCCGCTGGAGTCCACATCCCGGATTCTGGACCCCCGTGTGGTAGGCGAGGAGCATTACCGGGTGGCCCGCGGCGTGCAGGAAGTACTGCAGAAGTATAAGGAACTGCAGGATATTATCGCCATGCTGGGTATGGATGAGCTGTCCGAGGAGGATAAGCTGACCGTATCCCGTGCCAGAAAGATTCAG
Organism: uncultured Lachnospiraceae bacterium; assembly: GCA_910577765.1. Lineage (GTDB taxonomy): Bacteria > Bacillota > Clostridia > Lachnospirales > Lachnospiraceae > Brotaphodocola. The sequence goes on from CAJTOV010000134.1 coordinate 7,297, forward strand.
AGATTCCTGTCCCAGCCCTTCTTCGTGGCCGAGCAGTTTACCGGAACCAATGGACGTTATGTACCTCTTGGGGAGACGATCCAGGGCTTCAAGGAGATTCTGGAAGGCAAGCATGACGACATTCCGGAGCAGCTGTTCCTGAATGCAGGTAGTATTGATGACGTTCTTGCCCGTGTGAAATAGGGGGTACGTCTATGGCTGATGGAATGAAAGTGAAGATTATCACGCCGGAAAAGCAGTTCTATGAAGGCAATGCCGATATGATCGAACTGACTACCACGGAAGGTGATATTGGAGTCTATCCGGAACACATTCCCCTGACCGCAGTGGTGGCTCCGGGCGTTTTAAAGATTCATGAGGGAAAGGAAGTCAAGGAAGCAGCCCTGATTTCCGGATTCCTGACGATTATGCCCGATGCTGTGACCATTATGGCGGAGATTGCGGAGTGGCCGGATGAGATCGACTTTGCCCGTGCCGAGCAGGCCCGGGTCCGCGCCCAGCGCCGGCTGTCCGAGCACAGCCCGGAGATGGATGTGGCCCGTGCGGAAATGGCGCTTAAGAGAGCGCTGGTGCGGCTGGGGCTGAAGCATTAAGAATATAAAAATAGTTAGCGGCTGTAATGTGGCCGCTAACTATTTTTATATTTTCGCATATCTGTGGTGCAAAACCGTGTGTCCCCTTGTCCACTGAGGGTAACTACATATAAAATATAAATACCGCAGTTCCCAGTGCCAGCAGAATGAGAATATAAAGTCTGCCAAACCATTGTTTCCCCCAGCCGTTAACCAGAAACAGTACCAGACCAAGCATGACAGCGATACAAAATGTCAGGGACAGATTCATGGCGATTATATATCTGGAATCCAGGTCTGCATGGGTAAAGGCCTGGTAATTGATGGATAATAGTGAGAAGATTGCCACCACAATGCCCATCAGAGTCAGTACGTTTCCATAAATTCTGGTAGACATATGTTCGATATCATCTTTAATTTTGTCAAAGGATTTTAGGTTTTTTCTATATTCAGCATCATATTTGCCATATCCCCGGTACTCATCTTCCTGATGAAAAGATGCATTTTTCTGTAAGTCATAGGTCGTTTCCGGAGTATCCTCCAGCTGCTCAAAATAGATTTGTGCAATTTTCATGTTTTTGTGGAGCGTAATCACGTCTCCTGAAAGATTCTGAACCCGTAAAAATGCGTAGGTAACATGGCCGGGCTGATACTGGGGACCATCTACTTTCAGTCCCAGGCGGAGTAAGGAGTTTTTCTCGCCGATTCGTCCGGTAATATTTTTTGGAATATTCAATTCCTCGGCTGTTTTGACCATCAAAAATTCACCCGGCATCACATCGACACTATCTTTATCCGGTTCCAGAAAGCTTCCCAGGGTCAGATCGTAGGAGATACTGTTTACATTGCTGGGAGTATATCCCTTTGAAATCAAACGGCCCTTATCGGACAAATCCCTGATAGTTTTATCAACTAATATCATATACCCCACCTTCTTTTCTCTTTAATGGAATATTTAATTATACCACATTTTGCGGAGAATGGTATGATTTTTTTGAATCTTTTTATAACTTCTGTAACAGTTCAGCCAGGCGGCAAATCCCATGAAAAAGGGTGTCGCAAGCTCGCTTTTGCTTGCGTAAGCGCTTTTTCATGGGATTTGACATCGGGCGGACGCCCGAAGCTTCTTGTCCCCGACGCTTTTCGGGGGCAAGAAGATGACCTGGCTGAACTGTTACTAACTTCTGGATAATAAAGGTAACAGTTGCCTGCCACTGTCTGAATTGGTATAATGAGGATATCACAAGGGACTGGGAGAGCCGACATGAAGAACAGACGATATTTTCTGGCAGGAGCCGTGCTGCTGGCAGCCACGGCGGTATTACAGCTTTTGGCGCGGTGTGTGGACGGGTTTGCCACCTGGTATGCCCATGGAATTTACAAGGGAATCGTGGGCGTGGTGGGACGTATCTTCGGTATTTTCCCATTTTCTGTGGTGGAGTTTGGTCTGTACGGACTTCTGGTTCTGGCGGTCTTCTATGGAATCCGCTTTCGGCTGGAGCCTTGGCGGGTGGCGTCCCGGACCGTCTGTCTGGCCGGGGGCCTTCTGTTTCTCTATACCTGCAATTGCGGGATCAACTACTATGCGGCGCCATTTTCCCAGTACGCAGAACTGAAAACCGGTACATACTCCAGGGATGAGCTGGAAGCCCTCTGCCAGTACCTGGTGGAGCGGGTCAATGAGAATGCCACGGATGCGCCTTACCAGTTCTGGGGGTGGCGCCGGGAGGGGGTCCGGGCCATGCAGGCGGCAGGGGAACAGTTCCCGGCTCTGGCAGGCTTTTACCCGAAGCCCAAGGAGGTGACGGTCTCCTGGATTCTGTCGGTCCAGCAGCTTTGCGGCATTTACTCCCCTTTCACCGTGGAGGCCAATTTCAACGGGGACATGCCCACCTACAACATTCCCCACACCATCTGCCATGAGCTGTCCCACCTAAAGGGATTTATGCGGGAGGATGAGGCCAATTTTATCGGGTATCTGGGCTGCATCTGTTCCAGGGAGCAGGCTTTCCGTTACAGCGGCTACCTGACCGGCTGGGTCTATGCAGGCAATGCCTTGTACCAGGCAGACCCGGAGGCCTGTATGGCCCTGGCAGACCAGCTTTGTGACCAGGCCCGCCGGGATCTGGCCGGGAATAATGCCTTCTGGGACCGGTACGAGGGCAAGGTGGCCCAGGTGTCTAACCAGATGAACGATGTATATCTGAAAGCCAACAGCCAGGAAGACGGGGTCAAAAGCTACGGACGGATGGTGGACCTGATGCTGGAGTATTACCGGGACCCGGAACGGTGGGTGGGGGGACGGTAAACGGAAGTTGCCCCGGTTCCATGTGGAATCGGGGCTGCTGGTTAAATATTATGCCTGTATTTTGGAGAGAAGCGCTTCTTGTAATACTTTTGAAAAGTTTATCCCCATGGAAATGGCACGCTCATTCAGCCATGACGGTATGGTTAAAGTCTTTTTTACGGCTTTCGTGTCTTTATACTGGTTAATATCACAAGACACAAGAGAAAGAAAACCATCGTCCGTACCCTCAGTGAACAAGGGGACACTCGCCCCAAGTACCGTCTTTTGGCGGCTGGC
>CAJTOV010000135.1:0-9966 GCA_910577765.1 uncultured Lachnospiraceae bacterium
CCGGAGGCTTCCCGTTTTGAAGCGGCCAGGAGAGCTGCTGCAGGTATGCCGTATCCTGGCGAGCGGGGGGAGTATACGGCAGAGCTTTTTCTGGCGGATTTTCCCCAGTTTACCAGGGCTGTGGAGCGTGTGGATGAAACTGTGGAAGAAGATCCGGAAGGGGAAGCGGTTCAGGAAGAAGCAGCTTCCGCAGGAGAAAATGTGGCAGAGCCAGAAGAAGCGCAGGCACCTGGGGAACCGGGGAAAGCAGAGGCCTCCAGTCTGGTGCCGGAAGCCATGCTGGATATTTTTATCGGCCAGGCCAATGACAGCGTCCTGCCGTCCCGGTGGGGAAGCATGTGGCGGTATGCTGCGGGTCTGTATGTGGCCCATTTCTCTGCCATGTATTTAAAGACCTGGTCGGACGGATCCGCCAGTGCAGCCGGGGTGGCGGCATCTGCAGGGCAGCCCGGGGCAGTGAAGCAGGCCACCATGGGGGACACTTCCATCAGTTACGACAATACTGCGATTACGGCGGGGACAGAGAAGTGGGGTGCATGGAACAGCACCCAGTATGGCCAGCAGCTGGTTACCATGGCGCGTATGGCAGGGATGGGAGGGATGTATGTCATATGATTTTCGATAATCCCATATTTAAAACCTGGTACACGGATACCATGGAGATCTGCCGGGTGGTGCCCGTCATGAAGGGGAATGTCACTGCCCAGGAGAGAAAGAAGATCACTGAGACCCCGGTTCCCTGCCGCGTATATAATGCAAAACGGAACGGCCCAGGTATGACGGACAGAGCGGCCCGGGTGCACTCGGAGGAGCGGCTGGCCTGCGACCTGGGTGTGGACATCCGGGCCGGGGATGAGCTTTTAGTGGTCCGGGGCGGTGCCCTGGGGCAGACCGGGCGCCCCAGGAGGTATTTTGCCGGGGAGCCCCAGGATTATTATGATCCGGTGGGAGGGACCATGTCCGGTCTGCAGCACAAAGAGGTGGGTCTCCTGATGGATGAGATTGTGGGGTGAATACACATGTCAAGCTTTGGAAGCCAGATGCGGAAACGCATAAGAAAGCTGCACCAGGCAGGGCAGAATGTGCTGAAGATCCTGGAGGAAGTGGCCGAGGGCGCCACTATCGAAGCGGTGCGGGTGGCAACAGAAAACACACCACCCAACGGAGGAGCCGCTATTGCGGGCACCAATACCCGCAGCGGGGATATGGCACAGCACTGGACGCTGGACAGCATCACGGAACCCATGGGTGGAGGGCCTGCCTTTACGACTGTCCTGGCTAATAATATGCAGTATGCGTCCTATGTGAATGACGGGCACCGGATGGATAAACATTTTGTTCCCGGACTGGTCATCAACGGAAACCTGCTGGAGCAGGACCCGGACGGGGAAGGAGGCATCGTGGTAGGCACAAAAACTTCCTATGTGGAAGGAAAGTACATGAAGGAGAAAGCCATCGGCAGATACCGCTCCGTGGTGCGGACGGAACTGGAAAAGCGGGTAAAGGAGGTGTTCCGGTGATCTTTACCCTGGAGTGTGTTGTGGACAGTCTGGCCGGGGTGCTTGCCAGACAGTATCCGGATTATCCGGTATATACCAGTCCGAACCAGCAGGGGACCAGTTTTCCCTGCTTCTTTATCTTCTTCATGCCTTCCACCCTGGAGGGGAATGTGGGGAACCGGTATTTCCGGGATCTGGGCATTGATATCGTGTTTGTGCAGCAGAGAAACATCGTGAATGGAACCGCGCAGATCCATGCCATTGCCGACTATCTGGATGAGGCCCTGGAGCTGGTGCCCTATTCCGACGGAAGCGGCGGGGAGGCATTTCTCCGGACCCATGAGAAAAAGTGGCAGACAGAAGACGACGAGCTGCATTACCAGTTCCATATCCGGGAGCGGGTGGCAGTCAGGCAGGAAGCAAATCTGATGCAGAGAATGGAGGACAACAGGGCTTATGTCAAGAACGAAGAGTGATGATGCAGGGATGCAGCAGAAAGAGCAGGGCAGCACGGTGGATCCGCATCCTCCGGGGGAGAAGAAGTTTCCCACGGGGAAGCTGCTGAAAAGTAAACATCTGGCAGCTTACCAGCCGGACTTTGCCAGGGTGATCCTGACAGAACCGGCTTATTCTGTGTCCGGCGCAAAGGAAGCACTGGATGCAGCCCTGAAAGGAGGCAGGAACTAATGGCAGGAGGAACATGGACAGACCAGAACAAAGAGCTGCCCGGTGTGTATATCAACACAAAATCCCAGGGCAGCCTGAAAGTAACCACTGGTGAAAAAGGAACCGTGGCGGTTGCAGAGCCGTTGTCCTGGGGACCTCCGGGGGTGGTACAGACCATTATCCCCGGGGAAGACCTGCGCAGGTATACCGGGTATGATATTACCAGTCCGGAGACAGTGTTCCTGCGGGAGATGATGAAAGGGAGCGATGTGACCGGCGGCCCGGTAAAGATCCTTCTGTACCGTCCGTCCGGCACCGGGGGAGCGAAGGCGTCAGCGGATATCGGGGAGCTGAAGGTTTCCGCACTTTATGAGGGCATCCGCGGAAATGATATCACAGTCATGGTCCAGGAGGATCCGGATTCGGAGGGAACCTTTGAGGTGACCACGGTAGTTGGCGGGGCTGTGGCAGACCGGCAGACTGTGACGGAAGCGGGTGGCCTCACCGGCAATGGCTGGGTAACCTTCTCAGGCAGCGGGCCCCTGACAGATACCGCAGGGACGCCCCTGACCGGAGGCCTGGACCCGAAGGTATCCCCGTCGGACTATGCGGATTTTCTGCAGGCCATCGAACCGTACCGGTTTGACATCCTGGTGTACGACGGCACGGACCGCGCTGTCATCCAGGCGTTTGCATCATTTGTCAGACGTTTGTCCGAGAATGTGGGGCAGAAATGTCAGGCAGTCATGGCAGACGCCGCCAGCTGCAACAGCGAATGGGTAATCTCTGCCGGCAACGGTGTGAAGCTGTCGGACGGTACCGTCCTGACCCCGCAGCAGGCAACCTGGTGGCTGGGAGGCGCCCAGGCCGGAGCAAGGTACAACCAGTCCCTGACCTGCGCCAGATACCCGGACGCGGTGGAGGCTGTTCCCAAGCTGAATGAATCGGAAGCCAGGGAGGCAGTCCGGAGGGGGGAGCTGGTTTTTCTGGATGACCCGGATCTTAAAGAGGTATGGGTCTGTACCGACATCAACACCCTTACTTCCTACACGCCGGACAAAGGGGAGGAATATGCCAAGAACCGGGTGATGCGGGTATTAAACCAGATCTGCATGGATACATACCGGCAGTTTACCCGGTACCAGCTTGGCAAAGTGGACAATGACGATGACGGGCGCGGGCTGTTAAAGGGCTGGCTGGTGCAGTATCTGAAGAAGATGCAGGACAATAAGGGTATTAAGAACTTTGACAAGGACGACGTGACAACAGAACCGGGAAATGCAGTGGATGCAGTCCTGGTTACCGCTGCGGTGCAGCCGGTTGACAGCATCGAAAAGATCTACATGACTGTAACCGTGGCTGTAAATACCGGGACAGAGTAAGGAGGCAGGGCATGAGTTTTCTACTGGCAAATGATGGCGTGGACGGCAAAGCCGGAAGCGCTTTTATGGTCAAAAACGGCAGGAATATTGAGCTGTTCGGCATCAAGAAGTTTGAGTCTGACGCAGAGATCCTGACTTCGGAATTCCCGGTAGTGGGGTCCCTGGTAAACCAGACCAAGGTAAAGGGGATCAAGTACTCAGGGAAGATGACTGTTTATTACGGTACTCCGGAATTCATAGAGATTCTCCAGGAGTACAGGCGGACCGGCAGGTTTCCGGAGATCAGCCTCCAGGTGACCAACCGGGACAAGGGGACAACTGTGGGAGAGCAGGTTGTGGCCATTTATGGCGTGACACTGACCAAGATCCCCATTGCCATGCTGGATGACTCCTCGGATTATCTCCAGGAGGAGATTCCGTTTAACTTTACAGACTTTGAGCCCCTTGCATCCTTTGTGGCTCCATCACAGTTGGGAGGAAACTGATATGGGAAAACTGAGTGCGTTTTTAAGGCCGGTACCGGCGGGAAAGACCAGGGAGGTGCTGATCGACCGTTTTACGGATGAGGAAGGAAACGCGGTGCCGTTCGTGATTAAGAGCATCACACCAGAGGAAAATGAGGCTATCGCGAAAAAGTGTACCGGCAAAGACGGAGTGCTGGATTCTGTAGCATATGGAAACCAGCTGATCGTTGCCTGCATGGCCGAGCCGGATCTGAGGGATACAGAGCTGTGCAGGTATTACGGGGTGCTGGACCCGGCCCTGGTACCGGGCCGTATGTTTACCATCGGGGAAAAGCAGATCATCCAGGATGCCATCATGGACATCAACGATTTAAAGGAAGCCAGGAGAAAGCTGGATGAAGCAAAAAACTCTTAAACGGGAAGGACTGGGAGACAGAGGCCGCCTGTTTTGCCTTTGTCTCTTTTGGTGTCTTTCCCGAAGAGTTTGAGAAACGTACAGAGAGGGAAAAACTGCTGATGTTTGCCATGATGGAGCGGGCAGCCAGGGAAACAAAGAGGTAAAGACTGGAGGTAATGGAAGATGGGTGAGATCCGGGAGGAGCTTGTACTGGCTGACCAGTTCAGCGCCAGTTTTTCGCGTTTTATAGCCCAGGGGGAAGCTGCCGCGGGGAAAATGGGGCAGCTGGACCAGGTGATCCGGGAAGCAGGTATGTCCTCGACAGAGCTCCTTCTGCACGGGATGGGCCGTGTGAACCAGAGTGTTTCAGCGGTGAACGATTCTGTCCGTGAAATGGGGGAATTGTCCCGGTATGTGGCAGTCCAGGGGATGAATGAGATAAACCAGACCCTGAAACAGGTCGTGGCCAGTACGGACCGCATGTCCAGTGCCCAGCGGGAATACAGCCGGCAGGTGGACCAGTCCACGGATTCTGCGGACCGGCTGCTGTCCACGGTTAAGAGGATCGCAGCAGCGCTTGGGGGGATCAGACTGGCGTCCGGCATGGTCGGCCTTTCAGACACCGCTACCCTTACCAGTGCACGCCTGGGGCTGATGGTGGACGAAGTGGACGGAGGCATGCGGAGCGTGCAGGATCTGCAGGACGCCATCTACGCATCCGCGGGACGGGCGCGGGGCGCATACCAGGAGACGGCAGATGCCGTGGCCAAGCTGGGGCTTATGGCCGGGAATGCTTTTGGCAGCTCTGACGAGATTGTCTATTTCATGGAGCAGATTAACAAGCAGTTCAAGATTGCAGGTACGGAGGCATCCGGTGTGCAGGCGGCCATGCTCCAGCTTACCCAGGCCATGAGTGCAGGCGTCCTGCGGGGCGAGGAGTACAACAGTATCCTGGAGCAGGCGCCCAATATCGTGCAGAATATTGCGAAGTACATTGAGGGCAATGAGCAGGTGCTGGGAGCCGCAGCAGCAGCCATAAAAGTAAACACAGCGGATCTGGCCGGTAACGTCCAAAAGCACATGAAGGACATCGCCAGTGCCGGGGTCATTTCCTCAGATCTGGTCAAGGCCGCTATGTTTGCCGCGGCGGAGGAGACAGACGAGAAATTTGCCAGCATTCCCATGACTTATGCGGATGCATGGCAGCAGATCCGCAATGCCGGGGTCAGTGCCCTGGGGGAGGTCACGGGGAAACTGAATGACCTCCTGAATACAGACACCGGCCAGTGGTTTATTGCCGAGGCCGTGGCAGGAATGGAACTGCTGGCGGCAGCGGCATCCGGTACTGTAGACATGATGGCTGCCGGTGCGGGATTTGTCCGGGATAACTGGGAGTATGTGCTGCCGGTACTTATGGGAATTGCCGTGGGATTCGCGGCTGCCGGTGCTGCCGGTATGGCGTCCGGCTTTGCCGCAGCGGCTGCCTGGGCCATGGCGCATGCGCCGTTTATTGGCATAGGGGTGGCTGTGGGAACGCTGGTATTCCTGCTTCACCAGTCCGGGGTGTCCTGGCAGGAGATGGGCATGGTAGCCGGGAGCGTCCTGGGCAGTCTGTATGTGGTATTTTATACGACTGTGGCAACCGGGTGGAATCTGTTTGCCACGTTTGCGGAGTTCTTCGCCAACGTGTTCAACGATCCGGTGGCGGCCATTGCCCACCTTTTTGCAGATCTGCTGGATACGATCCTGAATGTTGTAGAGACGGCGGCAAGCGCCATCGATGCACTGCTGGGATCTGACCTGTCCGGCGCGGTATCCGGGTTCCGGGGAAAGGTGTCAGACTGGGTGGACACGAATTACGGTGCAAATGCTGTCCAGATTAAGCGTATGGCCGGTCTGGATGCAGGGGATACCGCAAAAAACTGGATGCAGACGGGTGGGAACCTGGGTTCGAAGCTGGACGCAATGAACCTGGGCCTGGATTCCATGGCAGACAGCTTTAAAGGGTTTGATGCTTCTTCTTTTGGAGGAACCGGCGGTGCCGGTGGCATCGGCAATATCGGCAAGGTCGGAAGTGTCGGAAGCGTCAAGAACGTGGACGGAGAGATCCGGCTGGCGGACGAGGATGTACGTCTCTACCGGGATCTGGCAGAGCGGCGGTACATGAACCAGATCGAGCTTAAGACCATGGCGCCCAATATTAATGTGACCCTGCCTGCCGGTGCATCCGGGAATCTGTCTGCGCAGGATGTGGCAGACCAGTTAAAAAAGATGCTTATAGAACAGATGAGTGCCCAGACATCCATTGCCCATGGATAAGGAGGTGATCCTTTGCCGTATATGAGAAATACCTGCTCCATTTACCTGAAATTTGGAAAGAAGAAGGTGAAGATTCCGGTCAACCCGGAAGAACCGGTCATCCACCGTCCCACGAACCACAAGAAGTACGAGGTGCTGGAGCTGGGGGAGATCGTGGTTCCCAGGAAGCCGTCCTTAAAGACCGTTTCCTGGGAAAGCTTTTTCCCCTGGGATACCAGTGCTTCCTATGTGAACAGCGGGGCCAGGGAGCCGGGATACTATGTGGAGCTGCTTGAAAAAGCCATGGAAAAGAAACAGACCGGCCGCCTGGTCATTACCCGGTCCGGTTCCTACGATACCAATATGAAGTGCCTGGTGACCAGTTTTGAGACAAGGGATGAGGGCGGGGAACCGGGGGATGTCTACTACAGCCTGGAGCTGGAGGAGTACCGTCCCCATGGGCCGCAGACGGTGGCGGTCATTACCTCGCCGGAGGCTCCGGCCACAGCGGATACACCGTCCATGAATATGTCAGCAGAGACGCCCAGGGCGGTGGAGACGCCGGTCCTGCGGGTGGGAGCCCAGGTTATTGTCAATGGGGAATACTGCTATGACAGCAGTGGAGCCAGACCACACGGAACGGCGAACAGCTTAAGCACCACAATTACCAGGATTGCAGGCGGAAATGCGTACCCGGTCCATGTAGGGCATTACGGGTGGGTGCAGGAGAGCCAGCTTCAGATTGTGGGGTGATGCCGTGGGTATAAATCTGACAGTACAGAGTTCCGGCAGTGCGCCGGGAGGCGTGATCCAGACAGTGGTTACGGATTATACCAGTGTGGTCCGGAGTGTGGACATTGCCACAAACCGGATGGATACGCCGGGAAAAATGACATTTGCAACCGTGGAAGGCAGCTCCCGGGACATTCCGGAGGGCAGCCTGGTGGAATTTACTGCCGGTGGAACCGGAATGTTTAAGGGTTACATATTTTCTGCGGAGCACAGCCGGGACGGGCAGGTGAAATATACGGCCTATGACCAGCTTCGGTACTTGAAAGCCAGCGCCAGCTATGTGTTTGAGAACATGACCCTGGGCCAGATCGTACAGCGGATTGCCGCAGATTTCGGCCTGAAGACCGGCAGCCTGGCAGATACCGGCTATGTGTTTCCGTGCCTGATCAGGGAAGATGAAAGCTGCCTCGATATCATTTTTGATGCCTTAAGCCAGACCATCATCCAGACCGGGAAGATCTGGCTGTTCTATGATGATTTTGGAGCCCTTACCCTGGTGGAGGCGAAGGACCGGTTCGTCCGGACCCTTCTGGGGGACAGAAGCCTGGTGACGGATTACACCTACCGGCGGGATATCGATTCCGATACCTACAACCGGATCAAACTGGTCAGGAAGAACAGCGGGACCGGGAGGACGGATGTGTATCTGCATGAGGACAGTGAAAATATCAGAAAATGGGGGCTGCTCCAGTATTACGGGCAGGTGGATGAGAACCTGAATGAGGCGCAGATCGATGCCATGTGCGCCATGTACCTCCAGTACTATAACCGGGTGTTAAAGACCATAACCCTGGAAAGCCTGGGCGTGGCGGCTGTCCGTGCGGGGGCGGTTCTGCCGGTGCGGATTGGTGCGGTCGGGGATCTGGCTGTTACCAGGCTGCTTCTGGCGGAAAAGGTCACACATACCTTTGAGGGGGAGGACCACACCATGAAAATAGAGGTCAGATCCTTTGACCAGTTAGGAGGTGTAAGCGTTGTATGAATTTGCAGGGGTGATCCAGCGGATCGTCCAGGATACGGTAGCCGCCATGAAACCGGCGGACATGGCAACGGGAACCGTGGTCTGTGCATCACCATTATCCATACAGCCGGATACCAGCATGCCGCCGCTTCCGGCAGCGGCCCTGGAACTGACCGATACGGTAAAGGAGCGGGTTGTTCCGGTCCGGGGCGGTGACGGAACCGTCACGGTCCGGGAAGGACTGGGGGCCGGGGACAAGGTCCTGATGCTGCGTGTCCAGGGTGGAAACAGATATATTGTCCTGTCAAAACTGACGTAAGGGGAGGGGATCCTATGGCGACACTTCCGGTGGGAGCTGGTTTTCAGGTATCCCTGGAGCAGGCAGAAAAGCCCGGGAAAACATTTATCATTGACTGGTCCACAAAACGGATCGCGGGAATGGCGGACGGTCTGGCTGCCATGGAGCAGACGGTGGACACCATCCTGCAGAATGAGCGTTTCCGGTGGCAGATATACGGGAGCAGCTTCGGCAGTGAGCTGGATGACCTGGCGGGTGAGGAGGAGGACTATATTGAGGCCGAGATCCCCAGGCGGGTCCGTGATGCGTTCTCTGTGGATGAGCGGATTCTGTCCGAGGAGAATTATCTCTTTGTCCACAGCGGGGACGGGGAGGTGAGTGTATCCTTTGATGTTGTCACTGTATATGGAACATTTCGGAAGGGGGTGTCTCTGTGATAGAATTTTCCGGCTATACCAGGGAGTTTATACAGAGAAGAATGCTTTCCCGGGTGCCGGGGGATATTGACACACGGGAGGGCAGCATCATACAGACAGCCGTGGGGCCGGTGGCCTGGTACCTGGAGGGGGTCTACATGCTCCTGGCCCAGATCCAGGAAAACGCCTATGCGGAAACAGCCGTGGGGCAGGACCTGGATTACATCTGTGCGGAGCGGGGTGTGCACCGGAAGCGGGCGGTTCCTGCCGTGCGGGAGGGGATCTTTGATGTACGGATCCCGGAGGGAGCGGCTTTCCGTACCATAGGCGCGGCGGATTCGGTGGTGTTTGAGACCAAGGAGCTTCTGTCCAGGGATGACTCCGGGTACCATTACCGTATGACCTGCCGGACTCCGGGGGTGGCGGGAAATTTCTACACCGGGGATATTCTGCCGGTTACGGCAGTTCCCGGACTGACGCGGGCACAGATTGGCACAGTACTCATATCCGGCACGGAAGAGGAGGAGGACGGGCCCCTGCGGGCCCGGTACTGGGACACCTTCAACTGTGCGGCATTTGGCGGAAATATCGCAGCATACCGGAGCGCCATTCTGGCCATGGAGGGTGTGGGTGCCGTGCAGGTCTATCCGGTCTGGAATGGGGGCGGGACTGTGCTCTGCAGCATTCTGGACGGTGACTTGAGGCCGCCCGGGCCGGGACTGGTCGGGCTGGTGCAGGAGCAGATCTGCCCTCCGGGGGATGGGGAGGACGGGCCCTCTGAAAAGGGCTATGG
>CAJTOV010000135.1:9975-10340 GCA_910577765.1 uncultured Lachnospiraceae bacterium
GGGCTATGGGATGGCACCGGTCGGGGCAGCCGTAACCGTTGTGGGGGCCACGGCTTTTCCGGTGGATGTCGGATGCCGGATCTGGCTGGACGCGCCCCAGGCGGATCCGGACATGTACCAGGAGCAGATCCGGCAGAAGATCCAGGAATATCTGGATACGGTCTGCCAGTCCTGGGGAAGGCCCCTGGCGGGTTACCGGGTGGAGTATCCGGTCTCTGTCTATGCGGCCAGGATCACGGCAGCGGTTCTGGCCATTGACGGCATTGTAAATGTCACGGACATAACGCTGAACGGATCATTAAGGGACCTGGACCTGGTGGAGACAGCAGAGCTTCAGCAGATACCGGTCCTGGGGGAGGTGACGG
>CAJTOV010000136.1 GCA_910577765.1 uncultured Lachnospiraceae bacterium
AAGCCAGCTTGACGTCTGTTTTCGTCCAGTTTTCCCCGCCCCGTGAACTGTAACATTATTTATCTGAGGGAGAGTAAGTAAAAATGGGAAAATATTTTGGAACTGACGGTTTCCGCGGGGAGGCCAACGTGAATCTGACTGTGGAGCATGCCTACCAGGTAGGGCGTTTCCTGGGCTGGTATTATGGGCAGCGGTGTAAGCCGTCCCCCCAGAATCCGGAGGGACGCTGCCGGGTAGCCATCGGCAAGGATACCCGCCGCAGCAGCTACATGTTTGAGTACTCCCTGGTGGCAGGCCTTACCGCCTCCGGCGCAGACGCTTATCTGCTTCACGTGACCACCACCCCCAGCGTGTCCTATGTGGTGCGGACGGAAGAATTCGACTGCGGCATTATGATCTCGGCCAGCCACAACCCCTACTATGACAACGGCATCAAGGTGATCAACGGACGGGGAGAGAAGCTGGAAGAAGAGGTGATCACTGAGATCGAGAAGTATCTGGACGGGGAACTGGGGACGCTGGAATTTGCCACCAGGGACCAGATCGGCCGTACCGTAGACTACGCCGCAGGCCGGAACCGCTACATCGGCTACCTGATCTCCATTGCCACCCGCTCCTTTAAAGGCAGGAAGGTGGCCCTGGACTGTGCCAACGGCAGTGCCTCCTCCATTGCCAAAAATGTGTTTGACGCCCTGGGCGCCCAGACCTTTGTCATCAACAACACCCCCAACGGGCTCAACATCAACACCAACTGCGGCTCCACCCACATCCAGATCCTCCAGCAGCATGTAAAGGACAATGGCTGTGACATCGGATTTGCCTACGACGGCGACGCAGACCGCTGCATTGCCGTGGACGAAAACGGCCAGGTGGTGGACGGTGACCGGATTCTTTACATCTGCGGCAAGTACATGAAGGAAAACGGAAGCCTGTTCAACAACACTGTGGTCACCACCGTCATGTCCAACTTCGGCCTGTACAAAGCCTTTGACCGGGAAGGCATTTCCTATGAGAAGACAGCCGTAGGCGACAAGTACGTCTACGAGAACATGTCCCAGAACGGCAACTGTCTGGGAGGCGAGCAGTCCGGCCATATTATATTCAGCAAGCACGCCACCACCGGCGACGGAATCCTTACCTCCCTGAAGGTCATGGAGGTCATGCTGGAGAAGAAGGAATCCCTGGGCAAGCTGGCCTCGGAAGTGGAGATATTCCCCCAGGTTCTGAAAAATGTCCGGGTTCACGACAAGCAGGCTGCCCAGGACGACCCGGCAGTCCAGGCAGAAACCGCCAAAGTGGCAGAGGCCCTGGGCGCTGACGGCCGCATTCTCCTGCGCCAGTCCGGCACCGAGCCCGTGGTCCGGGTCATGGTAGAAGCCGCCACCCAGGAGCTGTGCGGGAAATATGTGGACCAGGTCATTGCGGTCATGAAGCAGCAGGGGCATGTGATCCAATAGGAAGCCGGTCACCGGTCGGAAAACGCAATTGACCAGAAACGGTAACGGTTCAGGAAAAATAACCGCCCAGAAAATGTAACAGTTCAGTTCCCACCCTGGGCTGTAATCAGAAAAGGCCAGAACGTACATCCGTACGCTGGCCTTTTGTTATTGCCCGGCATACCGAAACCAGTGCCAGGTTTTGCGATGCCCTGCTATGGCGGACAGGAACCACCGGGCGTTTGTTTACCAGTCCACAATCTTATCCACAATGGCCCGCTGTTCCGTGCTGGTTTTCCGCAGATAAATGCGGGTGGTCTCAATACTCTCATGTCCCATGAGATCCGCCAGCATAGGAAGATCATTGTACCGTTCCAGAAAGCTTTTTGCAAACCGGTGGCGGAAGGAGTGGGGGTACACCACCTCCGGGCTGACTCCGTAAAGCAGGGCGAACCGTTTCAGTTGTCCGGCAATCCCGCGGGTGGTGATCTGCTCCCCATATTTGTTGACAAAAATAAAGCCGCTCTGTTTGCCCTGGCTTTTCAGCCAGTCCAGGGTTTCCCGCCGCAGGGAGGCAGGTATGTAGATACGCCGCAGCTTCCCTCCTTTGGAATAGAGATCCAGGTAACCAATTTTTACATGCTCCGCTTTAATCTGGACCAGTTCGCTGACCCTGGCCCCGGTGGCAGCCATGAACCGTACCACAAAATACCAGTACAGTTCCCCGCTGCTTTTCAGACGATTTTTGAAATACAGATAGTCAGCCTCGCTAATAACATTTTCCAGAAACGGTTTCTGCTGGACCTTTACAGCCGCCAGCTTCCATTTCTCTTTGTGCAGGCTTTCCAGATAGCAGTTCATGGCCCGGATCTTCAGATTCACGGTCTGGGGCTTGTACGTCTCGATCAGGAACATTTTAAAATCCCTGAGATTCTGACGGGACAGCTGCTGGTAAGCCTTGTGGAACTGGTCCACAGTGGTACAATAGGAGCGGATGGTGTTTTGTGCCAGGTCCCTGCTGATCAGGTAATCTTTGAAAGTCTCGTTCATTCGAATCCTCCTCCGTACGTAAGGTTGACAATAGTAACGGGAGCGTGTCTGAAAATTCATTTTCGCTCCGGGAAATCAAATACAAAAAAAGAACCGAGTGACGGGTTGGGTGTCAGTCAGTCCTTTTCGCTTCCCGGAAGCTGCCTGCACGAAACAACTGGCAGTCAGCGGCGCAGCAGCCGGAAATACGGTATTCACCTTGATTTCCTTTCATGAAAAACGGTCCCCGCTTTTCATGGTATCATTCTATCATATGGAAGAAATGGAAGCAATTGGATAAAAAAAGGAAAAATTATCCATTTTCGGGGAAGCGGCAGGGTCTGCCGGCTGCGGGCACCGGGAAATGAAGACCGTTCTCAGGACAACAGATCATGATCCGGCACCAGCGCGGACAAATACTCCATAAAACGCTTTACCTGGGGCAGATGCTGGTAAGGGCTGCGGAAAAGCAGCCGGGTGTCCCGGCTTACGGGCGTTCCGTCCATAAGGACAAGGGATTCCAGCCGGCAGTCGGTATTTTTCAGCACAAGACTGGGCAGGATGGTCCAGCCGAATCCCTTGCCTGCCATGTGGTGACAGATATCCATATCGTCGATCCGCAGATTCTTCCTTCAGGTTCATGGGAACACCTCCAGGATGGAAAAAGTCTGGGACAGTTTGTGGCAGCAGTCATTGGGATAACCTGATTCACATGGCCTGAAACGGCTGTTCAAAGTGGAGTCAAGGTCCTTGTATCTTGTGGGTAAGTATACAACAATCGGGCCAGAAGAAAAAGATATTGTTTTCTGGAAATAAGATAGAAAAAAGTTATGGATTTCCATAAAAATATACGATCATGCAAAAAGACTAAAAATTGCTAAAATTTTAGCAAAGAATACACTGTTGTCAGAAACTGGAGCGCGTTTGGAATTACTTTCAGCCAGCCGTGTCCTTTTCTGGGAGGACGCCGGAGGAATGAAGGTTCAGACAGGCTTTGGCAGCGACAAAGAAAGGGGATCTATTTATGAAGAAATGTTTTGGACTGCTATTGACCATGGGCCTGGTACTTGGTCGGACCGCATGCCAGCAGAAGGCTCCCCAGCCGCAGGCTGGGGCCCGGACAGAGACCACAGAAAAAGCAGGAGCCGAGGCAGCAGAGGCGCCCGGCGGGAATGGAGAAAATGCTGCCCTGACCAACAACGAAACCATGATTGCCATGGCCGGTGCCCCGGACTATGTGTTCGTCATGGAGGAGCTGCCTACCGAGTCCGGGGACATTGATTCTGTGGGGGTGTTCAACCAGCTTGTATCGGTGATTGTGGTCAAGGCGGACAGTCCCTACCAGACCCTGGATGATCTGGTAGGGAAGAAAATTAACCTTGGAGCAGCCGGTTCGGCCAGTGTCTGTTTAACCAGGCACTGATCCAGGCCTCAGGCCACACGGAGAAGGATTTCAACTGTGAGTACCTGTCCCAGGGCGACGCCAGCGAGGCATTTGCGGAAGGAAAGCTGGATGCGGTGTTTGCCTTTATCAGTCTCCC
This sequence comes from uncultured Lachnospiraceae bacterium, assembly GCA_910577765.1. Taxonomy (GTDB): domain Bacteria; phylum Bacillota; class Clostridia; order Lachnospirales; family Lachnospiraceae; genus Brotaphodocola. The sequence continues at coordinate 4,007 of CAJTOV010000136.1, forward strand.
GGCCAGCGCCATTACCCGGATGACTGCCACCTCCCAGTGCCGGATTCTCCAGCTGGACGAAGCATTTCTGGAGAAATTTGCCGATGAATACCCCTACTACAAGATGTGTGACGTGACCCCGGAAATGCTGCCGGACTGCGGGGTGGAGGCCATGTACCGGTCCGTGTCCCAGTATGGGGAGCTGCTGGTGAGGAAGGATGCAGACGAGGATTTTGTGTACTGGCTTACCAGAACCTTGTATGAGAATTATGAGAAGCTTATTGCTGCCGCTCCGGGGGCATCGGTGTGCACCGCGGAAAATGCCGTGAAGAATACTTCCTTTAATCTTCACGCCGGGGCACAGCGGTATTTCCGGGAGACCGGATTGCAGTAGATGGGGGTGGTCCGGAATGCACACCAGGTGGAAGGCATATGGATAATCAGGATGGAGAGAAACCTATGAGTATACAGACCGTGAAAACTTACCGAAAAATAGCCGGTTATCTGCTGGCGGCCTTTGCCTTTGCCATGGTGCTTTTCCACGAGTACACCACGGCGACTCTGCCGCTGACCGGTTTTATGCAGACGGCCATGCATCTGGGCCTGGCCATGAAGGCCCTGGGCATGTTCCGGGGCGGTATCGCCAAGGTGGCGGTGCTGGCTTCCGCGCTTTTTGGCATGCTGTCCGGTGCAGGGCCGGCCAATGCTGCCACTACCGGGGCATTTACCATTCCCATGATGAAGAAATACGGATACGAGGCGCCCTTTGCAGGGGCCGTGGAGGCCACAGCCAGTGTGGGGGGACAGATCATGCCGCCTATTATGGGGGCATCGGCTTTCATTATGGCCGAGTATCTGGGGGTCAGCTACGGCAGGCTGGTGCTCTGCGCCTTTCCGGCAGCGATTCTCTACTATTTTGCAATCTTTCTGGCCGTGGACATTGAGGCCCAGAAGCGTAATCTCACGGGCCTGCCCAGGGAGGAGATCCCGGAGCTGGGGCCCATCGTAAAAGAGTCCTGGCACCTGATGATCTCCGTGGCTGTACTGATTGTGCTGCTGGTGTTCTGTGGGTACGGCCCGGGAGCAGCCGGGTTCTGGGCCACAGTGGTTATGGCGGTGTGTGAACTGGTCAACTGCCTGGTGAAAAAGAAGAAACGGAACTTAAAGGAGCTGGGCGGCTACATTGTGGACTGCACCTGCAATGCCTCCAGCATTGCCGTATCCTGCGCCTGCGCAGGGATTATCTTGTGTGGTGGACCGGTCCGGCCTGGCGGTGAAAATGACCAGCATGATGATGCTGGTATCCCACAGAAATGTGTTTAGTATGTTGGTTATGTCGGCCCTGGCTTCCATGATCGTGGGCATGGCCCTGCCTACGGTGGCCTGCTATATCATCGTGGCTACTATGGTGGCGCCTACCCTGGCGGCGGCTGGCGTGAATCTGTATGCGGCCCATTTCTTCGCGTTTTATTTTGCCATTGTGTCCAATATTACGCCGCCGGTAGCACTGACAGCTTTTGTAGCAGCAGGCATTGTCAAGGCCAGTCCCATGAAGACGGCAGTCACTGCCAGCCGTATCGGCATTGCGGCCTACATTCTGCCCTTCCTGTTTGTGTGGTATCCGGGAGTGCTTCTTCAGGGAACTGTCCCGGAGATCGCAACGGCCTGCATCCGGAGTATGTTCACCATCATCACCATAGCAGTGGCCTTTGGCGGCGCCTGGTTCCGGGTGAAAATGCCCTTGTGGATGAGTGGGCTCATGATCGCAGCGGCGGTGTGTATCTTCCTGCCGTTTTCATTTTTGAATCTGCCGTCCTACGGGGTGATCATCGGGTGTTTTGCTGTGCTGTATATGCGGAGCAGGAGGATGACGGCAGGGTGAGGAACGGAAGAATGTGTGCAGCAGGAGGATGGCAGAAGAATGAGGAACAGCAGAGTGGGGAACGGCAGTGCTGGTATCCCGGTGCTGGAAGCCGGTCAGGCTGGGAGAATATGTGACAGATCAGGCCGGTTGGCCGGAGAGGACAGAGGCAGGTATAAAAATGCTTGATATTTTAATCAGAAATGGTATGGTGCCGGATGCTGCAACCGGAACGTTCCGTACCGGTGATGTGGGAATCCGGGGCGGGAGAATCGTAGACCTGGAAAAGGAGGCGTGCCTGGACAGCGTGGATGTGGTGGATGCTTCCGGCTGTTACGTGACCCCGGGAGTCATTGATTTTCATGCCCATCTGTATACCGATGGAACGGAACGGGGGGTATATGTGGATTCTGCCTGTTTTCCCAATGGTGTGACCACGGCTGTGGACGGAGGCAGCGCCGGGGTGGCCAATTATCCGCTGTTTTACCAGACAGTGGCAGCGTCCAGCAAGGTGCGGGTGCTCAGTGACCTGAATCTTTGCTCCCTGGGGCTTGGCACTGTCAGTTACCCGGAGAACATTGACCCGGCAGCCGTGGATGTGGAGAAGATTAAGTTCATTTTCCGGAAGTACGGGGACAATATCCAGGCACTGAAGCTGCGCCAGACCAGGAATATTTCCCGGGAATTCGGACTGGAGCCGCTGCGTCTCATGAGGCGGATCGCGGATGAGCTGGGGGCGTACATAGTGGTCCACGTGACCGATTCCCCAGGGGAGGTAAGGGAGACTCTGGAGCTTCTTGGGGAGGGGGATGTGTTCTGCCATGTGTTTCACGGAAAGGGGAACACCATTCTGGGCGGCAGCGGGAGAGTGCTGCCGGAGGTGTGGGAGGCACGGCAGCGGAGCGTGCTTTTTGACGCGGCCCACGGAGGCAACCAGTTTTCCAACCGGGTGGCCCTGGCTGCCCTGGACCAGGGATTCTGGCCGGACTTTATCACCTCCGACATTTCCTTAAAAACCATGTACCGGAGGCCTTTATATTCCATGGGCATGGTAATGTCCAAGTTTCTCAATATGGGGCTGGACATGGAGCATCTGATTCCCATTGTGACCCGGACCCCGGCCCGGAAACTGGGGCTGGAAGGTGAGATCGGCACCCTGGCGCCAGGCACCTGTGGGGACGTGGCGGTCTTAAGGGTTCTGGAAAAGCAGGTGGATTTTGACGATTCCCACGGCATGAAGCTCCGGGGCAACCGGCTGGTGAAGACGGAGATGACGGTGCGGGAAGGGGTAACGGTGTTCCGGCAGATTGATTTTTAGATGGTATGTCCATGGATGAAGTCCGTATGGAGCGGCGATGGCGGCTGTCTGGGATGGTGATTTGTGGGAAGAAAAGAAAAAGAGTCTGGGGGGAGGCCTGTTTCACAATGGAATTGGCCTCCCCCCAGATCATTTGAAAATCTGGATTTAGTATGTCATGTCTGCGACATACAAGGTACTGATTTTCTATTAGTTAGTACGGTTCTGTGTGGCCCAGGACGGAACACTCATTGGATCGTTAAAGAGGCCGACACTATCTGCATCGTTCCAGTCTTTCCATGTATTCAGTCCATCATTCAGTGCATCATAATCCGGATCGCCGGCCGACTTCTTGCTGTCAGCAGTCAGGGTCTTGGTATTACAGTACATTACAATATGCTCATCATCCACATAGAAATACCAGTCGGCGCCATCCTTTGAAGCGGTTTTGGACTTTACAATGGAACCGGAAGTGGTAAGCAGGTAGAAGTCGTGGTCCCAGACCTCATTGATCGTGCCAAATGCAGTTACGCTGTCTCCGTCCTTGTTTACAGCAATGTCGTCATAATTCTGGTTTGCAAGTTCACGGAGTTCCTGGGAACTGATCTTGGCAACCTGGGCATTACTGTCAGCAGTATTACCTGTGGCGTATACAACCTGGTATTTATCATCGCTGCTTGCCTTCAGTTTCAGGCCAAACTTATAAACATACTTCTTGTCGTCAATACCGGTAATGCCGTGTCCCCGGCCTTCTGCACCGCCGGTGGTGCTGAATTTGAAGCTGTAGCTGTCGCCGTCCAGATTGACGGTTACATTTCCGGTCTTCATGGCACCGTCGTGGTCCTCATCGTTTCCGAAGTAGAAAAGAGTCGCATCACTCGGAACGGTCATATCCATCTTCAGAAGATCGTTGTAGTACTCATTATCAGAAATGATCTGGTCCAGATCATCGGCATCAACGTCATCATCCAGAACCTCAAGGATAGTGTCCTTGTCGGTTCTCATCAGTACCAGACCCGTCAGCATGGCGGCATCTTTGCCACGGCCATCCTGGGGACGGAATGCATAGTATTTACCTTTGATCTTTTTGATCTTTCCGGCATAGAGCTGGCCGTCGCCATCGGCATAGTACCATCTCTCAGTCTCGCTGTCTGCATCATCGCCGGCAAAGGTTATACCCTCATCGTAAGTAGTGAATACGTTATCATTATCCTCCTCAGGAGCTACTACCTTGAACCAGCCTTTGGTTACGCGGGCACCATCCTCAGGGCTGTTAAAGTATTTCCAGGATGAGGCAGTGGACGTGGCGGCCAGGGTATTACTGGTAGTGGTAAGAGTCCACTCGTAAGTCATAACGCCACGGTAATCAAAGCCGTACTTCTTTCCGTTGATTGTTTTTTCGGTAATGTTACCAACATGACCGTCAGCGTTGTCAGCTTTGCGTTTCTGTCCATTGGATTTGAAGTTGAACCAGAACTCCTTTTCCTCATCATCGTCATCATTGTCAGTAACATAGATCTTCTGCCAGCCGGTCTTCATGGCACCGTCATCCCACTGGCCCAGGTAATAGACACCCTCGTCATACCAGTTCGCATCGTCCACACGCTCATGGTTGCCGTCTACCCAGCCGTAGAGCATCTTGCCGTCCTCATCAAAGGCATATCTCTTGCCGTCAATGGTCTTGAACTGTGTGCTTTCACTTCTGGTCTTGTAAGCCTTACCATTGGACTGCATATAGTAATAATTGTACTCAGCCGGGTCACTGTCATCATCCTGCTCCTCGTTGACAACCTTTACCCAGGTATTGCGGACCATGACGCCGTTGCTGTCTGAGTGGTCTCGGAAAGTAGACGATGAAACGGAAAAAAAGGGGGCTGTTAAGCGAAAAAGATAAGAATCAGTCAACCAGGGCAAGAGCGTGCCTGACACAGCGGCGAAAGAAGCTGATGGAGGGCATGGCTTGAAAACCTCCCTTACGGCAGGTTCTGAAAGAAAATTCTGCAGGTAAAAAGCTGTATTTACGTTTCCTTTTTTGTCCGTATCTTCAGCCGTGCGTCCAGATGGATGCAGACGCAGATAATCATAGTGAAGAAGGAATATCGCTTCCTTGTGTGGATGCCCATATCATGAAGATGGTAATCATTCAGCACCCGGTTGTTCACCCTTTCACAGGAAGTGCGGTTATTGTAGATTTCCTTATACTCCTCCGTTCCCCGCGGGACAGGGGTGTAGAGACGGATGTCCCAGTCGGGTTTTGTGTAGACACAGCGGCCGTAAGGCGCGGGAGAACATTTTTCCTTATAGGGGCAGGAACCCACTTTGCCACAGGCGAGGGGACAGCGCCATTTGCGGGAATGCTTCTGTTTACAGTACCCCCAGTTGACCATACGAAACCCGGCCATGCACAGGGGTGTGCCGTCTTCATCGATGGAGATGGAGTCCGGGATGGAATCCGGGCGGCCGCGGTTGGAATTAAGGTCAATAAAAGGCCGGATCTTCCATTTCTGGCAGAGCCCATAAGTGGCATAGTTGTCATGGGCGGAGTCCAGGCAGACGTCCCTGACAGGGATATCCGGGTTAATGGCCCTAAATTCCCGGAGGGAGACGATGGCGCTGACGCTGTCGTGCCGTCTGGCATCCAGGAAACGGATATGGAGGGGCAGGTCGACCCTGGCTTCTGCATTATGGGAGCAGAGCATGTAAAGGGTATGGCCGAAATAAAAGACTTCCTCATCACTGTCCCAGCCCCAGTGTGCGTCCGGATCTGAGAAATGGCGTTTACAGGGACAGCCCGGGATGCCCTTTTCCGCGCAGCTGCAGACCTTATGCCCATAAGGGGAAGCGTGGGAATGGACGCAGGTGCCGTCGCCGGAAAGGGTGACGCCGTCCTGGGGGATAAGCCCGTCCTTAAGGGAGGGGAGGAGGGCAGCAAGGCGGAAGACCTGCTGGAGCCTTTCCTCATAATGGAAGGGGAATTCCGTGTGGTCCAGGGCGTAAGCCGCCAGCTTATCCGTGATGCCGGAATGCTTATTGGGAAGCTTCTTCCCTTTGCGGGGCTTTTTGGAAGGCTTTCCATTTTTATCTTTGGGGAAAA
>CAJTOV010000137.1 GCA_910577765.1 uncultured Lachnospiraceae bacterium
TCTGTTTTCGTCCAGTTTTCCCCGCCCCGTGAACTGTAACAATAAATCGAATATTTAATGATATTTTAATAGAAATATAACCCCAGGCGTGATATAATCGGAAAGTCGGGAGGTGCAAGTTTATGAACAAGGTGATCAGCATCAGCCGTGAATTTGGCAGCGGTGGCCGTGAAATCGGATTCCATCTGGCAGAGAAGCTGGGGATTCCTTTTTACGACAAAGAGATTATCTCTATGGCGTCCGAGGACAGTAATATTGCGGAGGAGGCATTCCATGCCCATGATGAGGTGCTTGGTATGAAGGAACGTACCGATCACGATTACATTTCCGTGAATCCGTTCTCTCCACTTTATGAGATCCCGGTGTCAGACCAGGTGTTTATGGCCCAGTCCCAGATGATCCGGAGACTGGAACAGGAAGGCCCATGCGTCATTATCGGCAGATGTTCGGATATCATTGTCACGGATGCGTTCCGGGTCTTTATCTGTGCCGGGATGAAGAAGCGGGTGGAACGCATGCAGTCCCTGGAACCTGGGGAGAGTCCCAGGAAGCTGGAGACCCGGATGCGGGAGGTTGACCGCAAGCGGCGGGAGTATTACCAGTATTACAGTGGCAATGAGTGGGGAAATCCGCGGAACTATGATCTGTGCCTCAACAGCGGCCGCCTGGGCGTGGCACGCTGTGTGGAGATGATCCTGGCTTGTCTGGAACTGAACACCGAACGTTGACGGCAGAGACCGGGGCAGCGGAAGCCTCCGGCTTCCCGGCTGTGGGCGGGAGCACGGAAGGTCCGGACTGGGACGGTCAGAAAATTAACGATTTAGGAGAGGATAGGAAAATGAGGAGAATTGTGAAGAAAAAAGCAGCACTTCTGGTGACTGCGGCTGCCCTGGGCCTGATGGTGACGGCCTGCGGCGGTTCCAAGGAGTCATCAGGCGGCGCAGCCGGGACCACGGCTGCCGGCGTGGAGACTACCAAGGCAGCAGAGACCGAGCCGGCCGAGGAGCTTCCGGCATCTGCGGAGTATGCGTCCGTAGACGGTATGTACAAGGTGACGCTGCTGGAGGGACTGGAGCAGACGGATATGCAGTTCCAGGCCAATTCCAGCATGATGGGACTGGACGGCGGTTCTGACCGCAGCGGCTTTTCCGGGATTTCCCTGGGCAGCCCTAAGGGAAGCGTACCCGGGAATCCGGAGAAGATGGAGAGCCTGGAGGATTATGCAGACCATGTGGTGGCCCTGGCCCTGGACGGCTCCGGTGTGACCGTAGACTGGGAAGACGTGAATGCAGAGGTTCCCGAGGGAGCAGAGCGCTGCCTGGCCAGAGAAGGTGTGGCAAGGGTCAGCGGAACCAAGGGCCTGGCTTACGCATATTATCTGGAGACCGGCGACAGCTACTATTCCCTGATCGTTGTGGGTAATGACGACGACGTGGAGGATGCCAAGAAGGTAATGAAGCTGGATATCCTTGGAGGCGCGGCCCTGGAAGGCAGCAAGGCATTTGTCAGCGGCATGACCGCGGTTCTCAATACTGTCAACGGCGCCAGCGTCATGGATACGGTGAAGGCCATGGAAGATATGGGCGCAAGTGACGCCGAGATGGCCAGCATCCGCAGCCAGGCTGCCCAGTCCCTGTCAGACAGCTGGGATGTGGCAGATGCAGCCGGCCTGATGGAGACAGCCGACTGGCTGATGAACGAAGGCCACAACAAGGAGGCAAAGGAATATCTGGGTGAATTTGGCGGAACCGAGGCTGCCGACAGGGCAGCTATGGAGGCCAAGCTGGAAGGAGAGGATGGCGAGGTACGTTCCGCCGTTCTGGCCGCTTATGATGCATGGGCAGCTTACGGAGACGCAGCAATCTCTGCCTGGGATTTAAGCCGGGTAGGCACAGTCATGGGCTTTGGATACGCGGCAGGCTACTGCACCTACGAGGAAGCCATGGACAAATGTCTGGAAGCTGCAAAGAAGGCCCAGGAGTCCTTTGGTTCCTGGGAGGAATTTAACCAGAGCTACCTTTACGGCTACGCCTACTGGATGGGCGAGGATCTGGAGGACCCGGCCAGCAGCGCCGCAGAGCGTGTGGATATCGTGGATACCTTAAGCTCCCAGGCCAATGGTCCCTTCTCTGTGGACTGGAACATGGAACTGAATAAAGAGTGGTAAGAGCAGCGGATTCCTGACGGTCAGGTAACCGGGCCCTTACACACCGGTGAAAAAAGTCTGGCCTGGGCCAGGCTTTTTTCATTCTGCTGCGGACGCGCCGGCGGCCTGCCGCACCCGGCCGTTCCTTTTGTCCGGGGAGCGGGGTGTTTATTACCAAACCGTAAGCTCTGTCATTAATATAATTAATAAGCCTGGGCTTATGATTCATCTTGAACCCAAAACCGATATGGGATATATTATAGTTATAGAAATATGTCAATTTTTGGATGCAGACTATATCAGGCAGTCAGGGTGGGGCAATGGCAGAACTGGAGTCCGGACATAACCGCCGGGCATGTCCGGAGGGCTGCAGCCAGGCACACCCGGGATCTTAGCCGGAATCAGGAGGATGTTTATGGCTTCTAAGATACTGATCAGGAATGCAAAGGCGATTGTAACCTGCGACAGCCGGGACCAGGTATACCGGGACAGCGATCTGCTGGTGGAGGGACCGAAGATTCTGGCCATTGGAAACGGTCTGGAGGCGGAAGGCGCCCAGGTAATCGACGGCAGGGGCAAATTCGTCTATCCGGGGCTGATCAACACCCATCATCATTTTTTCCAGACCTTTGTGCGGAATCTGATCACCGTTGATTATCCCAACTGGACAGTCATGGAATGGATCGACAAGATCTACCGGATCTTCCAGATCATTGACAACGACGTGATCTACTATTCCACACTGACTGCTTTTGCGGACCTGATCAAGCATGGGTGCACCTGCGCCTTTGACCATCAGTACTGCTATACCAATAAGACCGGCAAGGACCCGGTGGACAGGCAGATGGAGGCGGCCAGGCTTCTGGGCATCCGCTACCATGCAGGCCGGGGAACCAATACCCTGCCCAGGGAAGAGGGCAGCTCCATCCCGGAGAACATGCGGGAGACCACGGAAGAATTCTTAAAGGACTGCGAGCGTCTGGCCGGCCTTTACCATGACCGGGAGCCTTTCTCCATGAGCCAGATCGTACCGTCCCCCTGCCAGCCTATCAACTGCTATGCGGAGACGTTCAGGGAGACGGTTCCCATGGCCCGGGGGCTGGGCATGCGGATGCACACCCACCTGGGAGAGGGAGAGACCGCCGGAATCCAGGAGCGGTACGGAAAGCGTACCCTGGACTGGTGCCGGGATATGGGCTTCTTCGGGGAGGATGTATGGTACGCCCACGGCTGGGAACTGCTTCCGGAGGAATTTCCCGTGCTGGCGGCGGCAGGGACCGGGGTGTCCCACTGTCCGGGACCGGCCATTCTGGGAGGTTTCCCCATTCTGGATATCAAGGCCATGCAGGATGCAGGCATGACCATCAGTCTGGGCTGCGACGGCTCTGCTACCAATGACAGCTCCAGCCTTCTGGATACCCTGCGCATGGGGTACCTGATGCAGACCTGGCATACCAAGGCCAGGGGCGGAAGCGTATCTGCCTATGACATGCTGAAGGCGGCCACGGTAAACGGGGCAAAGACTCTGGGAAGACCGGACCTGGGTTCCTTAGAGCCCGGGAAGGCAGCGGACCTGTTCCTGGTGGATGTGGATAAGCTGGAATTCGCGGGAGCCCTTCACGATCCCAGGCATTTCCTGGCCCGGGTAGGGGTCACCGGCCCGGTGTGGATGACCATGATCAACGGAAAAGTGGTCTACAGGGACGGAGAGCTGACGGGGATTGACGAGCAGAAGCTGGCGGCAGAGGGCGAGGCCGTGTGCACCCGGGTGCTGCGGCAGGAAAGCGAGGCATTTAAGATATTCCTGTAAACAGGGGTTAGTATCCATGGCTTCCGGAAGAGGGACAAGAAGCCGTCTTCCGGAGGCCGGATTTAACACATACAGGCACTGGTGCAGTGATGCACCGGCCGCCGGGCAGACGCCTGGGGGAATTGCCTACAAACAAAAAGGAGAGAAATGATTATGAAAAACATGAAGAAAGTGTCAGCAGTAATTCTGGCAGCATCCATGGCCATGATTTCCCTGGCAGGCTGCGGCGGTTCCGGTGCAGCAGAGACCACGGCAGCAGCCACCGAGGCGGCTAAGACCGAGGCAGCCCCTGCCGGTGACAAGGCCGGGGAAACGGCGGCTGAGGAGAAGACGGAGGCAAAAGCTCCCGCGGACAAGACCTACCGGGTGGCCCTGTGCCTGTCCGGCGCAGCCAATGACATGGGCTGGTGCCAGGTGGCTTACGAGGGCTTAAAGCTTCTGGAGTCTGAGTACGGATGCGAGACCGCTTATACGGAGAACCTGACTCCCGATGATATCGAGGCAGCCTTCGCAGATTATGCGGCCAACGGGTATGATGTGGTCATCGGCCACGGCTATGAGTTCGGTGATCCGGCCATGGAAGTAGGTGACCAGTTCCCGGATACCAAGTTTATTGTCACCGAGGGTGAGGTATCCTCCGACAATGTGGCTTCCTACGTGTCCAAGTGCGAGGAAGGCGGCTATATTATGGGTATGCTGGCAGCCAGCATGAGCCAGTCCGGCAAGATCGGTTATGTAGGCCCTGTCCAGGGTGCTTCCCTGGTGAAGATCATGAACGGCTTCGAAGACGGCGCAAAGGAAGTGAACCCGGATATCGAAGTGCAGACAGCATGGACCGGTTCCTTTACCGACACGGCGCTGGGGAAGGAAGCTGCCCAGGCCATGATCAACAACGGTGTGGACGTAATCGGACACTGCGCCAACGAGGCAGGCACCGGCTGCATCAACGCAGCCAAGGAAGCCGGAATCTACGCTACCGGCGATTCCTATGACCAGAACGACCTGGCCCCGGAGACCGTGCTGTCCTCTTCCGTATACCACATTCCCCATGTGATTGAGCTGGCCTTTGCCTCTGTGGCAGACGGAAGCTTTGCCGGCGGCATCTACCAGTTCGGTATGAAGGAGGACGCAGTCAGTGTGGCTCCTTACCATGGCCTGGAAGAGAAGATCCCGGCAGAAGTGCGGGATATGCTGGACAAGAAGATCGCGGACATCAAGTCCGGCGCCTTTGAGGTACCCTGCGATACACAGGTACGGTAGAAACCGGATCAGCATATAAGCAGGCACCTGGAGTCTCCGAAGGTACATAGCATAAGCCGGAGGCAAAAACGGCTATATGACAAAGGGAGAGAAGCAGAGAGTTCCGCAGCAGGGACTCTCTGTGCTTTCCCGGAGCATAACGCATAGAAAGGAAAGACGGTATGCCATTATTGGAAATGAAACAGATCACCAAGGCATTCTCCGGCGTCTATGCCAACGAGGATGTGAATCTGTCTGTGGAAGCCGGGGAAATCCATGCCCTTCTGGGAGAGAACGGGGCCGGGAAGACCACGCTGATGAATATTCTGTTCGGGATTTACCAGGCGGACCGGGGAGAGATCTACTATGAGGGAAAGAAAGTAGCCTTTGCTTCCCCCAGGGATGCCATTGACCAGGGAATCGGCATGGTGCACCAGCATTTCTCCCTGGTCAGGAAAATGACCGTGCTGGACAACATTATCCTGGGGCTGGAGAGCCGGGCCTCGGTGCTGGACCGGAAAAGCGCCGCGGCCAGAGTCCGGGAACTGGCTGAAAAATATGGCCTTTCCGTCAATCCCGATAGCCGGGTCAGCGATTTGTCCGTGGGAGAGCAGCAGCGGGTGGAGATCCTGAAAGTGCTTTACCGCAATGTGAACCTTCTGATTCTGGACGAGCCGACCGGTGTGCTGACGCCCCAGGAGACGGAGAAATTCTTCGATATTTTAAGAAAGCTTAAGGCAGAGGGCCACGGGATCATCATCATTACCCACCGGCTGGCCGAGATCATGGCCATCAGTGACCGGGTTACCATTCTCAGGGACGGAAAGGCAGTGAGCCGCCTGGTGACGGCCCAGACCACCCCGGAGGAGCTGTCTGCCCACATGATCGGGCGGGAGCTTAAGAAGGACAGCCGCCAGCGGGAGAGATTTCTGCCGGAGGAAATGCTGTCCCTGGAGGATGTGTCCCTTACCACCCGCCGCCGCAAAAAAAAGGCCTTGTCCCACATCTCCCTGTCCGTCCATAAAGGAGAGATCCTGGGGATCGCCGGGGTGGAAGGCAACGGGCAGAAGGAGCTGGCAGAGGTGATCACCGGCATCCGGAAGAATTACAAGGGGACCATGACCTGGAACGGGGAGAACCTGGCCGGGGTTTCGGTGAAGGACCGGTTCCGTAAGGGCATTTCCTATATCTCCGATGACCGTCACAGTGACAGCCTGATCATGGATATGAGCGTTACCGACAACCTGATTCTCCGGGATTTTGACCGCAGTCCCTATTCCCGGCACGGGGTGCTGGACCATAAGAAGGCAGACGAATGGGCAGCCCAGGCCCTGGAGCATTTTAAGATCAAGACCTCCGGCACCACCGGCATCCGGACCCTGGTGAAGCTTATGAGCGGAGGCAACCAGCAGAAGGTGATTCTGGCCCGGGAGATCACGGACCAGGCAGGACTGATTGTGGCCAGCCAGCCTACCAGAGGCCTGGATATCGGAGCCACGGAGTTCGTCCACCAGCAGCTTATAAAGCAGAAACAGCAGGGCAAAAGCGTGATTCTGATTTCCGCGGACCTGGACGAGCTTCTGTCTCTCAGCGACCGGATCGCAGTGATGTTCGCAGGGAAGATTGTAGGGATTCTGGACCGGGAAGAGGCAGATGTGTTTAAGATCGGCCTGCTTATGGGCGGAGTCACCGGGCAGGAGGAAAGCGGGAGTGCCGGGCCGGGGCCGGGCGGCCCGGCGGCACAGGGCAGAGAGGGCCAGAAGGGAGGTGGCGCGGCATGAAGGAGAACCGGAGAGACAGACTCATTGAGAACGCCTGCATTGCGGCCATCACCCTGGTGACTGCCACTGTGCTGGTAATCCTGTCAGGAGCCAGCCCGGTGGAGGCCTGCCAGATGTTCTTTAAGGGGATATTTGGCAATCTCAACGGCTTTGGGGAGGTCTTTGTCAAGGCCACACCCCTGATTCTCACGGGACTTGGCTGTTCCGTGGCCTTCCGGACAGGTTTTTTCAATATCGGCGCTGAGGGCCAGTTCTATATGGGAGCATTGACCTCCACCTGGGTGGCCCTGAATCTTACGGGAGTCCCCGGGCCCCTGCGGATGGTGCTGGCCATCCTGACGGGCTTTGTGACCGGGGGACTGTGGGCCCTGATTGCCGCCATGATGAAGGCCCGGTTCGATATCTCGGAGATCATTGTCACCATTATGCTGAACTATATCGGCATCAACCTTCTGGGAATCGCGGTCAGGACCTTCCTCATGGACCCGGCAGGCAGTATTCCCCAGTCTGCCAAGCTGGATGCTTCCGTGACCCTGGTGCGTTTCCTAAAGCCCACCCGGATTCACACGGGAATCTTCCTGGCTGTGGCAGCGGTGGTGTTTGTCTGGTTCCTGATGGAGAAGACCACCGCAGGCTATGAGATCCGGGCCGTGGGCTTCAACCAGCGGGGAGCTGCCTGCAACGGCATCTCCGTGGTGAAGAACATCATCCTGTCCGCGGCCTTAAGCGGCGGTCTGGCAGGCATTGCCGGTGCCGTGGAGGTGCTGGGGGTCCAGAAGAAGCTGCTGGAGGGAATCTCCGGCGGCTGCGGTTACACGGCCATCCTGATCAGCCTTCTGGCAGTGAACCGGCCCTTTGGCGTGCTGGTGACGGCCATTCTCTTTGCGGCCCTGTCCGTGGGAGCCAATTCCATGCAGCGGCAGATGGGAATCCCGGCCGCCATCGTGGATTTCCTTATCGGTATGATCGTCCTGCTGATTCTTGGGCGGGAGCTGTTCCGGAGAAAAGCCGGAAGAAGGGAGGGGAAATAGATGCTGGAACAGATTTTTACCTTGACCTTTATGACCGCGTTTCTGGCGGCAGCCGTGCGGATGGCTGTGCCCCTTGCCTATGCTGCCATGGGGGAGCTGATCGCGGAAAAGTCGGGCATTCTCAATATCGGTATGGAAGGCGTCATGCTGGCGGGAGCATTTTTCTCCTTTGCCGGGGCATTCTTTACCGGAAGTATCTTTCTGGGACTGGTGTGCGGGATTCTGGGCGGTGTGGCGGTCAGTATGGTTCATGGGGTGCTTTCCATCCATTTGGCCAAGGACCAGTCAGTCAGCGGTATCTCCCTGAATATCTTTGCCCTGGGCGTAACCAGCTTCCTTTACAAGCTAATGAGCAGCGGAGACACTTACAAGCAGATCGATCCCCTGTCCCGGATGCGGATTCCGGTACTGGCGGATATTCCCCTGGTGGGAAGCGCCCTGTTCGAGCAGGATATTATGACCTATGTCCTTTATTTCCTGGTGGCGGGGATCGCCTGGTTCTATGCAAAGACTTCCCTGGGGCTGTCCTTTGCGGCCATCGGGGAGAATCCCAGGGCTGCCGACGCGGCAGGCATCCCGGTTCACAAGTACCAGTATATTGCCATGGTGCTTAACGGAATCCTGGGCGGCGTGGGAGGCGCCTATCTGGTGCTGGTCCAGGTAGGGAACTTTACCGAGAACATGACCTCCGGCCGAGGGTACATTGCCCTGGCCGCAGTGATCCTGGGACGGTATGTGCCGGGAGGGATTCTGGCAGCTTCCTTCCTCTTTGGGGCGGCCAATGCCCTGCAGATCCGCCTTCAGGCCGTGGGTGTGCCCCTGCCGCCCCAGGCCCTGGCCATGCTGCCTTACGTGATTACCCTGGCGGCACTGCTGACTTCCATTGGGAAGAACCAGAAGCCGGAGGCCTTGTCGCGGCCTTATGTGCGGGGGGCGCGGTAGAATGAGGGATTATGTAGGAAAACCCTGCCGGATGGCGGGGTTTTCGCAACAGTTCCGATAACCTTTGACATGCTGTGAGGAAAAGTGTTATTGCATGCTACAGATTGTCGGTTGGTGGAGGAACTCATATGGGATATTGTTCAGTTACCGAGCCGGTTACATTACTGAATATTTTACAGCAGCAGAAAGCAGGCCAATATTCCGGTGGTATTTACCATAAGACACAGATTGATTTGACCTACCATTCTAACCGGATTGAGGGCAGCCGTCTGACTCATGACCAGACCAGATATATTTTTGAAACCAACACCATTGGTGCAGAAAATGAAGTGCTTAATGTGGATGATATCATTGAAACGGTAAACCATTTCCGCTGTATAGACCAGATCATTGACCATGCAAAAGAGGTGTTGACCGAGAAGTTCATAAAAGAGCTTCATCTGATTCTGAAGAGCGGAACCAGTGACTCGCGAAAAGACTGGTTTGCCGTTGGTGATTATAAGACATTACCAAATGAAGTTGGGGGCATGGATACTGCACTGCCGGAAAAAGTTGCCGGTCAGATGAAAGCACTCCTGACAAAATACAACGCCAGGGAACCGAAGACTTTTGATGAGATTCTGGATTTCCATGTAAGGTTTGAAAGAATCCATCCATTCCAGGATGGAAATGGTCGTGTGGGCAGGCTGATCATGTTCAAAGAGTGCCTGAAATACCATCTGGTTCCATTTATCATTGAGGACAATCTGAAACTGTTTTATTATCGTGGACTGAAAGAATGGGATAAGGAAAAAGGCTATCTGACAGATACCTGCCTGACCGCACAGGACCGGTATAAAGCATACCTGGATTATTTTAGAATTCCATATTAGTCCACTCGCTGGCTGAGGGAATGACCGGGTATATCCCTCCATCAAAGACGATTGCATTGGAGTCAGAAATCTTTTCCTTAAATTGCTTTATCTTCTGGTCATTTACATCCAATATTGTTACAATGATTCTGTTTTCATCGTCATAGATCCCGAACGTGGTAATGTCATGAATTAATGATACCATTTCGGGATCATTTTTTTCTAAAAAATCAATTTTAGTATTCAGCTCATCATACCCTCAGTGGACAAGGGGACACACGGTTTTGCACCACAGATTTGCGATTCTGCCGTGTTACTGTCGCTCAGCGTACGT
>CAJTOV010000138.1 GCA_910577765.1 uncultured Lachnospiraceae bacterium
GGTAAAGCGCCTGGGCAGGAATCCCATACCTGTCTGAAAGTTCCCGGATTGTGTAAATCCCTTCAACCGCCATAAGCGCCTGCTTTGTTTCAGAAGAGATAGTGGAAGTGCGTGGCAATGACCGTATGTGCCCGGGAAGAATCCTTCCGGGACAGTACGAAATGCCGGTACTGTCAGGCGCCGGAGTCTGTATGCACCCAGGGGAAATTCCCTTCGGATGGCTGGAAGTATCAATACTTTCAAGTGGCAGAGTTTCCGTGTACTCCTGGAGAAGCTGTCCATGGGAAGCCGTGTCCGGTGAAAAAACAGAGGGAGGAAGCAGACCAGAATCAGGTTCTGCCTGCACGCCTAAAGAATGGCCAGTACCAGCGGATGGGCAGGCATGGCTTTCCTGTCTGTTTTCCCGGACTAGAAGCCGGATATCAGAGAGTGTTGTTTTGGCCATTGCGGGTATTCTTCCTTTCTTTTTCCAGTTCTTTTTTCATTTCCTTTTGGAGAAACTGTTCTGATTTCAGCTTTGCAATCAGGTAATGGACACGTTCCGGGGACGCTGTACACAGAGGACCCACATCCGGAAAAAGAGTCTGGAGATCATGCAGGAACCGGTATTCCTCCGGGTCGGGAATCCCCATGATTTCCAGTTCTGCCGGACTGATTCCGGGAAGACTGGCAAGGCGGACATTCAGATAGGATAAGGTATCATATCTGGAATGGCCGTCTTTCCCTTTGCCGGCCTGGCCGCCGTCCAGGAAAGCTGTCTGGAAGGTCTGGTTACCAGGTGTGAGGACAGGGGGACAGAACTGGTCAAGGGTCCTTTTCAGCCGGAACAGGGAGTGGATCTCAGACTGGATTTGGCTGGAAACGGACTTCTTTGCATCCAGTTCCAGGGTTCTGCTTTCCAGATCCTTTAGAAACCGGTCCATGGTATCCGGGTCTGTGAGACCGTAGGATGCCAGGTGGTCTGCCAGGGCCTTGAAATCCAGAATTGTCTGTCTGGTTTCCGGGCTGTATTCCTTCAGAAGTATGGGCGGCTTTTTTCTGGAGGAAGATGCTGTGTCTTGAGGCTGGTGAGTCTGGTTTGCGGCAGCCAGACCAGATCGGCTGTATCTTAGAACCAGGCCGTCCGGCAGGCCCTCCCTGCGGTTATCGCGGATGGCTTCCAGAATCCGGTATGCTTCTGTTTCAGTCAGTGTACGGAATTTCCGTCTGAGTATATAAGGGGAGTTGTGGAGGGCCTGGAACAGTCTGGACCGGGTCCGGGGAGTGGCCGGGTTCAGATTTGCCAGGTTCTCCTGGATAATAGAGGCATCCGGGATGGATACAAGCTCTGGCGGGCAGATTCCGGCAGCTCTGACGGATGGTTCCAGATTCCGGTACTCCGTAATCATCTGCCTGATCCTGCCGGCATGTTCCAGATAGTCTTCCAGGTGAAGGATATCGCGGCGGCAGGAGGCTTTTTGGGCATGGAGTTCCCGGAGTTTCATTTCCAGCACATCAGGACTTGTAATGTTATACTGGTCGGCAGTCTGGATGGCTTCGTCAAGGCGTTCCAGGATATTCCTTGCGGCATAGCCAGTGTCCAAAAGCAGCTGTCTGTCCGGTGCTGTCCGGCAGTCCATTTCCAGAGTCTGCCGGAAAGATTCCTTCAGCATCAGGAGAACCCGCATAAGGAAGCTTCTGCGCCTGCCGTACTGGTCATAGCGGGAAATATATACCGCCGGACTATAGGTGCGGTTTTTGGTGTTCTGCCAGATACCGGAAGCTTCTTCTGCCCGTGTCTGCTTCCCGGCGTCCCTGGCCCTCTGTTCCAGTACAGCCGTGATTCCATCCCGTGTATAGCGGTATCCCAGGCGACTGTCCCGCACTTGTCCGTCGTCCTTTTTGAAGGTGATGCTCCGGGGATTATGCTGGATTTCATAGCCTTTCTGCTCCATAATCTGGAGAACTTCCCCATAGGAGGACGCCGCAGCAGTGGCATCCTCCAGATCCCTGGTGATGGCCTGCTTCCAGCTGGTGCCTTCCTGGGTAGCGGTGAATTCCTTCCAGCTCTGGTACGGTTTCTTCTTTCCATCATTGACAAAGATGGGAAGACCGTATTCCAGACTGATCTCATTGGCAAGGTCCCGGAACTGCCGGTATACGTGGTAACTGTCCCGGAATTTGTGTCTGCCGTCCAGGGCATAGGCGTTGACCAGGATGTGGCTGTGGTAGTTGCCGGTGTTTAAGTGGGTGGCTGCCACAGCCTGGAATTCATCCCCGCACAGCCTCCTTGCAAACTCGCAGCCCATGTGGTGGACTGTCTCCGGGCTGGTGGAGGTGCCCTTGTAGCTGAGGATGATGTGGAAGGCCTGGTTGGCTTTCTGGCCGGGGGCAAGGTGCTCGTCCTTGTATGTGTGGTAGAGCTTTTCGGTTAGGGAAAATTCCTGGGCAGCCGTGTCCGGATGGCAGTTATGGCCGGAGACCAGCCGCCTTCTGGAGGACGGACTGATGACCTTGGGGTCACTGGCAATATAGCTGAGGGCATCCTGGGCATAGAGGATTTCTTTCTGGTCCTCATCAAAGGTAATCCGGCTCTTGGCCGGATCACCGATATAGCTGCAGCAGTGTTTTACCCCCTGGGGACCGCTTTTGATTTTGATGTATTTTCCGTATACAGTACCGTCTGTGTGTTCAGACATGGGGGTTCGTCTCCCTTCTGCGTATTAGCCGGAGGCTTTCGGCAATCTCCAGCAGGTGGTCCATCAGTTCCCTTCGTAACAGGCAGAAGGCAGTGATATCCAGGCTGCCGGTTTCAGAATCCATGACCAGTGGAATCCGGTTCACTGCCTCCAGGATTTCTGCCAGCTTTTCGCTGGCAAGACAGACCGCAGAATGGATTTCTGCGGAGGTGCAGGAAGGGCAGGGATTCTTTAAAATGTCCGGCTCCTGGTCCAGGTAGCTGCGGATCACAGTATCTATGAGACGGTTGCGGCTGGTTTCTTTTTCATGTGCTTTTTCTGTCAGCCGGGAATGAATTTCCGGGCTGCAACGGTAGCAGATCTGCATGGGAAACCTCCTTAATAATGGTGTATTCTGGGAAGCTCGCTGTGGCCGGTCTGGCGGGATTCCGGGAGCAGGCAGGTATCGTAAATATGGAAAAGAATGGGGATCGCCCCCAGGGCAGGTACGGCGGAGCTGTCCCATGGGTCCGGGTGTCCCGGTCAGGGACTGTGGGGGAAAATGTGATAGCATTTTTCCACGCAGTCATTACTGGCTGTCCTGGAAATGTGTCAAAAAAACAGACTCAAATTTTTTATCCGCTGTTCTGGTGACATATGGCAGTGTTTCGGAAATTTGGGAATGGGGAAGGGAAATTTCCGGGAGGTGCGGAATGGTAACAAACAAGTCTGCGCGTTCACCGCGCTGACCGTATGAAAACCTGGTGGCCGCAGGCATACGGCTCTCTACACTCCGTTCCGGTCGGTCCCTAACAGGCGTCTCTGGCGCCTGTTAGGGACCGCGTAGCGATTCTAAATGGCCGTATGCTGTAATAGGGGTATCTGAACTGTTACGCAGAATGGGACAGAGGCAGCAGAGAAAAATTTGTACCGGTTCAAACGGGGCATCTTCCCAAAAGCGGAAACTGTGTCCACATGCTTTCAGAGCAGGAAGGGAGATGGGGTGGTGGGAATTGGATGACCGGACACTGGTGGACACGGGAATGGCTTATTCGGAAAAGACCATGGAGGCGGCAGAGGATCTGGTCCAGGCATTACTGGCAGCTCTGGCACGGAAATCCACACCGGAGCAGAAGTGTGTCCTGGAGCAGTTTGCAGAGTATGAAGGGAGAGGCGGCGGACTGTCGGCTGTCCGGCTGGGTGCAGACTGTCTGGAAGACTTTGGCAGGGCAGCCGGGGAGGCAGGACTGGCTTTCTATGGAGTGAAGGATACACGTACCAGCCAGGTCATGGTGATCACCAGGGACTGTGATACAGCGCTTCTGGAGAAAGTGGCAGCAGATCTGGCCAGCCAGGGGAAGCCCCTGTACCCGGACCCGCAGGTTCCGGTGGCCGGGTTTCTGGCCAGCCATAACGGGGAGGATCTGGTATTTGACCGGGTGGAATCCCTGGAGCAGGTGGAGGAAGCCAGGTCCAGGGCAGTGGGAAAGGGAATCACGTTTGCTGTGGGCAGACAGCCGGGTGGCAGTTATATTGTGATCTCCCGCAGGAAGGACCGGGAAGTTCTGGCACAGATGGGGCTTGTGGACAGCACCAGGGAACCGGAGAAGCTTTTTTCCGTGACCGGTATCAGGGAGGTGAGAGAAACGGTCCGTAAGGAAAGGAAGAGAATGGAGCTGGAAAGGCAGAGGGAGCATGACAGCTCCGGGATGAAACAGGAGGAAGCTGTATGGCAAAAATAGTGAGAACGGATATCCAGGAGACAGCCCTGAAGGCGGTCCAGGGCAATCTCCGGGCCCTTGCAGGGGTGAATCTGCTGCTGGATTCCGGTGAGGACAAATACGGGTTCACATTCCTGGCCGGGAAAAAGAAAGTGATCATGGTGGCCGGTAAGGCCATGGGGACCAGCATTCTGGAGGATGTCCGCAGAAAGCTGGCAGCAGAGACCGCACTGCTGGCCAGGAAACATTCCATCCGTCTGGAAGAAAAGGAGCGGGCGGTTCTGGAGCGGCGGTCTGCCAGGGAGGCAGTCCGGGAGCCGGAACTGGAAAGCGGGGAGGCGTATTCCGGAGAAACATATTCCGGAGAAACGGAGCGGGACGGCCAGGTTCCGGCACTGGAATGAATCCCCATGGAGAAAAAGCGCCAGGGAAGCTTTTCCATGTGTCTGGAAATGAAGAAGAGGCAGCTGTTCAGACAGGACACTTTTCTGGTGGCGGAAAGTACCGGGGGCGGGAACCTGGCCAGTCTGGGCGACTGCGGAAAAAGCCATCAGCAGCTGCACTGCCTTATAAAACCGTAGCCTTTCTGGCAGCAGCTGTCCTGACATCCTTCTTCTGCGGCCATCTGGCAGCGGTCCTGGAGGCAGGTGCGGGGCCGGATACCTGGGCTCCCATGGTGTGGGCGCATATCCGGGCCGCTCCCCTGGATCTGTTCCACATGAATTACTACGTGGTTTACTTTGCTGTCTGCCTGTATGCCCTTGTCTTTTTTGCTACAGGTACCAGGCGGGAACTGCCCAGGGCTGAGATGAAGGGCATGGAACACGGCTCCAGCGATTTCCAGACGGAGAAGGAGCGGATTCAGTTCCTGGCAGGCAGTACCTCCCCGGTAGAGGGAAAGGGGCAGACCGGCAGGGAGAGCAACCTGCTTCTCAGCCGGAATATCAAGGTCAGCTATAACACCTGGCTGTCCGGGCTGGGGTCTCTAAACTGCCTGGTGATCGGCGGCACCGGGGAGGGAAAGTCCAGGGGATTTGTGAAGCCCAATGTCTATGCACTGCCCACAGATCCCAGGGACGGGAGGCCGGTGAGCTTTGTTTTTACAGATCCAAAAGGGGAGCTGTGCCGGGACACGGCAGGATTTCTGGAGGCCAGCGGCTACCAGGTGCGGGTGCTCAATATCAACGAGCAGCGGTTCTCGGACTGTTATAACCCGTTCCGCTACATCCGCAGCGCGGATTCCCTGCTTGTCATGGTGGATTCCGTGGTGGAAAATGCCAGCGGCGGGAAAGCCCCGCCGGACCCCCACTGGACCAACAGCGCCAGGTCCCTGCTGAATTCTGTCTGTTATGCAGTCTACTACGAGTTTGCTTTCCGGGACCAGAATTTTACCACGGTATCGGAGCTTCTGAACCTGTGCAGCCTGCCGGACGGGGATGACCGCAGCCGGTCAGATTATGATATATGGCTGGAGCATCTGGCGGAGAATTCCCGGATGGGGGAGGAACACCCGGCAGTGGTGTGGAGAAAGAAGGTGTCTGCAACCGGACGGGAGATGAGTTCCATCCTGTCCACGGCCCAGACGGCAGTACGGCTGTTTGCCTCCAGGGAGATCCAGCGGCTGACAAATGTGGATACCCTGGAAATGGATACCATCGGGGACAGACCGACGGCATTTTACATCATCATTCCCACTACCAACAGCACCTACAACTTTCTGGTCACCCTTCTTTATGCCCAGCTTTTTGAAAGCCTTTATTTCCGGGCCCAGAACGTGTTTGGCGGGAGCCTGCCCCACCATGTGACCTTTTTCCAGGATGAGTTTGCAAATGTGGGGAAGATCCCGGACTTTGACAAAAAGATCGCCACCTTCCGTTCCGTGAATATTTCCACCTGCATGATCGTCCAGTCCCCCAGCCAGATCGAGACCCTCTATGACCGGGCAGCGGCGGATATTATGGACAACGTACACCAGACCGTGTTTATCGGCAGCGGCGGCCAGGGGGAGCGGTCAGCCACCCGGTGGGTCAGCAGTGCCCTGGGAACAAAGACCATCCAGTCGGAGCAGACCTCTGTCCGTACATCCGGGGCCGGTGGCATGTTTGCCATGGACGGCGCCACTGTGGAGCATTCCTACAGTGCCACCCAGAGACCGCTGATGACCCCGGATGAGCTTTACCGGCTGGCCCCGGACCGGTGTATCGTCATGGTCAAGGGCCAGAAGCCCTTTCTGGACTACAAGATCAATCCGGACAGCTGTCTCAATTTCCGGTCAGACCGGTATACGGAGCCGGGAAAGCACGGGAGGAAGCTGAGGCCGGAGTTTGTATACCCGGTCAATGACATGGACCCGGACCATCCGGCAAGGAAGCGGACCTCTGTCTCCTACAGGGCAGGGCTGGAGCAGTCAGTCAGGATCGATGAGCTGCAGAGACAGCAGCGCATACGGGAAATGGCAGAGGACGCAGAGTATGATCCGGTGCCGTCCCGGCCGGTGAAACCGGAACCGGAGCCGCTGGGGCAGGTACTGGCGGCTGGGGACCTGGACTCCTGTGAACCGGCAGGCAGCAGCCTTTGGTAACAGACAGGCCGTGCTGGCCGCAGGAAAACGCAGCGGTTGCGGGGCATTCGGCCTTTGAACCAGAAAGCACTTCCCAAAACCGCCTGGCCTTGCCATAAGAAACCATATTCCAGGAAAGGAGACAGCTATGAGAAAAGAAAATTTCAGAACTGGGGGATACAGGGACCATGCAGCATTGCAGACAGCACCGGTGGGAACAGCCATACCTGCGGCGCTGGCACTGGCGGCAGCGGCATCCATGGGCATGGTATTCCCAGTCTTTGCAGACGGCCTTACGGTGACAGACGGGGCAATCCGGGACATGCTTAACAGCACCATTGACATTGTATTCCTGATTTTCAGTGTGGGTATTGCGGTGATGGGGGCCTTCCAGCTGATACCGGCCATCATCCATTTCATCCAGGCCAGCAACAGCCAGAACGGGGAGCAGAGAAAGGAAGCAGGCTCCGGGATCGGTACCAGCATCATGATCCTGCTTCTGGCCGGGCTGGTATTTATGCTGAAAACCCCTTTAAAGAGCCTGGTAGGGCTGGGGGCCTGATGGAAAGCGGGAAGAGGGGGAGAATAGGAATACCAGGATCTGGTTCAGCCCCTCCAGAAACCAGGAAATGTCCGGCATGGACCATGAACATGGCGTTTCTGGTACTTTCCATACTCCTGGTATTCCAGGCACCGGTCCCGGTCCATGGAGCCATGGAAAGTCCCGGGCAGGTGGAGCAGGAAGTCAGGGAAGACAGTCCGGTTCCGCCAGCCGGGGACGGGGAAGGCGGGGAGACCGGGGAAGATGGAGAAGAACCGGAGAAGGCCGGAAACGGATTTCTGGATGCCATGCTGGATTCGGTGTTCGGGGCTGTGGAGGACGGGCGGGAAGGCGGATTCTCGGTATACGGGATGCTGGATGAGTCAGCCGGTATCGTGGATGCGGCCTTCCGGGAGATGACCGACCCGGCAACGGACATGGGGACTTTTTACTTCCTGTTAAAGGCAGTGGGCCTGGCGGTCATGACCCTGTATTTTATCATGGGGCTTGCCAGCCGGGACATTACCCGGCAGTTTGGCAGACCCACCATGGAAATGCTGGCCGTGCCCTTTGCGAAATTTATCATCTGCCTGTTTATTCTGTCCTGCTCGGAATGGATCATGGAGTTTTTCCTGTATCTCTCCCAGTGGTGTTTTAACCAGGCACCCAGGGCGAATCCCATGGTGGAGACACTGGGTGAAACCGTGGGGGATTACAAAAAGCTGGTCTATGATGCCGTGGGCTATACCCTGCCGTCTGATAAAAGCGGCCTGGGGATTGTGGACACATTCCGGAATACCCTTCCCTTTTTCTCCATTTTCATGGCATTTATGGTCCCCTGGCTGGTGTCCCTGGCCACGGACCTGGCATCTGTGTGGGTGGTGTATTCCAGGACTGCCCAGATCATCATCATGGCTGCCGGGGCCCCCCTGGCCATGGCGGACCTTTACGGGGAGCATCCCCTGCGGGAGACCAGGGCCTTCGGCTATATCCGGGAGTTCGCAGGACTGTGCTTCCAGTCCGTGGTCATTGCCCTGGTGTTTCTTGCCATGGATATGGTGCTGGCCGTGTTCCTGGAACATTTTTCAGAGCAGGCGCCAGGGGGAATGGGCAGTATCGGGGAACTGATGGCCATGGGGCTTAAGATCGCCGTGTTCCGGCTGGTGCAGGTAGGGCTGGTGGTGGGTTCCGCAAACCGGGCAAAGAAGGTGATGGCATCCGTGTAGAAGATAGTGGAACTGGCGGTTCGGGTGTGGGGTGCACGGACTGTGGGGGGATATGTCCCGGAACTATGGATGCACGCATATCCGGCACCGGATCAGGAAAGGAGAACAGAAAACAGTGTACTGTGAGGAAGACAGGAACGTGCCCTACGACGGTGCGGTGGAGATCCCGGAGGAGATCCAGAAGATCCGGGACCCCATTATTTTTAACATGACCAGGCGGGAACTGTGTTTTACCGGTGCCGGACTGCTGCTGGCGGGACTGGTATTCTGGCTGCTTTTCCGGGTGGCCGGTGTCAGGAATTCGGTGCTGGTGGCAGTTCCGGGACTGGCGGCAGCTCCCTTCGGGCTGTTTGCCTTTGTCCGGCCCATGGGGCTTAACCTGGAGGATTGGCTGACCATCTGGGCGGCCAACAACCTGCGGTCCGCGCCGGTGCGGAAGCTCTTTGCCAGGAATGAATATGAGCGGGTTCTGGAGCTGGTACAGACCCGTGACCGGAAAGGGCAGACCAGACGGAAGCTGCGGACACGGAAAGCCGGGAAAAGAGAATCTGCTTACCGGACCAGGCAGTGAGGGAGGAACAGGATGGCGGGGAAAAAGAGAAGATTTTCCAGGGCAGGGACGAAAAGGGCTGCCAGCAGATTTGTCACCTACGGGGGATATATTCCGGAGCTGGATCTGTTTCTTAATGACGGATATTATTTTAAAGGATATATACCGGAGAAGCCGGAAGGTGTCCTGGGTCAGCCCGGATTCCGAATCCAGCTGGTTGCCACCAGGGACCGGGTCTGTGAACTTTTTGGTGTGAAGGCCGGGAGTCCGGAGGAGGCGGCAGAACGGTTCCAGACCCTGGAACGTACCTGTCCGCACCGCATACTCACCTGCCGGGAATGGTTTGAACTTATGGCGGGACAGATGGGCAGGGAGCCCTTTCCCGGCCTGCCGGAAGAAAAGAAAGGGTGGGGAGGTAAAAAGAGTCCTGCCGCCATCAGTCTGGTCCAGCCATACCAGGTAACTGTCCGGCAGAAGGAGCTGGAGATGGCCGGAAGGGTGGTCAGGACCCTGGTCCTCATGGGCGGCCCCTCCCATATGTTCCCGGCTTTTGCCACGGAGCTTCTGCGGGCCGTCAGCCACCTGACCCTGGCCGTATTTGCGGAGGAGCTGGACAAGGGCCGGTGTCTGGAAGGCCTGGAGCTTTCCGGCAGTATCCCTGTGGCACGGAAGGCAGTGATGAAGGAGTTTCTGGAACAGTGTGAAAAGGAAGAAACCAGGATTTACAATACCTGCGCCCTGGTATCTGTCTGTGGAAAGCCCGGGGAGGTGGAGGAACGCGTCCGGGTCCTGGAGGCCTTCTGCGGCAAATACCGGGTCCGCCTGTCCGGGCTGG
>CAJTOV010000139.1 GCA_910577765.1 uncultured Lachnospiraceae bacterium
ATCGGGCGGACGCCCGATGCTTCTTGTCCGGCACAGCCGGACAAGAAGATGCCCCCCCGTGAATAGTAACATATTTCAGTTATGTAAGACTGTTTTTCACCTGTTTTCACATCAGGCCAGTGCCCGATGCTTCGTTTCCGGCTATGCCGCCGCCTTCTTGGATTTCCGGTCATCGTAAATGGCATAAGCCACGGAAGCGATGATCAGCAGCCAGATGAACAGGCCGATGGGGCGTTTGAAGAATACGGACAGGCTTCCGTTGGAAGCAGAGATGGCCTGGATAAAGTAGTTCTCCAGATCCTTGCCCAGGATAAAGCCGATCAAGTAGCAGGAGGCCGGGATCTTGATCTTGCCGAAGATATAGCCTACCACACCGAAAATCAGCAGCGCCCATACATCAAAGATACGCCCGTTCTTGGTGGCATAAGCACCCACAATACAGATCATGATAATGATCGGGTACATACGCTGGCGCGGTATGTAGATGATCCTGCTGATCCATTTGATGGGGTAAAACATACAGATGAACATGGCAATGTTGCTTATAAGCAGTGCCAGCAGGATGGTGTTCCAGGTCTCCGGGTTCTGGGTGATGAACAGCGGTCCTACCTGGACGCCCTGAAGCATAAAGGCACTGATCAGCACGGCTGTGGTAGAGTCTCCGGGAATACCAAGGCTCAGAAGGGGAATCAGTGCACCGCCGGTTAAGCCGTTGTTGGAAGCCTCGGAAGCTACCAGACCCTCCGCCACACCGGTGCCTAAAAGCTCCGGATGCCTGGAGAAGTTCTTGGCCTGGGCATAAGCCAGAATGGAAGCGGCGGAACCGCCTACCCCCGGAAGCACGCCCATGAAGGTACCGATCAGGGAGGAACGGACCACATTGACCCCCTGGCCCTTGAAATCCTTTAAGGAGAAGGTGCTCTTCTGGCTTACTTCATTGTCTACCTTCTCGATCTTAAAGCGCATGCCCTCTTCCGCTTCCTCGAAGATCTGCCCGATGGCGAACAGGCCGATAAGAACCGGAAGAAGCTGGAAGCCGTCCTGCATCTTGGCCTTGAACATCTTGGGCACCATCCGGTAGGAGTTGTTGACGCTGAACATGCCTGCCAGACTGGTCAGCACGCCCACAAAGCCGGCAAAGATTCCCCGAAGCATCTGGCCCTTGGACAGAGCCGCGATCACCGTCAGCGCAAAGAGGATGATCAGGAACTTTTCCACGGCGCTGAACTTTAAGGCCGCCGCGCTTAAAAGCGGGGTAAACAGCCACAGACACACCAGGGAGATCAGTCCGCCCATAAGGCTGGAAAGGATGCCGATCTTAAGGGCCCGCTCCCCCTCGCCCCGCTTGGCCATGGGATAGCCGTCAAAGGTGGTGGTGATGGAGGACGGGGTACCGGGAATATTGATCAGAATCGCCGGAACCAGACCGCCGGAAATACCGCCTACGTACAGACCCAGCAGCAGGTAAAGAGCCATGTTCAGGTCATAGGCATAAGTCATGGGCAGGAACACTGCCACAGCCATGGTGGCGGTCATGCCGGGAATCGCACCGAACACGATACCTGCCACAACACCTAAGGTTGCAATTAATATATGAGGTATTCCTATCATTACGTCTTCCCCCTTCCCTAGTAAATGGTGAATCCAAAGTCCGGAAATGCCATGGTGCAGAATCCGTCCGGCAGGGTGATATTAAACACCACACCAAACAGCACAGAGATCAGTACGGAACTGACCACTGCCAGAATCACGCTGAGAATCAGGGATTTCTTCTCTGTGCCGGCATACAGAACATTGAAAAGAAACACGAACACAATGCTGGTGACGGTGAAGCCGATGATGTCCAGACAGAAAATATATCCGATAAACAGCACCAGGGTTCCCCACAGCTTTACATGATCGCAGTTGTCAATAAAGAATTTCCCGGGCTTTACGAGGAAGGAGCCGCCGGCCTTTACCCGTGCGGTGCCTTCGGTAACCACAATTGCTATCAGCAGGATCGCAATGATCGCCATGACAATACGCGGCACGATCCAGTGCTGCGTAGAATATACTACCTGAATCAATTGGTTTTCCCCCTTTTCTTCTACTGCCGGGCCATTGCTTTTCCCATGGCCGGACAGCAACTATTTGCTGTGACAAAGTCTTCCATACTTTCCCCTGCACGCTTAACCATGCCCTGCATCCCGGCGGTTGCGGGAGCAGGGCAGGAAAGGTTCATTCTTTCAGTTACCGGATTACTGGGTCAGCTCATCCAGAGACGGAGCCTGATTGATCAGGGAAGTACACATCTCGCGCTTGTTGTAGATGAACTCCCTGGAAGCATCTACGCCAACCTCGTCGGCGCTCAGGGCATTGTAGTACAGCTTGGCCATATCTGCCTGGAAGTCGGGATTCTCGGTGACAGCCTTCATGGCAGCCTCGTACTCAGCCAGCACGTTTGCATCCATATCCTTGGGGAAGTACATGCAGAAATCCTTTGCAAAGTCAAAGGGCTCGCCCTCAAAGGTGACGCCGTCCTTGGCCATGGAATCAATCTCAATGCCTTCCACCTCGCCGCAGGAACCAAACATGGTCATCTTTAACTGGGCTTCCACGCCGTCCTTGGTGTACTGCTCAAATGCGGAAGTATCGCCGTAGATGATGTCTGCGTTCCGGTCCCACAGACGCTGTAACTTCTCAGCCGTGGTTCCGCCTACGATAGCCTTGATTCTGCCGGATACTTCCTCACCGTAGGTCTCTTTTACATACAGATACCAGGCAACAAATGCCAGATGGGAGGTAGCGCCGGACTCAATGTTGCAGGATACGGTTGCATCCGGGTTGTCCTGAAGATATTTCACAACGTCGCTTAAGTTGTTCCAGTTGTCCTCGGCAGCGGCACCGAAGCAGGCGCCCGGGTTCTGGCCGATTCTCGGTCCTACGGTCATGTTCTCCAGCGCATAAGCCTCATCCACGGAGCCGAACAGAACACTTAAGAAGGTCATGTCATGGAACATCATGACGGTCTTGCCGTCACCCTTGGAATTCTGCATCTCATCCAGGGCGGCTGCATTTCCGATGGCATCTACTTTGCCGTTGAAGCCCATTTCCTTGCTGAGATACCGGGTTACCAGGTCAGCGATCATGTAGGAGTCGCCGGAGGTGGATGTGGAACCGATGACAACACGGACATTCTGGCCCTTTAAGCTGCTTTCACCGCCGCCTGCGGATGCGCCTGCATCGGCTGCCGCTTCGCCGCCGCCTCCATTGCCTGCTGCTGCCGTGGTAGCGGCTGTCTGGCTTCCACCGCCGCCGCAGCCTGCCAGGGACACTGCCATGGCTGCGGCTATCACTGTTGCTGCTAACCGTTTCATTGTTTTTTTCATGTTACATTCTCCCTTCCTTTGGATTCAATTTGCACAATTATTTCGTCTGTCCACCATGCAAATTCATCGTTTTCATTATAGCTTTTAATGTTTTATAAGTAAAATTAAAAATTTTAACTTTACATTTATTTTTTCTACATGAATTTCGGTATTCACCTTTCCCATAAGCTGTGATAAAATGGGTACATGCCAGGGTCCCGCTGCCTGCGGCAAAGAGCACAAATCCGGCTGCCTGGCAATTCTGCTTCTATGGAGCAGATCCTATTTTTATACAGAAAGGATGATTGCTTATGACAACTTCCCTTAACGAAATCCAGCAGTTATACCATAAATACCGGCTTCTGGTCTTTGCCATGCTGATGCTTCTTGTGGCAGCCCTGGCCATGGCTTTTGTGAACCGGCCCCTGGTCTTTCCGGTGCTGGCCCTGGCGGTGGCCTTCCACCTGCTGTTTCTGCGGCCCTGCCAGAAGCGGTATACCACTTCGGTCACCAGGGCCAGTCTCCGGCAGACGGTCTGCCGCTTTCTGGGCACAAAGGAACCTGCGGAAACGGGGGGACGCCTGCTTACCGCCCAGCTGATGGAAGACGCCGGTCTGATGCCCTGCGGGGATGACCAGAGCCAGCCCCTTCTCTGCTGGGAGATCCACGGCCAGAAAAAGGACATGACCCTGACCCTCTGCGACGCCACCATTCCCCAGAGCTTCCGGCTTACAAAAAAGGGCAAAAAACGGGTGCATTTTAATGCAGGAGTCTGGATTCATGTGGATCTGCCCGGGGACACGGGCCTCCACTACAAGGTCATCGACGAGACCGCGGTCCCCACCCCCATCCGCATGGACTACTTTGCCCAGAAATGGTCCTATGAGACCGGCTCCTTAGGAGACCCGGAGCTGGCAAAGCGTATGGTGCTGTACCGCCCCAAAGACACCCTGCAGCAGCCCTCCCCCGCACTTCTGGAGAAGCTTTCCGGTCTGGTGGAGTACACCCCCGGCTACGTGGCCCTGGGGGTAAACGGCAGCCACATGGATGTGTTCATCCGGGGGCGTTTCCTGGCACGGCCCGTGTCCGTTTCCGCAAAACCATCCCAGGCCCTTCTGGATTTTGATCCCCTGCCGGAGCTTTCCTATGTACTGGACCTGGCCAAAATACTAGCTATCTGACCAGGCAGGGCTTCTTGGGATTGAATTTCCAGCCCGGAATCAGATACTGCATACCCACAGAGTCATCCCGGCCTCCCAGGCAGTTGTCCAGATATACCTGGTGTGCTTTCTTCACCTGGTCCATGTCAATGTCAATGCCAAGGCCGGGCTTTTTGGGCACTGCCACGCAGCCGTCCACGATCTGTAAGGGCTCCTTGGTCAGACGCTCCAGACCCTCCTGCCAGATCCAGTGGGTATCCAGGGCATTGTACTCTCCGGGAACCGCTGCCCCTACCTGGGTGAACATGGCCAGGGAGATGTCAAAGTGGTTGTTGGAGTGGCTGCCCCAGGTATAGCCAAAGTCATGGCACATCTGGGCTACCCGCACGGAACCGCTCATGGTCCAGAAATGGGGGTCTGCCAGAATGATGTCCACGGCCTGGGATTCCAAGGAGTGGCTTACCTCTCTCCAGTCGGTGGCGATCATGTTGGTGGCTGTGGGGAATCCGGTACGGCGGCGGAACTCGCTCATGATTTCACGTCCGGAGTACACACCCTCGGCGCCGCAGGGGTCCTCACAGTAGGTCAGGATGCCTTTCATGCCCTTCACATACTCCACTGCTTCCTCCAGCAGCCATCCGCCGTTGGGGTCCAGGTCAATTCTTGCATCGGGAAATGCTTTCTTCAGTGCCCGGATCACGTCCATCTCTTCGTTTCCTGCCAGCACGCCGCCCTTCAGCTTAAAGTCCTGGAAGCCGTATTTCTCATGGGTGGCCTTGGCAAATGCCACGATTTTATCGGCGGTCAGGGCCTCCTCATGGCGGATGCGGTACCACTCACAGTCAGAATCCGGCTCATGGTCATAGGGCAGATCGGTCTTATTGGGATCTCCTACGAAGAATAGGTAGCCCAGCATACGGACCTTGTCTCTCTGCTGTCCGTCTCCCAGAAGCTCGCACACCGGAACCCCCAGGTACTTGCCCAGAAGGTCCAGGCAGGGGGCCTCAATGGCGGTGATCACGTGGACCCCGGTGCGCAGATCAAAGGTCTGGTTGCCCCGGACATCCTCTTCGCCCTTGGAATCCAGGTGCTTCTTCACTTTCAGGAGTGTGCTTTTGTACTCGGAAATTCTGGTTCCCTCCACAATCGGGATACATTCCTCCAGGGCTGCGGTAATC
The DNA here is from genome assembly GCA_910577765.1 of uncultured Lachnospiraceae bacterium. Lineage (GTDB taxonomy): Bacteria > Bacillota > Clostridia > Lachnospirales > Lachnospiraceae > Brotaphodocola. The sequence goes on from CAJTOV010000139.1 coordinate 5,686, forward strand.
TTCTTGCCGCCCGGAACCTCGCCTACTCCCATCTCACCATTGTCCGCATACAGGACTACCACGTTCCTGGTGAAGTAGGGAGCATGGGCACCGCTTAAGTTCAGCTCCATGCAGTCCTTGCCTGCTACCGGCCATACTTCCATTTTTGTGATTGTTGGTACCATTACGTTCTCCTCCTTGTTTTGTGATAAATGCTTATGAGATTTGTATTTCTCTCTTATGTATTTATCATAATACATAGGGACTATTAAGTAAAGTTCGTTAAATTTAGATTTCTCTTAATCAGATTAAGAGCAAAACAGCGTTTGCCCTGTGGAGGATTTTGCGGTATGATGGATGTATATGTACGCTCGGAATTTCACCGCACCTGCCTTTGTGGCTGGCTTTGTCAGATTCCGAAAGTACATGTATGACCATGGGAGGTTGACTGTATGGATCTGAAGCAGGTAGAATATATGATACGGATTGCGGAAGAGAATAATATTACCCGGGCAGCAGAGAAGCTGTTTCTGACCCAGTCGGCTTTGAACCAGCAGCTTCTGAAGCTGGAGAAGGAGCTGGGGACGCCGCTGTTTCACCGGTCCCGGACCAACTGGCGGCTGACGGAGGCAGGGGAAGTGTATATCCGCAGTGCCAAGGAGCTTCTGCGGATCAAGAAGGATACTTACAACCAGATCCGGGATATTGCAGAGACACGGAAAGGAACCTTGTCCATCGGACTGACTACGGGACGGGGAATCACCATGTTCGGGGAAGTGTACCCGGCTTTTCACCAGAAGTTTCCGGAGATTATTGTGGAGCCAGTGGAAAAGCGGGTGCGGGAGCTTCAGACCATGATTGCCGAGGACCAGCTGGATATTGCATTTCTCACACTGACCGTGGAGGAACGGACCAGGGACGTGTACATTCCCCTGTGTGATGAGGAGATTCTGCTGGTGATTCCCAGCGGCCATCCCTTAAGCGCCTGTGCGGCGCCTCCCGGAGAGCCTTATGCGGTCATGGACTTGACCCAGCTCCGGTATGAGCCATTTGTCCTTATGGACAAGGTGTCCACCATGCGCTCCCTGGCCACCCGGATCTTCCGGGAGGCAGGCTTCCAGCCCAACATCCTCTTTGAGACCAAAAACAACCACACCATCACCACCATGATCCGGGCCAATATCTGCTGCAGCCTGATTCCCGCCTACTACGCGGAGCATGACCCGGAGGGGCTTGCCTGCTTCGCCCTGCCTTCCCACCCCTCCTGGCAGGTGGCTGCCAGCTATAAGAAGGACCGGTACTTAAGCAGGGCAGCCAGGTATTTTATTGAGCTGGGGCGGGAGTACTGGGGGATGTAGCAGAAGCGGCTGCATCCGGCTCAGCCACGCACCAGTGCGGGCTTCTTCGAATCAAACTTCCAGCCGGGAATCAGGTACTGCATAGCCACCGCGTCGTCCCGGTCGTGGGAGGGCAGCCGGTTGTAAAGGGCATTGGCCTCCATCACCCGTTCCATGTCGATGGTGACACCCATGCCCGGCTTCTCCGGAACCTGGAGATATCCGTCCACGATCCGCGGAGTGTCCTTTAACAGATTCTGGCCGTCCTGCCAGATCCAGTGGGTGTCCAGGGCTGTGGGATTTCCCGGCGCCGCTGCCGCCACATGGGCAAAGGCCGTCAGGGTAATGTCAAAATGGTTGTTGGAGTGGCTGCCCCAGGTCAGGCCCCAGTCATTTAATATCTGTGCCATCCGCACACTGCCGCCGAATCCCCAGAAATGCGGGTCAGCCAGGACGATATCCACAGATTTCAGGGCGGCTGCATGGTAAAACTGGCGCCAGTCTGTGGCAATCATGTTGGTAGCTACCGGCAGACGGACGGCATTTTTAAATTCTGCCATGATCTCCCGGCTGGAGTAGCCGGACTCAGGGCCGCAGGGGTCCTCAATGTAGGTGAGAATGCCTTCCATGGGACGGCAGATGTCTATGGCTTCTGCCAGACTCCAGGCACCGTTAGGGTCAATGTTGATCCTTCCGGTGGGAAACCTTTTCTTTAAGGCACGGACAGACTCCATCTCTTCTGCCCCGTTCAGCACACCGCCTTTCAGCTTGAAATTCCGAAAGCCGTATTTCTCCTGGAGCGTCTGGGCCTGCTCCACGATCCGGTCCGGGGTCAGCATCTCCTGGCGGCGCAGGCAAAACCAGGGATCACTGCTGCCGCTTTCGTCCAGATAGGGAAGGGCTGTCCCGGCTTTTGCCTTGTCGCTGACATAGAAAAGGTAACCCAGGGTCTCCACCTGGTCCCGCTGCTTTCCGTCTCCCAGCAGTTCACACATGGGCAGGTCCAGATACTGGCCCAGCAGGTCCAAAAGGGCGCATTCAATGGCCCACTCTGCTTTGACCACATATTTCAGTTTACTGATATCCAGGCTCTGGATGCCTTCCCCGTCGTCCTCCGGGACATGGGTGCTGGTTTTGTGGATGGTGTCCAGAATAGCCCGGTATTTGCCCACAGGCTGTCCCACTACCAGGGGGACGCAGCTTCTGAGGGCTTCGCAGGTATAATCGCCTCCGTGGATCTCACCGATTCCGGTGTTGCCTGCGCTGTCCTTTAAGATCACCAGATTCCGGGTGAACCAGGGCGCGTGGGCGCCGCTGAGAGTCATCAGCATACTGTCATAGCCTGCTACGGGAATCACCTGCATCCGGGTGACAGTGGGTGTGCCTTTTATAGTCATGGGGTTCCTCCTTTTTGTGGATGACGGACCAGTGTCCATTGGGTCTGAACGGTTTCTGTAATGCTTTTATCCTACCAGAAATAAGGAAGAAAGGCTAATTCTTTATGGTGATTGCGGCTATTAGCTTATCTAATGGCTGGCCAGGGAGGAAAATGGTTACTATTCACGGGGGGGGGGCATCTTCTTGTCCGGCTATGCCGGACAAGAAGCATCGGGCGTCCGCCCGATGTGGAAAACTGGACAAAAACAGTCTTACAAGCCAGCTTGACGTCTGTTTTCGTCCAGTTTTCTCCGCCCCTATGAACTGCGGCTTGCAAATATTTAAACCCCTTATTATAATACATAGGTAACCTTGTGGACGTTTTCCAATGCTGATAAATTTGTTTAAACAATTATATGAAGAAACGGGCAAAAAAGAAAAAATTCCCTCTGCTGCTGGTATGTACAGCCGCCATCCTTTCCTTTCATTATGTTTCCCACCCGGAAGCCTTGCCAGAACCTGTCACAGCGTTTCTGTCCGGCATCCGGGAAAGTAACGGCATATTCCTGTCAGACCTTTTCCCGGACAGTGCATCCTTGCCCGCCTGGTCAGACTCCCTCCCGGACAGCACACCTGCTTCCTCCCAGCCGGACTCCGCCCCGGACAGCACATCACCGCCCGCCCAGCCGGACTCCGCCCCGGACAGCACATCACCGCCCGCCCAGCCAGACTCCCTCCCGGACAGCACATCTGCTTCCTCCCAGCCGGATACTTCCCTGGGAAACAGCCCGGTGCCTGCCTGGTATGAAAGTCTTCCCCCCTACACCGGCGACCCCTGGATACAGATCAACGGCGGAATCCCGTTTTTTACGGAAGCAGAGCTTTCCACGGAAGCCTTCGAACACTACAGCGACTTAGACGCCCTGGGCCGCTGTGGTCCGGCCTATGCCAATGTCTGTCCCGAGACCATGTCCACCCAGCCCCGGGGCCAGATCGGCACGGTCCGCCCCTCCGGCTGGCATACCGTTAAATACGACATAATTAGTGACCGATACTTATACAACCGGGGCCACCTGATCGGCTACCAGCTTACCGGGGAAAATGCAAACGACCGGAACCTGTTCACCTGCACCCGCTATCTTAATGTAGAAGGCATGCTTCCCTGGGAATCCAGAATCGCCGATTACGTCAAAGACACCGGAAACCACGTTCTCTACCGGGTTACTCCCTATTTTCACGGTGAGAATCTCGTGGCTTCCGGTGTCCTGATGGAAGCTTATTCTGTGGAAGACGCAGGCGCAGGGCTCTGCTTCAATGTATACGGCTACAATGTACAGCCAGGAATTGTCATCGACTATTCAACAGGAGACAGCCACGCCGATGCAGTCCTTCTGGCCCCCGGAGCAGATTAACAGTTCAGATACCCCTTGAACTGTTACGGCATACGGCCATTTAGAATCGCTTCGC
>CAJTOV010000140.1 GCA_910577765.1 uncultured Lachnospiraceae bacterium
GACGTCAAGCTGGCTTGTAAGACTGTTTTTGTCCGGTTTTCCACATCGGGCGGACACCCGATGCTTCTTGTCCGGCATAGCCGGACAAGAAGATGCCCCGGCTGAACCATAATGGATATTCCGATGCTATTTTACATTTTTTACGAATATCAAATTTCAAAAATATGATGCTTCCCATTTCTTCGTGACCCTAAGAGTTACAGATAAATATTCCAATATCCCTTTCTATCAGACCCCACTCTTTCTATAATGCCCTTTTCTTTTAAATTTTTAAGCTTAATAGATACAGTTTTTCTGCTTATATCAAGCATTTCAGCAAGTTCAGCCATTTTATATCTTGAGTTATCTTTTAATAATTCGATGATCCTTTTTTCTGTAACATTTGTAACCTCTTTGCTCTTTCTATTGCTTGTCAGCGTTGCTCCTGCCGGTCGCATAGGAACGATCAGCCTAAAAACATCGTCTTCCTCAAAAATCGGTTCTGCATTGGAATAGATTTTCGTGTATTTATACAAATTCCGAACACCAGAACCAAGTGAATCTGCATATCCTATATTTACAAAAAATTTCGCTATTATTGGATTTTTCGGATAAGGAGTGAAATTCTCAAGACTAATTCTCCCCTTCCACTGTGTCCTGCTCCAGTTCTCCGTCCAAATCCTATCCTTTTCAATAATCAGTTTCGCCGGAAATGCACTCTTGAATTCCCTATGCACAAGCAGATTACTGACAATCTCTCTGTCTATGGCAGTTCTCAGGCTTACATTGACACCGTCGATCAGGAAAAACTTATCATCCGTATGTTTCTTAATAAAGTCAATTACGTTTTGCCACTAAGTCCGAAGATGTCGTCACATCCTGGTCTGCATCTCCGTTACGGTCATATATTCTGCCACAACAGATTTCGATCTGGGAACTAACCGGAACATATACCCAGAGCACAATCATCCCCTTATACTCTATTTCCTCAAGATTTAAGTACAGAGATGGAGCCATTTTCTGCGGATTATTGAGCAGATTTATAAAATTTTGCTTCATATCAGCAACCTTTGCCGGATTTACGCCAATTATCTCCCCAACCTTTTTATCGCCCCGCCTAACTTCCTTTACGCCAAGCAATATATAGCCACCATAACGATTAGAGAATGAACTGACCGTCTCAAATACGCTGTTGCTCAAGGTATTACACTTTCCTTATATTCCAGCGTATATCCCTCACCCTGATACAAAAATTCTTCTAATTTTTCAATCGTCATTTTACCACCGCCTTCATATTACCTATATAAACCAAAGACAAATCCAATATAACATTAAATATTTTATCTTAAATTCTATCGTTATCTGGATTGCACTCTACTATTCCACAAAAAAACAAGTCCCTCCCCGCACATCCACCAGGATGCCGGAGAGGGGTCTTTCCTCGTTCACATATACACGTCTGCTGCGGAAATAACAGTGAAGAGCAGACAGCCCGCTCTTTTCCCGGTTATTCTTTGATTTCGTCGATTTCTGTCAGATTCACACCCATAGAGTTGAGGATTGCTTTCAAGGACTTATAGTCCTTTTTCAATCCATTATAGGTCTCTGTGGCGTTTTCTTTTCTGGCGTTCATCATATGGGTCTGTACTTTTTGGAACTGTTCAACTGCCTCCTTAATGATCTCACCATTCCCTGGCATTCCATCACCCCTTTCACATCTCTATTACCGCAGGGTTACTACTATTATTATAATTCAATATGTAAAGAGTGTAAAGCCATTATTCGACTGTCAATGCGGGAATGGTAACAAGGTGTTACGTAGATTCTTATAATCTGCGAAAAACACATGAACTCCCAACAAATAAAAGCTTTTTGTGTCTGTCTGACCATAAATCTGACCCCAAACCCCTCAGTCCGGTATTCGGAATCCCGGCATCCAGCATGCATGGTCTTTTCGGGATTTGACCCAGAATTTGACCCCCAAATTCATTCTGGTATTCTTTTTTGGGACTGTTTCGGATGGTTTTTCCTGGAAAAGATGAAATATGATGAAAATTGGTTGCACTTTCTTGTTACATGAGATAGAATCGTATAGACATTTAGAAGAAACAGCGGATTTTCCTATTATTTGTGATGGATAATCTGCAAATATTCTTTTCGCAGATTATAAGAATCTGCGAAATTCTTCCTTCGCTATTTAATAACCCATGACCAGAAAGGTGGAACCTATACTATGAATCGTCACCAAAAATACCTCTATTTGGAGCTCATGCGCATACTGGCGTGCTTTTTCGTTATCTTTAACCACACCGGAAATAACGGCTTTTTTCTGTTTTCCCAGCGGCCCTGGGGAGGACTACAATTTTGGATCTATATGTTTGTTTCCATTTTCTGCAAATTTTCCGTACCGGTGTTTTTTGCAATCTCAGGAGCGCTTCTGCTTTCGAAAAATGAGGAACCCTTAAAAGCCCTGTGGTGCCGCCGGATTGCGAGAATTGCAGGAAGCCTCCTGGCCTTCTCCCTCATCTATTATATTGCTGAAATTTTTCTGGGACGCCAGACATGGAATCTTTCAAAATTCTTTTCGCAGCTGTATGACAGTAACTGGAATTTTTCCTTCTGGTATTTATATGCCTATTTGCAGATGCTTATTACCCTTCCGCTTCTCCGGGCTCTCGCCAGAAATCTGGAGAATCAGTATTTTTATTATGGTTTTGCTGTGGCACTGTTTTTTTATGCAGTTCTTCCCACCGTACAGTTCTTACTGTGGCAGGACCGGCATTCCCTCAATGGAAACCTGAGACCCGGATGGCTCACGGCAAATACCGTTATGTATCCGCTTATGGGATATTTTCTCCACAATAAGGTCTGCAGCATTGAGAAAAAAGGCAGACTGATTTCACTCATGTGGGTTTTTAATGTTTTGACAATTGCCCTATGCTGCATCATGACCTACAAGAAAGCAAAGCTGACGGGAGAATGTTCGGAAGGGGTATCCCAGACATTTCACAATACATTTGTCATGGTAAACACTGCCGCCATATTTCTCTCAAGCAAATACCTGGCTGTAACGTATGAAGACAAGCTGTCCCAATGGTTTAAAAAAGCTGTTTTTGCTGTTGGAAAAGGGACATTTGGCATTTATCTCTGGCACGTACTGGTACTCCGGCTCCTGACCCGCTTTAAAATATGGGAGCTTTTCCGCGATAAACTGGATCTTAATTATATGATTTCTGCATTTCTGGTCTGCCTGTGTGTCATGGTGGCCGGTTACGGATTAACATGGCCCATGCAGAAAATTCCCCTGATCAGAAAACTGGTCTCATAAGTTTCAAGCCCATTGAAAAAGGTCCCTCCCCGCACATCCTTCAGGATGCCGGAGAGGGACCTTTCCTCATTCACATATACACCGGGCCTTCACACTCCCGCTGTCCCTTACAGCAGCTCCCGTGCCACCCGCACCACATTCTCCACGGTAAACCCGAAATGCTCGAACAGCGTAGCCGCAGGACCGCTGGCGCCGAATCCGTCCATGGTCACCATGGCGCCGTCCAGTCCCACATATCTGCCCCAGCTAAGGCCGCTTAAGGCCTCCACGGCCACACGCCGCCGGACCGCCCCGGGCAGCACCGACTCCCGGTACTCCGGGGACTGGGCCTCGAACAGCTCCATGGAAGGCATGGATACCACCCGGACCTTATGTCCCTCCGCGGCCAGCACTGCCTTGGCCTTCACTGCCAGGCCCACCTCGGAACCGGAAGCCATGAGAATCAGCTCCGGCATGCCCTCACAGTCATCCAGCACGTAGCCGCCCTTTAACGCCTCCCGGCTGGTACCGGCCACCGGCTCCAGATTCTGCCGGCTTAAGACCAGGGCCGTAGGCGTCTTCTTTGATGTGATGGCGCTGTACCAGGCCGCCGCCGTCTCCACCCCGTCGCAGGGCCGGATCACGTTGAAATTAGGCAGGGCCCGGAAGGTAACCATCTGCTCCACCGGCTCATGGGTGGGTCCGTCCTCTCCCACGCCGATGCTGTCATGGGTAAATACAAACACCAGGGGCACACCCATCAGGGACGACAGCCGTGCCATGGGCTTGGTATAATCACTGAACACAAAGAAGGTAGCCACATAGGCCCGGAGCCCGCCGTACAGAAGAAGCCCGTTGCCGATACCGGTCATGGCCATCTCCCGGACACCGAAATGGAAATTCCTTCCTCCCCGGTTGTCCCTGGAATAATCCCCGGCCCCCTTCATCTCCGTCTTGTTGGAGGGGCCCAGGTCTGCGGAACCACCCACCAGATTAGGCATCAGGTCTTTAAGGCGGTTGATGATCTTCCCGGAAATAGCCCTGGTAGCTTCGCTTTTCCCACTGGCGGTCCACAGTTCCTCATCTGCCAGCAGGGCATCTGCGATCTCCTGGTCCTTACTTCCATGATACTGGTCCCACAAGGCCTCCATCTCCGGGTACTCGGCACAGTAAGCCGCGAACATGGCGCTCCATGCGGCCCCGGCCTCGGCCTTCTCCTCAGCCGCTTTGGCGAAATGGCTGTAAACCTCCTCCGGCACAAAGAAATCCTCCGTGGACGGCCAGCCCAGGGACTCCCGCAGGGCGCTTACATTGTCCACACCCAGTGGCTCTCCGTGGGCGCTGGCTTTGCCCTGCTTGGAGGGACAGCCGTAGCCGATCTCCGTGCGGATGGTAATGAAAGAAGGCCTGGAAGTGTCTGCCTTTGCCTCCTCAATGGCCGCTCCGATGGCTGCCAGGTCATTGCCGTCCTCCACGTACAGCGTCTGGAAGCCGAATGCCTCCACCCGCTTCTGCACATCCTCGGTAAAGGTCATATCCGTGCTTCCCTCAATGGAAATACGGTTGGAATCATACAGAATAATCAGTTTCCCCAGTCCCAGGGTTCCTGCCAGGGACAGTGCCTCGGAGGAAATCCCCTCCATCATGCAGCCGTCGCCTCCCAGGGCATAGGTGTAATGGTCCACAACCGGGTAATTTTCCTTATTGAATACGGAAGCCATATGGGTCTCCCCAATGGCCATGCCTACTGCCATTGCCATCCCTGCTCCCAGCGGGCCGGTAGTAGCCTCCACCCCCACGGTGTGGCCGTATTCCGGATGGCCCGGCGTCTTTGCCCCCAGCTGGCGGAACTGCATCAGGTCCTCCTTTGACAGACCGCCGTAACCGAACAGATGAAGCAGGGAGTAAAGCAGCATGGAACCATGGCCGCCGGACAGGATAAACCGGTCCCGGTTGGCCCATTCCGGATCTGCCGGATTGTGGTTCATATGGTTCATCCACAGCTCATAAGCCATGGGTGCGCATCCCAGGGGAAGCCCCGGATGGCCGGAATTTGCTTTCTGAATCGCATCTGCTGACAATACCCGGATTGCATTCACTGACAACCTGTCGATGTTGCTCATTCGTATGTCCCTCCTGTGAGTGATCAGTTGTATAGTAACCTACCTGAGCCGGATCTCCCGCATTAACTGGGGGCCCGTAACCAGCAGGGTATCCGGAAAACGCCCCCGGCGGATCTTTGCAACCGGAAAATCAAACTGGGCATATAATTTCTCTACACCTGCCATATTATAAATCCTGCACGAATCTTCATTATACAGAATTATCAGGTCACCGTCAATATCCGCATGGATATAATCAAAAATAAAGTCCCGGCTGAACACATGGGTCCCGTCCGCCCGGTACACTTCCAGCCGGGTGGGATTCTCTCCACTATTATTCCGCACCACCAGGGCCACATATTCATCCGAATAGAAAATGCTCTGGATCTCTTCTTCCTCAATGGGAATCTGGGCCACCATTTCCGGGGAAGCCAGATTCCGTGAGGAAAAGAACACCGGCCCGTTGCCGGAAAACGCACAGGAGTAGGGTTCCTTCAGATAGGCTACCTGGGGTACCATGGTTCCCTCAAACATCTTGTCAAAACGGCCCACCACCCGGGTGGGAACATTCTGGCCCACGCCGGAAAAATCGTAGAAGACCACGCAGTTCTTCAGTTCCCCGCCTGCCAGCTGTACATAGGAATACATAAGCTGCTTTCCGTTGGCGGAAAATGCCAGGGCCAGAGGGTATCCGTCGCCTCCCATGTTGGTTTTGATGGTAATATCCAGCTGGCTTCCGTCCCGCTGGAAGAATGCGGTATAGCTGGAGATGGAGTCCTCCAGGACCGCTGCCACCACCCCGTTGCCGGACACGGCGATCTTGCTGATGGGAAGGGTGGTCTTTGCCTCCCCCTGCTTGCCTTCTGTGCTGTAGATGTGGATGACATTGCCCTGCTGGTCTCCAATGGCAGCGTAGTCTCCGTTGACCACGGCCACCGGGGATTTCATCTCATAGCTTTCCGTCCACACGGTCTGTCCCCGGTTGTCCACGTAGGAAGCCCCGTCCCGGGTGTATTTTAACACATTGGTACCCATGCTCCTGTAGCCTACCAGGCTGCCTTCGTTAAGCGCCACTTCCCAGGCAGTCTCGTATCTGGTAAAGCGGTGATTCTGGCGGTAATAGTAGAGCCCGGTTCCGCAGCCGGTCACAAGCACCAGGGCCAGCACCAGAAGGATCGTCCGCCTCCGGGCCAGCCTTCCGCTCCGCCTGGGTGTCTGGGGCTCTTCCTCCTGAGGCCAGGCGGGCTGCGGATTCCGTAAAGGATTTACGCTGTCTCCGGCAGAAATCATCCCGCGCCGAAGCTGGCGCTTCTTACTTTCCCTGCTCATGGAGCTTCTGTCACTCATGAATGATGTTCTCCTGCATCCGTGCCTGCCAGGGACCGGCTGCTGCGGATGGAGCTGGCGGCAGACGGGCTGGCGGGCCGGGTAAATCCGGTACACCGCTGCACGGATTCCCGGGTACCGGGATTGGTGCAGCCATGTACCAGGTGGTACGGTTCTCTGGAATGTAAAATTCCTGTATGGCAGTTTTAGTATACAATATTTTAGGGGACGGGTCAAAGACTTTTGTGGTGGGGGATGCTTTTCAAGGTACTTCCGGGTTACAGTACACACCCCAGCCGGTCACCACGCTGACCGGCTGGGAGGATGCACGTAATTGCCGGAGGCAGATATAGGTTAGTCCGACGGAGGCAGATACAGTTCCTGGCCCACGGAAAGACGGTTCTCGTCTTCAAGCTGGTTCCACTGGCAGATTTCCGCCAGACGGCGGAGGTTGTGGTAGCGTTCCATACAGATTCCGTAAAGAGTCTCCCCATCCTGGACTACGTAGCGGACTGCGTCGGAGGGAATCTGGACCGGCTGGGCGGCCTGTCCGGCGGACGATCCGGCTCCGGCGGCCCCGCTGGCGGTCCCGGTTCCGCTTCCGGCAGACCCGGCGGTTGACCCGGCTCCCGCAGCTCCACTGGCAGTCACGGCCCCGGCTGTGCCCCCCGCTCCCACGGATGCTCCGCCTGCCGCAGCCCCGCCGGTGGCCCCGGCTCCGGCGGATGTCCCGGCTCCCACCGTTCCGCTGGCGGCCCCGGCTCCGGCGGATGTCCCGGCTCCCACCGTTCCGCTGGCGGTCCCGGCTCCGGCGGATGCCCCCGCTCCCGCAGCTCCGCCGGCTCCCCCGCTGCTTCCGAATGTTCCCGCAGCGGCCATAGTCTCGCCCCCGGCTATATTGGGCTGCAGGGCTCCGGTTCCTGCTGCATTTCCGGTTCCGGCCTGGTTACCGGTTCCGGCCTGGTTACCGGCTCCGGCAGGGCTGACGGCACCTGCCGGATTCCCCGCCCCGCCCGGGCTTCCGGTGCCTGCCGGATTGCCAGATCCGGCGGCTGCGGCGGGAAGGCTTGTCCCGCTCCCGGCATTTCCTGCACCGGCCTGGGTCTCAATGACGATTTCGGCACGGGTGGGATAGACCTGGCCGGGGATTTCTTCGTATTCCACTTCCCCGGAGTCCTTGTCACGGCCCCGGCCCGGGCTCTGGTTCTTTTTCTTTTCCCCGGTAGTCAGATAGCTGTTCCATTCCAGGCCGGTACCTTCCGGCAGGGCCGAGACAATGACAGACTCCATTTCCTGCATTTTGTTGTAATTGTTCAGCATTACCACGCCGCTGGCCATAACCAGAATGGCCAGGACGCCGCAGGCGGTACCCAGCATCCCTACCGTGGAGCGGCGCTGTCTGGCAGCGGTGCGGTTTTCGTCCATCTTGGTTCGGAAGCTCTGGATCACCGAGTCCCGGGTGGCGGATTCTACCCGGTGGGCGTCTTTGCGGGATACCATGTAGTCCTGCATCATCTGGTTCCGTTCATAATAGATATAGTATCCCCGGAGCTTGTAGAAGCCGTCCTCCGAGGCCATGTAGATGGCTTCCTCCCCTTCCAGCCCGCTGTTTAAGTACATAAGCTGGTTCTTTCCGTTGAAATACTGGCTGTGGGGCTTCCAGTAATTTAAGGGACTCAGGCTGGCGGAGGGGGCGCCGCACAAAAACCAGCCGATAATGCTTCTGCGGGGGAACATCCGCTCCATGGCCTGGTAGGCACTTTTCCAGGCACTTTCCGTGAACTCCACCTTGTCCCCCTGGGGCACGCCGTCCATTTCCATGGCTCCGTCCACGAACAGGATGGTCTCCCCCTCCTGGCTCCGGCTCTCTCCCAGTAAAAGACCGACCCGCAGATCCTGTCCGCCGGCCGGATATAGACGTTTCAGGTATGTATTGACGTAATCCTCCACATATAATTTTAAAATCTGGTCCCGCTCTCCGATCTGCCGGATATTTTTCGGCAGCTTCGGGTAGGGATTATACACCTCTCCCATTAACTCACCTCATTGATCCTTCTAAAATATAAATATTGATAATGCACAGCACTTCATACTGTCCGGACAGACGGCTGCGGCTGGCAGCCGGATGGCATGTCCGGTCTGCTGCCGGCTGGTCTGTCGTAGCCAGCTATGGCATTTACCGTCCGGCTTGTCTGGGCCAGCTTTGGCGTTAGCCGTCCGGCCTGTCTGGGCCAGCTTTGGCATTTACCGGCTGGCTTGTCTGGGCCAGCTTTGGCATTTACCGGCTGGCTTGTCTGGTTCAATGGGCAAAGTATAACACACCTGCACCGCCGATTTTGTCAAACCAGGGCGGCATGTTCCAAAAACTGTTCGACAAGAAACACACTTCTGCTGATATAATCCGCCATTTTCATCACCACAGAGAGCCGTACGCTCTGGAGCATCAGAGGGTCCTGGCTGCTGTAGCCCCCTACAATCCCGGTTATGAAAATATCTCCCACCGCTTCCAAGTCCTTGCTGACTCCCAGCCCCGGCCGCAGGGAGCCGCGGCCCAGGGTAATACAGCCTACGTGGTCCTGGTTTCCCACGGAAGCGTCCACAGCCACTACCACATGGTTGGGATACTTCAGCCGCACCAGCTCCATGGACCGCTCCAGGTTCATGGCGTGCACGGGCCGTTCCAGGGTGCCCATGATCTGAATCCGCTGCATCCGGCTTTCCCGCAGCTTATATCCGGTCAGGGGCCCCAGGCTGTCGCCGGTGGACCGGTCCGTGCCGATACACAGCACCAGCACCCCGCTTTTGCCCTCTTCCCGGCTGATCTGCCAGATCATCTCCCCCAGCATTCTGGCACAGACTGCCGTGTCCACTGCCTGCGCCGAGTCAAAATAATAGATTTCCCCGCCCTTCCTCCAGGGCCTGCGCCATGTTGTCATCATTTCCTTCCCGCCTGCACTGTTACATTTTATTGCTATTATAGGCGGGGACAGGGGATTTTATACTTGGAGATTTGCCGTGAATGGGCGGGCATGAGTTACTGTTCACGGGGGGGGCATCTTCTTGTCCGGCTATGCCGGACAAGAAGCATCG
>CAJTOV010000141.1:0-2942 GCA_910577765.1 uncultured Lachnospiraceae bacterium
AGCCAGCTTGACGTCTGTTTTCGTCCAGTTTTCCCCGCCCCGTGAACTGTAACCCGAAATCCTTCTAAACCTTGAAAAAACCTCTTCCATACTCTGGACAACTGCCGCGAAATACTATATAATATACCTAATTTTGTTTGAAAGGTTGGTAAGGTGATGTATTCCTTTGAAAGCCGGGTACGTTACAGTGAGATTGATGGGGAGCGGAAGCTGTCCCTGACCGGAATCATCAATTATCTGCAGGACTGTTCCACCTTTCAGTCAGAAGATCTCCAGGTGGGAATCGACTATCTGGACCAGAGCCGGAAGGCCTGGTGGCTGTCGTCGTGGCAGATTGTGATAGGGCGGTATCCTGTTCTGGGGGAGGAGATTGTCATTAGTACCTGGCCCTACGCCTTCAAAGGCATGTACGGCTACCGGAACTTTACAATCTGCGACAAAGAAGGCAATTATCTGGTGAAAGCCAATTCCGTCTGGTTTCTCTTTGACAGGAAGCAGGGAAGGCCGGTACGGGCTGGCGAAGCCGAGATTCAGGCATACAGGACGGGAGTCCGTGAAAAACTGGATATGGAATATGCGCCCAGAAGGATTGAACTTCCGCAGGATTACGAGACTGCCGGAACGATCCTGGTGGCGCGGCATCATATTGATACCAACCACCATGTCAACAATGCACAGTATGTGGAACTGGCCAGGGAGGTGCTGCCGGAAGAGATCCGGGTAAAGGAGCTGCGGGCCGAGTATAAGAAGGCGGCAGTTCTGGGGGACAAGGTCTGCCCCCGGGTCACCGCAGACGGCGGCAGTTATACTGTGGCACTGTGCAGTGAGAAAGGCAGTCCTTATGCCGTGATCTGGATGCGGACAGCCGGATAAGATGCCGTGGGCAGGTGGATACCGGACCGGGGACCGTTACCAGCACAACCGGTTGTGTGTGGTACAGGGACCGGGCCTCAGATCCACTGAAAAGAGTGTGAATCGGCCATGGAACCATGGCCAGGAAGAGAGTACATCATGATTGAACTAGGAAAGATTCAGACACTTGTAGTCCAGCGGGAGAAAAACTTTGGAGTCTATCTGGGGGAACCAGGGGATGACAGCCACTCGGTACTGCTCCCCAAAAAGCAGGTTCCGGAGGGCACCGGGACCGGAGACGCGGTCACCGTGTTTATCTATAAAGATTCAGAGGACCGTCTGATTGCGACCACGGCGGAGCCGAAGCTGCAGGTGGGGCAGGTGGCGCTCCTTCCGGTGAAGGAGATTGCCAGGATCGGGGCGTTTCTGGATATGGGACTGGAGAAGGATCTTCTGCTCCCTTTCAAGGAGCAGAATCACAAGGTCAGCCAGGGGGAACAGTGCCTGGTAGCGCTGTATATTGACAAGAGCCAGCGCCTGGCTGCCACCATGAATGTGTATCCTTATATGAGGGCAGATTCCCCTTACCAGAAGGATGACCAGATCACCGGAACCATCTATGAGATCAATGAGAACCTGGGGGCCTTTGTGGCTGTGGACAACTGCTATTACGGGATGATTCCCAAGAAGGAGCTGTACGGCAGCTACCGTCCGGGAGACGTGGTGGAGGCCAGGGTTCTGAAAGTACGGGAGGACGGCAAGCTGGATTTAAGCCCACGGAAAAAGGCATACATGCAGATGGACACCGATGCGGAGCTGATTCTCAAAGCCATGGAACAGTCCGGCGGGGTACTGCCTTTCACGGACAAGGCAAGCCCGGAAGTGATATATAAGAATTTCCAGATGAGCAAGAATGCATTTAAACGTGCAGTGGGGCGCCTTCTGAAGGAGGGCAGGGTCCGGATTACGGACCAGACGATTGAACGGATTTAAGGGGAACGGAAACCAGGAGGATTATTTTGGACGCGATAGACTATTATAATAAGTATGCATCGAGGATTTTCGAAGACACGGTTGACCAGGACATGGGAGAGCTGCGGAAGAAATTCCTGGCTAACCTGGAGGAAGGGGATACCATTCTGGACCTGGGCTGCGGTTCCGGGCGGGACAGCGCGGCATTCTATGAGCTGGGCTATGATGTGACGCCCCTGGATGCGGCGGAAGAGATGGCCAAGCTTGCGGAGATACATACAGGGCTGGATGTACTGCGGATCGCTTATGAGGATATGGAGTTTGAGGACGTATTCGACGGGATCTGGGGAAGCGGGGCTCTGGTTCATGTGCCGGCCAGGGAGATGGAGGACATTCTGGAGAAGGTTACCGACGCCCTGTGCCAGGGCGGCACCTTGTATCTGTCCTTCCGGAAGGGAGACTTCGAAGGTTTTGAGGGCGGACTTTATTATAATGATTATACACCGGAGGGGATAGAGCGGATGCTGGAGGATACCAGGCGTCTGAACATCCGGGAGATCTGGGAGTCCGGGGACCCGGGCGGGGATGATGTCCAGTGGGTCCATGTGCTTGCAAGGAAGATTGCATGACGGATTTTTCCAGAAAATTCCGGCATTTCTTGGGCAGGATTCACAAGATTTCCGCCTGGAGCCGGCAGAGGAAAGCTCCATAACAGAAATCTTTATAAGATTTAACCATGGAAAGCGGGCAGGCAATTGCCCGCTTTTGTGATTTTAAGCACCGGTTACACCGATTGAAGCAGATTTGACAAATTCGGGAAAATGATTTTGGGTATTTGGGACATGGCGCGAAGAAAGGAACTATTGTATGCTATAAGAGACGGTAAAGCAAAATAGAAAGAAAGCAAAAGCGGCGGGACAGCCGTCTCTGGCTGTCTGCACCGGTACGAATACAGGCCCTATGGGGATTCGCACACAGGAGGAGTCATTTTATGTCCAGTTTATCGCTGAAACATGTAACCAAAGCCTACCCGAACGGATTTGTGGCAGTCAAAGATTTCAGTCTTCAGGTCCAGGACCAGGAGTTCCTTGTACTGGCGGGCCCCCAGGGGTGCGGCA
>CAJTOV010000141.1:2952-9674 GCA_910577765.1 uncultured Lachnospiraceae bacterium
AAATCCACCATATTACGGGTGATTGCAGGGCTGGAAGATGTGACCTCCGGGGAAGTCTGGCTGGAGGACAGACTGGTCAACGATGCGGAGCCCGGCGACCGGGAGATTGCCATGCTGTTTAAGAATTCGGTCTTGTATCCGGATATGACTGTGTACGGAAACCTGGCCTTTGGGCTGAAATTAAAGCACATGCCGGAAGGGGAGATTGACCGGCGGGTCCGGGAGGCGGCCGGGCAGTTGGGACTGTCGGCCCTGCTGGAGAAAACACCGGATGCCCTTTCGAAAGGAGAGGCCCTTCGGGTGGCCCTGGGCAGGGTGGTGGTGCGCAGCCCCAGACTGATTCTTATGGATGAGCCATTCTCCAGCCTGGAGCGGAAGCTTCAGGAGGAAATGCGGAGGGAACTTTCCCGGCTCCACAGGGAGCTGGGACTGACCATTGTGTATGTGGCCCATGACCAGGCAGAGGCCTGCGTCCTGGGGACCCGGATCGTCCTGATGAAGGACGGGGTAATCCAGCAGGCAGATACCCTGGAACAGATCTATGACCGGCCAAACAACGTCTTTGCCGCCGGTTATATGGGTTCTCCCCAGATGAACCGGGTGGACGTGGTGGCCCGCAAAGGCGGCGGGGCAGTGATTCTCACCGCCGGGGCGGATGCCCTGGCTATCCGCCTGCCAGAGGACAGGGGCAGGCTGCTGGAAGAGCAGGGATATCTGGACCGGCCCCTGGTTCTGGGAATCCGCCCGGAGCATCTGCGGGAAGCCGGCAGGGGACAGCAGGCAGAAGGTCCGGTGTTCCAGGCGGAGATCCAGGGACGGGATGAGATTTCCGGGAAGACATGTCTGCAATTTACCATGGCAGACGCCGAGTGGACTGCCTGCGTGGAGCCGGACAGCAGAGCCGGAGCCGGGGACACCGTAAAGCTTGCCCTGGATGTGGAACGGATTCATATCTTTGACAAGGATACCCGGGAGGCAGTGGCCCGCTGACATAAGGTGGGGGCCGGACCGGGCGGCCGGGAGCGGCTTTCCTGCCCCGGCAGTGGTTACGAAAATATAAAATTTGTTAAATTTGGCAGGCGGGTGCTATACTCGCTTGCTTTTTTTTGTAAATTGCATTAAGATATAGAGTGAAATAGTTTCTTTATTGTGAATTATAGAAGCCGTCCGGCAGGTTCCGGGGCGGCCATTCCCAGGATGGATGGGCAGAGATATTCATTGAAGAACGCATTGTTAAATCTTTTATAAGGAGCGTGGACCATGATTTCAAACCAGATTCTTCAGTCTACCATTGAAGGCTTGAAGGAAATTACCAGAATTGACCTTTGTATCTGCGATACGGAGGGAAAGGTTCTTGCATCTACCTTTCCGGATGCAGAAGAGTATGAAAGCTCCATTCTTTCATTTGTGGATTCACCGGCAGACAGCCAGGTGATACAGGGCTACCAGTTTTTCAAAGTATTTGACGAGCATCAGCTGGAGTATATTCTGCTGGCCAGAGGCGGCAGTGATGATGTGTATATGGTGGGAAAGCTTGCGGCGTTCCAGGTCCAGAATCTTCTGGTAGCCTATAAGGAACGGTTCGACAAGGATAATTTCATCAAGAACCTGCTGCTGGACAACCTGCTGCTGGTGGATATCTATAACCGGGCCAAGAAACTCCACATTGAGACCAGCGTCAAGCGGGTGGTCTTTCTCATTGAGACCAAGCATGAGAAGGATGTCAATGCACTGGAGACCGTCCGCAGCCTGTTTGCCACCAGGACCAAGGATTTCATCACCGCGGTGGATGAGAAGAACATTATCCTGGTGAAGGAGGTCAAGCCCAATGAGACCTACGAGGATCTGGAGAAGACTGCCAACATGATCCTGGATATGCTGAACACAGAGGCCATGACCAAGGTCCATGTGTCCTTCGGCACCATTGTGGGAGATATCAAGGAAGTGTCACGCTCCTACAAGGAGGCCAAGATGGCCCTGGATGTGGGCAAGATTTTCTACAGCGGCAAGAATGTGATCGCCTATTCCAATCTGGGAATCGGCCGTCTCATTTACCAGCTGCCCCTGCCCCTGTGCCGGATGTTCATCAAGGAGATCTTTGAGAACCATTCCCCGGACGAGTTCGACGAGGAGACCCTGACCACCATCAATAAGTTCTTTGAGAACAGCCTCAATGTGTCGGAGACCTCCAGACAGCTTTATATCCACCGGAATACCCTGGTGTACCGTCTGGATAAGCTGCAGAAGAGCACAGGGCTGGATCTGCGGGTGTTTGAGGATGCCATTACCTTCAAGATTGCCCTGATGGTGGTGAAGTATATGAATTATATGGAGAATCAGGACTTCTAGAATTATGATTGAGATGAACGGTGTCAATATGACCTACGAGACCGGGAACCGGGCACTCCGTGATATCAATATCCGCATTGAGGACGGAGAATTTGTATTTATCATGGGGCGCAGCGGTTCCGGGAAGTCGACGCTTTTGAAGCTGCTTTTAAAGGAGGCAGAGCCTACTTCCGGCAGGATTGTTGTCAATGATATGGATTTGCAGAGGATGCGCCGCCGTCATGTGCCCCGGTACAGAAGGACCCTGGGGGTGGTGTTCCAGGATTTCCGCCTGCTGGGTGACCGCAATGTGTTCGAGAACGTTGCCTTCGCCCAGCGGGTGATTGGCGTGTCTGCCAGAACCATCCGGGGGACCGTGCCCAGGATGCTTAAGATGGTGGGCCTGTCTGCCAAGTACAAGTCCCTGCCCCACCAGCTTTCCGGCGGGGAGCAGCAGCGGGTAGCCATTGCCAGGGCTTTAATCAACCACCCGGATGTACTGCTGGCCGACGAGCCTACAGGGAATCTGGACCATGAGAATGCCGTGGGAATCATGAAGCTGCTGGACCAGATCAACCGCCGGGGCACCACCGTGGTAGTGGTGACCCACAGCCAGGAGCTGGCGGAGCGGACGGGCAGGCGGATCATTATCATGGACAAGGGCCGGATTATCAGTGACAGTACAGAGGGTGGATACGGGAGATGATTAGTACATTTTTTTACAGTCTCAGACGGGGCATCCGGAATATCTTCCGGAATATCTGGTTCTCCCTGGCATCGGTTGCCACCATCTCTGCCTGCATTTTTCTCTTCTGCCTGTTCTTCTCCATTCTGACCAATGTCCAGTATACCGTGCGGTACATGGAAAGCACCCTGGGAGTCACGGTGCTGTTTGATGAGGATCTGGAGGAGCAGGAGATTCTGGAGCTGGGAGAGACCATCCGGGCCCAGGGGGGGATTCGGGAGCTGGTCTATATTTCGGAGGAGGAGGCCTGGGAGTCTTTCCGGAGCATTTATTTTGAGGGCCATGAGGAGCTGGCAGAGGGATTTGCCCAGGACAACCCCCTGGCAGGTTCCTCCAGCTATGTGATCTACCTGGAAGATATTTCCAGGCAGAAGGAGCTGGCTGTGTGGCTGGAAGGCCTCGGGGGTGTCCGCCAGGTAAACTATTCCAATACCGTGGTCACAGGGCTTTCCAATTTCAACCGGATACTGGGGATGGTGTCCCTGGCCATTACCGGGGTGCTGCTGGCAGTGGCCATGTTCCTGATCAGCAACACCATCTCTGTGGCAGCGGCTTTCCGGAAGCGGGAAAGTGAGATCATGCGCCTGATCGGCGCCACCAATTTTATGATCCGGGCACCGTTTCTGGTGGAGGGGCTTCTTCTGGGACTGGCCGGGGCCGTGATCCCCCTGGCTGCCATGTATGTGCTTTATACCCGGTCCGTGTCGGTGATTATGGAGCGGTTCCATATACTGGCCGGTGTGTTCCGGTTCATTCCCATCGGTGACATCTTTCCGGTGATGGTGGCAGTGGCTATGGCCCTTGGGGTGGGAATCGGGTTTCTGGGCAGCTTTTTCACCATCCGCAAATATCTGCGGGTCTAACCGCAACGGTCCGGCAGGTATCCGGACGGCTGCCATATCAGGAGGAAGAACGATGGGAAGACGTACATGGCTGGGGACGCTTCTGCTGACGGTGGTGCTTGCTGTGGGGATGACGGCTCCTGCCTACGGAACAAAGCAGGATGTGGAGAAAGCCAAAAAGAAAGCCAGTAGCCTGGAGGAAGAGAAGAAGAAGGTGGAAGCGGTTCTGAAAGACCTGGAGGGCTTAAAGAGCGACGCGGCCGCCTACGTGAAGAAGCTGGACGGGGAGGTGGCGGAGCTGGACGGGGAGCTGGAAGAGCTGTCCCGGCAGATTGCCGCCAAGGAAGCGGACATTGAAGAGGCGGGCCGGCAGCTTGCGGAAGCGAAAAACACCGAGCAGAACCAGTATGCATCCATGAAATTACGGATAAAATATATGTATGAACGGGGCAATACCAGTCTTCTGGACCTGGTGTTTGAGTCCGGGGATCTGGCCCAGCTTATGAACCGGGTGGAGTATATTCAGAAGATTTCTGAATATGATAAACAGAAGATGGATGAATATGTGGCCACCAGGGAGCTGGTGGCAGCCCACGAACGGACCCTGGAACAAGAGCATGCGGACCTTCTGGCCCTGGAAGCTTCCACCGAGGCAAAGCAGCAGTCTGTGGAGACGCTGCTGGCCCAGAAGCAGAAGGAGCTTAAGAACTTTGAGAGCCGGATCGACGCGGCCCAGGGGCAGATCAGCGAGTACGAGCGGGATATCCGGGCCCAGGAAGAGATGGTAAAGAAGCTGGAGGCAGAGATTAAACGGAAGGAGGAGGAGGCCCGGAAGGCGGCGGAGGCTGCCGGAAAATCCTATCAGACCGTGAATCTGGGGGATATCCGCTTCACCTGGCCCTGCCCGGCCAGCACCCGGATCACTTCCGCCTTCGGTGAACGGGAGTCTCCCACAGCCGGAGCATCCACCAGCCACCAGGGCATGGATATCGGTGCCCCTACAGGCACGGGGATTGTGGCAGCAGCCTCAGGGACCGTGGTGATCGCTACATACAGTTATTCGGCTGGAAATTATGTGATGCTTAATCATGGCGGCGGTGTGTACACCGTGTATATGCACTGTTCCCAACTGCTGGTCAGTGAAGGGCAGCAGGTAAACAGCGGTCAGACCATTGCCAAGGTGGGTTCCACCGGTTATTCTACCGGACCCCACCTGCATTTCGGAATCAGGGCCAATGGACAGTATGTGAATCCAGCCAGGTATGTGAGTCCATAGGTATATGAAAACCAGGCAACCGTCGGGCCTGCCTGCGCCACAGCAGGAACAGGCACCAAAACGGCCTGGAAAATACGGCGCCGGAATTTCAGAACGCCGGGAAAGACAGGAGACAGCAGTGGAAGAAGAAAAGAGAACTAAGAATAAATTCTGGAAGGGTGTGCTGGTGGGAGCACTGGTGACCGCCTTTGCCGGACTTTTCGTTGTGGGGGTTGCCATGGGAATCCAGGTGATCGGCAGGGCAGTGATTGACAACGGGGCCCAGGTCCTGGTGACCGACGGGGAGGAAGAAGCCCAGGGCCAGGATTCCATCAATATGCGGAAGGTAGGCCAGAAGGTGGAGCTGCTGGAACAGCTGGTGGAGGAATATTTCCTGTTTGACGAGAATATTGACCCAGACCAGATGGAAGCCGGCATCTATAAGGGGATGCTGGCCGGTCTCATGGACCCTTACACCGTGTATTATACACCGGAAGAGTACCAGGCCCTGACCGAAGAGACGGAAGGCGTGTACTGCGGCATCGGTGCCCTGGTAAGCCAGAACATCAATTCCGGGCTTATCACAGCCATCCGGATCTTTAAGAATTCCCCGGCAGAAGCCGCAGGCATGAAGAAGGGGGATATTATCTACAAGGTAGGGGACGTGGAGGCATCCTCCATGGAACTGGATGTGCTGGTGCGCCAGGAGATCCGGGGAGCCCGGAAGACCCCGGTGGATGTGACGGTTATCCGGGACGGGGAGGAGGTAAAGCTCCACATTATCCGGGATACGGTGGAGGTCACCACCGTGGAATACCAGATGCTGGAGGAAGAGACCGGTTATATTCTGGTGACCCAGTTTGAGCTGGTAACCGGTGACCAGTTTAAGGAGGCCGTGGATGTGCTGACAAAGCAGGGCATGAAGCGGCTGGTCCTGGATCTGCGGGACAATCCGGGCGGGGTGCTGGATGCCGTGGTGGAGATGGCTGCCTATGTACTTCCGGAGAACCGGATGGACGGCACCCTGGTATCTACCGCCGACAAGCGGGGCCGGGGAATCCGCTACTACTGTTCCGGAGGCAAGATCCGGTACGAGGCCAATGACGGTCAGGGAGATGACAAACGTTATCCCAAGCCGGACGGCCATGAGCTGGATATTCCCATTGTGGTTCTGATCAACGGCAACTCCGCAAGTGCCTCTGAGGTTCTGGCAGGAGCCCTCCGTGATTACGGAAGCGCCAAACTGGTAGGAACCACCTCCTTCGGCAAGGGGATCGTCCAGAGCCTGGTGCCTCTGGCCGACGGTTCCGCAGTGAAGATGACCATCTCCCACTACTACACCCCCAGCGGCTTTGACCTGCATACCAAAGGTCTGGAGCCGGATGTGGAGGTGGAGCTGGAGATCCCGGAGGATCTTTTGGAGGCCTTTGAGATCCCCCTGGACCGGGATAACCAGGTGCAGAAGGCCCTGGAGGTTCTGGACGGGGCGGCATAGCTATAATTCGTAACAGTTCAGACGGGCATCTTCTTGCCCCCGAAAAGCATCGGGGAC
>CAJTOV010000142.1 GCA_910577765.1 uncultured Lachnospiraceae bacterium
GATGCTTCTTGTCCGGCATAGCCGGACAAGAAGATGCCCCCCCCGGTGAACAGTAATTTTTTACCGTCCTGCTGCCTCCTTCCGGTACTGGCTGGGTGTCATCCCCTTTTTCTGGTGAAACAGCCGGGAGAAATACAGGGCGTCAATATAACTGACTGAGTGGGCAATGGCCCTTATGGACAGATCCGTATTCCGCAGCAGGATACAGGCCTGGCGGATACGGTAGTCCAGAAGATAATCCTGAATAGACATGCCGGTGATGGATTTAAACAGCCGGTGCAGGTAGGAGCGGTTAAGGCCCAGACGGTCTGCAATGTCCTGGACGGTGATGGGATTGCAGTAGTCGGTTTCAATGTAGTTGAGGGCAGCTTCTACGTGGCTGGTCTTCTTCTCCTGGTCCATATTCTGCTGCCCTGGGAATTTACGGGCCAGCAGGAACAGATATTCATACAGAATGCTGTTCATGATCAGGTCCCGGTTCCGGGGAAGCTTGTCTGCCTCGAACATTTTTTCGTGGCAGAGCCGCAGCTGGTCATCCTGGCCGTAATGGACCACCATCTGCTCCGGCAGGCAGGTCCGCTCCAGATATCCCCGGATCTTGATGCCCTGCATGCCGATCCAGGTGTAGCTCCAGGGATGCTTGTGGTCTGCCTCGTAATAGATCAGTTCTCCCGGGCAGATCAGGAATGCATCCCCTTCTTTCAGGCGGAACAGCTTTCCCCGGGCCTTGTAGATGCCGCTGCCGCTTAAGATATAGTGGATCAGGTAGCCGCCCCGCAGGACCGGCCCGTAGCTGTGGCCGGGAGCACAGTTCTCATAGCCGCAGGTGTAGATCATGGCGTCGATATTTCTGGAAAAATCATTGGAAAAGATAAAGTCTTTCAAGGGTTAATCCTCCTGGTTCTGTCTGGCAGGGGCAGGGGTGAAATCCCTGCTGCCGTCTGGCCTGGTACCGGATCGTTCGTCACAAATTCAAATGGTAAAGTCACATATCTCCATATAATTCCCATTATAAACGGTTATAATAAAAATTACAAGAAGCAAAGGAAACGGCCGGTTCCAAAAAAATGCTTGCATAATGGAAAGGAGCAGTATAAAATGGATGCGAACAAGCGGCAGAGATATGAGAAGATTTCCACAGAGCTTACAAAGCTGGTAGGAGGCAGGGACAATATCCAGGGGGTGTCCCACTGTGCCACCCGTCTGAGGATCGTCTTAAAGGACAATGATCTGGCGGATTTAAAGGCCATGGAGGACGTGGATCTGGTCAAGGGGGTCTTTGTGGCAGGAGACCAGGTGCAGGTCATCTTCGGAGCCGGTCTGGTCAATGATGTGTATGAGGTGTTTGCAGACCAGAATAACATGAAAAACATGAGCCTTAGCGATCTGAAGACCGTTGCCAACAAGAAGATGAACCCGCTTCAGAGAATCATCAAGGCATTGTCCGATGTGTTCGTGGACATTATGCCGGGGATTCTGGCAGCAGCCCTTCTTACCGGTCTTTCCGGGGTTTTGGGAAACCTGGAGCTGGTGAAGAACAACGAGACCCTGTTGGGCATCAACCGGCTGATTAACATATCATCCGGCGCCATCTTCGGTTTCCTGCCCCTGGCAGTGGCTTACAGCGCCTGTAAGCGGTTTGGAGGCCGTCCCATCCTGGGGATCGTTATCGGCTGCATCATGTTAAGCAACAGCCTGGCAGATGCCTATGCAGCGGCCCAGGGAACGGTAGAGGTCACAACTTTACATATTCTGGGTCTGGGGGTTCAGCTTGTAGGCTTCCAGGGAGGCATTATCGTGGCCTTGCTCATGGGCTTTGTCACGGCAAAGCTGGATCTGTTTTTTGAGAAGAAAGTGCCGGAGGTGATCCGTCTCTTAGTCTCCCCCCTGCTGACCACCCTGGTAGGAGCGCTGCTTCTGTTTACGGTGATCGGACCCGCAGGCCGGGGACTTTCCTCCGGAATCACCAATGCCCTGGTGTGGATGACCCGGAATCTGGGAGTGTTTGGTTATGCAGTGTTCTCAGGTCTTCAGCAGCTGGTGGTCATCACCGGGCTTCACCATATCTTCGGGGCCATTGAGGCACAGCTTCTGGCAGACACAGGAAGAAACTTCCTGAATCCCCTGATGTCCGTGGCGATCATTGCCTAGGGCGGCGCAGTCCTTGGCTATCTGGTACGCCACTACCGGAATGTAAAGATCCGGGAACTGTGTATCCCCAGCTTTGTGTCCGTGCTGTTCGGTATCACGGAGCCGGCTTTGTTCGGTATCAATCTGCGTTACCGCTTCCCTGTCATCGGCGGATGCATCGGCGGCGCCCTGGGAGGTGTGGCGGTCTATATGACCAATCTGGCAGCCCTGGGCTTCGGCACCACCGTGGTGCCGGGAATCGCCCTGGCAGATCCGGCCGGCAACGGCTATGTGAACTATGTGATCGCCCATGGAATTGCTATAGCAGGCGGTTTCCTTATGACCCTGGTGCTGGGGAATTTTATGGATAAGACACCGGAAGAGACGGTCAGCGGTTCATAGCCGGGAAAGAAAACCAGGAGGGAAGCATGGACAGAAAACTGATATTTCTGGATATTGACGGGACCCTGGTCGCATCCATGGCAAAGCCTTCCAGGCTGACCCGGGAGGCGGTGCAGAGTGCGCGCAGAAAGGGACACAGACTGTTCCTTTGTACAGGAAGAAATATGCCAATCATTGGGGAAGATATCCGGCAGATCGGATTTGACGGAATCATTTCCAGTGCCGGAGCCCATGTGGAGGTAGGGGAGAAGGTGCTGTATGACAGCCTTCTCACGGAGGAGACGGTCCAGGAATGCCTGGACGTCTTCCACTCCAACGGGATATTCTGCCGGATTGAGGACCGGAAGGGAATCTATACGGATCACCAGATGGAAGCCCTTCTGCGGGATGCAGAGGCAGATCCGGCCAATTCGGAGCTGATCCGGATGCAGAAGGAGATTGAGGCAGGGATCGTGATCCATCCCTATGACCAGTATCCGGGTGAGGGAGCCTATAAGCTCTGTTTCACCAGCACCTCTTTAGAGGCGGTGGAGCAGGCCAGGCCCTGCCTGGAGGACCGTTTTTCCTTTGTGGTCCACCCTTATGGAGACAGCAACCGCTGCTTTAACGGAGAAATCATTCCCAAGGGTGTGGACAAGGGGAAGGCCATGGAGCTGGTATGCCGTTATTATGGCATGGAGCTTTCCGATACCGTGGCTTTTGGTGACAGCATGAATGACAGCGGCATGATCCGCTGTGCCGGAACCGGCATTGCCATGGGGAATGCCTGCCAGGAGTTAAAGGGCATGGCGGACCAGGTCTGCGGCAGTGTGGAGGAAGACGGACTGTATTACGAATTTGAGAAATTAGGGCTGCTTTGACCTTTCCGTATCCGAAGATCCGGAGCAGAAAGGACCGGGGGCCAGGAAACACAGAATAAGGAGAGACAAAAGCATGTCAATTGTACTGGATACAGCACAGCGGGTATTTACCCTGAATACCAAGAATTCCACCTACCAGATGAAAGCGGATGAGCACCAGGTGCTTCTGCACACCTATTATGGGGCCCGGACGGACAGCAGTGACAAGTCTTATCTCTGCTATCCCGTGGACCGGGGATTCTCCGGCAATCCCCATCCGGTGGGAAAAGAGCTGAGGACGTATTCCCTGGATGTGCTGCCCCAGGAGTACAGCTGCTTCGGAACCGGGGACTACCGGACCACGGCCCTGCGGGTCTGCAATGGGGACGGCAGCCGGGCCGCGCAGCTTACGTACCGGGAATATGAACTCCGGCCGGGAAAGTACGGGATTCCCGGCCTACCGGCCGTATACGGGGAGGAAGCAGAAGCCAGGACCCTGGCCGTCCGGCTGGAGGACAAGGCATCGGGCCTGGAGGCAGAGCTGGTGTATGGGGTTCTGGAGGAGCTGGATGTGATCACCCGGGCCGTGAAGCTGACCAACCGGGGGCAGAAGCCCCTGGTCCTGGAAAAGGCGGCCAGCCTGAATCTGGACTGGCAGTATGGGGACTTTCAGTGGATCACCTTTTACGGAAGGCATGCCGGGGAACAGAATATGCAGCGCACCGGCCTGCACCATGGAATCCAGTCCATAGGAAGCGTCCGGGGAGCCAGCAGCCACCAGTACAATCCCTTTGTCATGCTCTGCGAGCCGGGATGCGGGGAAGGGTCCGGGGACTGCTACGGGTTCTCCTTCCTTTACAGCGGCGAATTCCTGGCTGAGGTGGAGCAGGACCAGTTCTGCCAGACCCGGTTTGTATGCGGGATTCACCCGGATAATTTCTCCTGGAAGCTGGAGCCCGGGGAGTCCTTGTGGCTGCCGGAGGTGGCCATGGCTTACAGCGGCCAGGGAACCGGAGGTGTCAGCAGGATCTTCCACAGAACTCTTCGGGAACACGTGTGCCGGGGGGTGTGGAAGAACCGGCGCAGGCCGGTACTGGTCAACAACTGGGAGGCTACGTATTTTGACTTTACGGCAGACCGGCTGGTGGAGATTGCCCGGGAGGCGGCGGACCTGGGAATCGAACTGTTTGTCATGGATGACGGCTGGTTCGGGAAACGGGATGACGACAACAGCGGGCTGGGAGACTGGGAGGCCAATGAGGAGAAGCTGGGCTGCACCCTGGCGGAGCTGGGAGAGCGGGTCCGGAAGGAGGGGCTGGAGTTTGGCATCTGGCTGGAACCGGAGGGAATCTCCGAGGACAGCAGGCTGTACCGGACCCACCCGGACTGGGCAGTGGAGATTCCGGGCAGGGCTCCCTGCCTGAGCCGCAACCAGCTGGTGCTGGACCTGTCAAGAACGGATGTCCAGGACTATCTGATCCGCGAGATTACCCGGATCCTTGCCCAGTCAAAGGCGGTCTATGTAAAGTGGGACATGAACCGGAGCTTATGTGACAAGTTCAGCGGGGCACTGGCAGGAGAGCGGCAGGGAGAGTTTGCCCACCGCTATGTGCTGGGACTGTACCGGGTGCTGGAGGAGCTGGGCAGGGCATTTCCCCAGGTGCTGTTTGAGGGGTGCAGCGGCGGGGGAGGCCGCTTTGATGCAGGCATGCTGTACTATACCCCCCAGATCTGGGGCAGTGACAACACCGATGCCATCGGCCGTCTGCCCCTCCAGTACGGGGCCTCCTTCGGCTATCCGGTCTCTGCCACCGGAGCCCATGTGTCGGCGGTTCCCAACCACCAGACCGGCCGGGTTACCTCCCTTTACACAAGGGGCTGTGTGGCCATGGCAGGGACCTTTGGCTATGAGCTGGATATCGCCGGGCTGTCCGGGAAGGAAAAGGAAGAAATACGCAGGCAGATTGCTGTCTTCAAGGAACAGTACCAGCTGATCCAAAGGGGCGATTATTACCGGCTGCTGGCTCCGGGAGCGGGAAGCTGCACGGCCTGGGCCATGGTGGAAGGCTCCGGCAAGGAGGCTCTGGTGACGGCTGTGTACCAGCAGGTCCAGGCCAACGGGCCTCTGGTATGCTTAAAGGTGCCGGGACTGGCGGCCGGGGCTGATTACAGGATGGAGCTGGTGGGGGCGGATGATCTTGACCTGCCGCAGCCTTTGCCTTTCGGCTTTGGGCCGGGGGAGACACTGACCGGGGCTGCCCTGGGGCAGTGCGGGTTTATCCTGCCGCCGGCCAGGGAAGATTACCAGGCATGGCAGATCCGGGTCAGGAGAATTTGACCGGTAAGGAGGAAAAAGTGGAAAAACATGAGATTCTGATGATCTACGGGAAGAATTACAGGGAGATGACAAAGAAGCTTCTGGACAGGGCCGGACTGGCGGACCAGATCGGGGACCGGAACAAAAAGATCGGCTTAAAGCCCAACCTGGTGGTTGCCAGGACCCCGGAGGGCGGGGCTACCACCCATATGGAGCTGGTGGAGGGCACCATTGAGTACCTGCAGGACCATGGATTCAGGAATATCTTTGTGACCGAGGGCTCCTGGGTGGGAGACCGGACCGGGGAGGCTTTCCGGGTCTGCGGCTATCCCCAGGTGGCTAAGAAGTATGGGATTTCCCTGGTGGACAACCAGAAAGATACCTATACCAGCTACGATGCAAAGGGAATGCAGATCAATGTCTGTGATTTCCCCATGTCCCTGGATTTTCTCATTAATATGCCGGTGCTCAAGGGCCACTGCCAGACCGTGGTTACCTGCGCCTTAAAGAACAACAAGGGCCTGATTCCCAACCAGGAGAAGCGCCGGTTCCACACCATGGGACTTCACAAGCCCATTGCCCATCTGGCCACGGTGGTGCCCAATGACTTTATTCTGGTGGACAATATCTGCGGGGACCTGGACTTTGAGGAAGGAGGCAACCCGGTGACCATGAACCGGATTCTGGGTTTTCGGGACCCGGTGCTGTGCGATGCCTATGTGTGTGAGACCATGGGCTACCAGGTAGATGACATTGCCTACATCCGTATGGCCGAGAGGCTGGGGGTAGGGTGTGCCGACACCTCCAAAGCAAAGATCACGGAACTGAATGAGGGCTGTAATGCCACAGGAAAGATCCGTATGACCCGGCGGGTCCAGGAGCTGGCCAGATATGCCGAAGCCTCGGATGCATGCAGTGCCTGCTACGGCTCCCTGATCTATGCCCTGGACCGGTTAAATGACCGGGGGCTGCTGCGCAAATGTAAGGAGAAGATAGCCATTGGCCAGGGCTTTCAGGGCAAGACCGGGAAGCTGGGAGTGGGCCAGTGTACCTGCGGCTTTGAGAAGTTCTGTAAGGGATGCCCGCCCAAAGCCGTGGATATGGTGGCATTTCTGGAGGAAAATCTGTAAACCGGAGAGGCCCCTGCCAGGCGGACCAGGATTGTGGCGGGCAGAGAAAGGATAGGACTGGCATCATGGAAATAATCGCCCATATTGAGACGGATTTCCCGGAAAAGTTCGGAATTCCCAGACAGAGCGGTCTGGTGAAGGAGCTGCGGGGAACCATTGTCTTTGAACCGGAATACCGCAGAAGTGATGCTTTAAAGGGGATTGAGGGGTTTAATTATCTGTGGCTTCTGTGGAAGTTTGAAGGCACGGACCGGCAGCACTGGGCAGCTACGGTCAAGCCTCCCAGGCTGGGAGGCAATACCACCATGGGGGTATTTGCCACCCGTTCTCCCTTCCGGCCCAATGCCATCGGGCTGTCCAGCGTGAAGCTGGAGGGCACCGCCATGACGGACCGGGGGATGGTGCTGCATGTGTCCGGCATTGATCTGCGGGATCAGACTCCCATCTATGATATCAAGCCTTATCTGCCTTATGTGGACTGTCATCCCGATGCAAGGGAGGGCTTTGCCGGGAAGGTGAAGGATTACCGGCTGGATGTGGTCTTTCCCGGGGATCTTCTGGAGATATTTCCGCAGGAGAAGCGAAAGGCCCTGGTCCAGGTGCTGGAGCAGGACCCCAGGCCGTCCTACCATGAGGACCCGGGACGGCGCTATGGGGTGGCTTTTGCCGGAAAGGATGTACATTTTACCGTGAAGGACGGGGTTCTCACGGTGACGGATGTGGTGGAATACAAGGGAAAAAAGGAGTGAGAGGGCCGGACAGAAAGGCCGGTGGGACAGAGTACAGGAACCGAATGTCAGGATATCAGAAAGAAAGTTGGGAATGCCTATGGGAATCCAGGAACAGACGATTACGGGAAACAGAAAAAGCGGGGCCAGGCGTCTTGCGCTGTGCGGCCTGTTTGCGGCGCTGACGGCGGCAGGGGCATTTATCAAGATAACCATCCCTTTGCAGCCCTTTCCCATGCATATTACGATGCAGTGGTTTTTTGTGCTGCTGGCAGGGCTTCTGCTGGAACCGGAGCTGGCGGCCATGAGCGTGGGGACTTACCTGGCGGTGGGGCTTCTTGGAATCCCGGTATTTGCGGCAGGAGGGGGACCGGCCTATCTGCTTCGTCCCACCTTCGGTTTTCTGCTGGGCTTCTGGCTGGCAGCCTGGGGCATGGGCAGGCTCTGCAGCATGTTTCGTCCGGCAAAGCTTTGGGGGATGCTGACGGTGGCAGTGTGCGGACTGGCAGTGTATTATCTGTCCGGTATGGTGTATTTCTACCTGATCAGCAATTATGTGATTCTGATGCCTGTAGGCTGGAAGGTGGTGCTGGTCAACTGCTGTCTGGCCACCATTGTCCCGGACTTTCTGCTGTGCGTGCTGGCTTCCGGCATGGCCCTGCGGATGGGGCCGGTGCTGCGGGGCATGGGAGCTTTATAGTGATTGGGGGCTGTGAAAAAGGCTCCGTTTCCTGCGATGACCCTAAGGGAACGCAGAACGGACTTTTTCACAGCCCCATTTTCATGCCATTCTGGCTGCTTTAGCCATTCTGGCGGGTATTGGCGTTCCGGTAGATCTGGCAGATATCTTCTTCTCCCAGTACCTGGAAGGTACCGATGGTCCGGGTGTGCCCGAAGGTGCAGCGCAGGGCCAGATCCTGTAAGACGGATTCCTCCTGGACGCCTACATCCGGATTCTCTTCAAAGGAGGTTGGCATGCCAATGGAGCGGAAGAAATCTCCGGTGGCACGGATACCGGCCAGGGCCAGTGCGGATTCCTCCTCCCCCTGGATTCCCCAGACATTCTTTGCGTAGCGGGCAAACCGGGCAGGCTTCTGCTTCCATACATACTGGGCCCAGGACTCCCAGACCGTGGCCAGGGAGGCGCCGTGGGCTGTATCGAACATGGCCGACAGCTCATGGCCAAGCTGGTGCACGGCAAAATCCCCGCTGCCGCCCAGGCCGGTAAGCCCGTTGTGGGAAAGGGACCCGGCCCACATGATCTCGCTCATGGCGTCATAGTCGTGGGGGTCCTTGACAGCCGCGGCGCCTTTGGCGATGACAGTCCGCAGCAGGGCCTCGGCAATTGCGTCGGTCAGTTCATTGTCCAGAGGATTAAAATACCGGTCCAGGGTGTGCATCATAATATCCGTAACACCGCAGGCCACCTGGTACACCGGCAGGGTCATGGTAAGCTCCGGGTTCATGATGGCGAATCTGGGGCGGTTTTGGTCAATCCCCAGCCCCCGCTTGCTTCCGGTCTCCGTGTTGGTGAGCACGGCGGAATTGCTGCTTTCGCTTCCTGCGGCGGAGATGGTCAGGACAGCGCCTACAGGCAGATCCTTTGTCACGGTCTTTGTCCGGGTCCAGAAATCCCAGAGATCATCCTCCGGATTGGCTGCGCCGATGGCAATGGCCTTGGCCGTGTCAATGGCAGAGCCCCCTCCGATGCCCAGGATAAAGTCGGCATTCTGTTCCAGGGCAGCTTTCACGCCTTCCCGGGCATGGTCCAGGGTGGGATTGGCTTTTGCACCGCCAAAGGGAGTGCAGGCAATCCCGGCCTCCTTTAAGCTGCCGCAGACCCGGTCCAGCAGACCGCTGCGGACCACGCTGCCGCCGCCGTACACGGCCAGGACACGGGTGCCGCCGTACTTGCGGACCATGGCAGCGGTCTGAAGCTCGGTATCCCTGCCAAAGATGATTTCTGTAGGAGAGTAGTAGGTAAATGAATTCATGGTAAATGCCTCCTTTGTATGTTTCCGGTTCAAGGTTTTTGTTTCTCTTCGTTATTGTTCACGGGGGGGTATCTTCTTGTCCGGCTATGCCGGACAAGAAGCATCGGGCGTCCGCCCGATGTGGA
>CAJTOV010000143.1 GCA_910577765.1 uncultured Lachnospiraceae bacterium
CAGCTTGACGTCTGTTTTCGTCCAGTTTTCCCCGCCCCGTGAACTGTAACGTAATAATAACAGTTCAGGGATTTTTCTCATAAACCACTTGCCAAACCGCTGTCCCTGTGATAGAATACCCTTGTTGCATCAAGAAGCCGGCGTGGCGGAATGGCAGACGCATCAGACTCAAAATCTGACGGGGGCGACCTCGTGCCGGTTCGAGTCCGGCTGCCGGCATCCTTGGCAGGGGCACAGAATCCCCGGAAACCGTGTGAATACATAGTTTCCGGGGATTTTCCTATCCAGCATACAGAATCTTTTCCCGGCATCTACACCGGATACACTCCATTCACCACATCCGCCACTCCTATATCAATCCTTGTCTCCTGAGCCTCCCGGTACTGAAAGTACTCCTTTGCCACAGCCGGAAACATGGCATAGGTCAGCACATCCTCATCCTGCTTCTTCCACCGGGCACACTCCTTTTCAAACTGTGGAAGCTGGGGTGGGATTAAGTCCGCAGGACGGCATTTTATGCAGGGTGCATCCCCGGTGATCTTCTTTTTCACCTCTGGGTCCGGCTCCTTCACTGTCTGGCCGAACTCTCCCTGAAGCAGGCGTCTGGACTCTTTTGTAGTCATCCTATAGCGCTCTCCAGTGATCACATTCAGCACAGCCTGGGTGCCCACGATCTGGGAGGACGGGGTCACCAGAGGCGGCTCCCCAAAGTCCTTTCGTACCCGTGGAATCTCTTCCAGTACCTCCTGGTAGCGGTCCTCCTGGCCCGCCTCTTTTAGCTGTACCACCAGATTGGACAGCATGCCCCCAGGTACCTGGTACTGTAAGGTCCTGATATTGACTCCCAGCATCCTGGGACTTAAGAGCCCGCTTTCCATTGCCTCATCCCGAAGCCTTGCGAAATAATCCGCGATCTCCCCCAGAAGCTCCTGGTCCAGTCCCGGATCATAAGGGGTATTCCGAAATGTCTCCGCAATCACTTCCGTGGCCGGCTGGCTGGTTCCCAGAGCCAGAGGGGAGATGGCACAGTCAATACTGTCACATCCTGCCTCCACGGCCTTT
This sequence comes from uncultured Lachnospiraceae bacterium, assembly GCA_910577765.1. Lineage (GTDB taxonomy): Bacteria > Bacillota > Clostridia > Lachnospirales > Lachnospiraceae > Brotaphodocola. Next base: position 1,063 of record CAJTOV010000143.1, read on the forward strand.
AGATAGGTCATGGACGCCACCCCTGCCGTGTAGTGGGTGTGGACTGCCACAGGGATGTTTACCGTCTCTTTTAATGCCCGGACCAGCTCCTCGGCCCGGTAGGGGGTCAGAAGCCCTGCCATGTCCTTAAGGCCCAGCTCGTCCGCTCCCATGTCCTCAATCCGTCTGGCAACGTCCTTCCAGTAATCCAGGGTGTAGGCATCCCCCAGAGTGTACACCAGAGCCACAATGGCCCTTCCGCCCTCTGCCTGGGTGGCCTTCATGGCTGTCTTTAAATTGCGAATGTCATTGAGACAGTCCATGATCCGGATATTGTCGATGCCGTTGGCTACGGACCTGCGGCAGAAATAATCTACCACATCGTCGGCATAATGGCTGTAACCCAGCAGGTTCTGCCCCCGCAGAAGCATTTGCAGTTTCGTATGTTTAAAACCCTCCCGCAGTTTCCGGAGCCGCACCCAGGGGTCCTCTTTCAGAAACCGCAGAGCCGTGTCAAAGGTGGCACCGCCCCAGCACTCCACCGCATGGTAGCCTGCCTGGTCCATTTTTTCTACAATAGGAAGCATCTGCTCCGTACTCATACGTGTGGCCATCAGGGACTGGTGGGCATCACGGAAGGCGGTTTCTACAATTTTGACTGGTTTCTTCTTCATTCATGGTTATCTCCTTTTTCATTTTTTCGCAGCCGTCACGGTATCCTGCTGTCAGCACGGTAAATACCAGGCCGGTCTGGCCTGTCAGACCAGAAACAAAAACGCAGTAATTCCAAATACCGCCCCGCAGCCTGCCGCTATCGGTACAATCCGCCGCAGAATCTCTCCCTCTGCCCCGGTCATCCCTGTAGTGGATATCCCCATGATCACACAACCTGGGGAAAATGCCGTGCCCAGCACGCCGCCTGCGGTCTGTAAGGCCAGAGTCACTGCCGGGGATATCCCTAAGAAGGTGGCTGCTGACATTTGAAAATTTCCCAGAAGAATATTGGCTGACATATTGCTGCTGGTAATAAAGGTTCCCAGGATTCCCAAAAAAGGGGCCATAATCACATAATAATGTCCCAGTACCGACACAATCCCCTGGGAGAGTACATGTATCTGTCCGCTGCTTCCCATGAATTTGGACATGATGATAAAGCAGGTAATGGCAATGGTTGGGGACTTACATTTCTCTGCCGTCCGTACCGCCGCGGCCCGGATTCCAGCTTTATCCAGATATCCTTTGCCCAGGTAATACACGCCGCTGACCATTGCCGACAGTGCCAGAAATGTTCCAGCATAAGTCAGAGGCTTCATAGGCGACAGACAGCCCTCCGCCCTGGTTGTATATCCAAATCCTGTCACTGTCTCCGGAAAGGAAAACCCGATTTTCCACTGGCTTAACAGGCGGTTCACCGGCGGCACCAGCAGACAGACCACCGTCACCAGGGTCAGCACATAGTACGGTAGAAATGCTTCATGAAATCCCATGACATCCCCGCTGGAATCCTGCTGCCCATGCTCCTTTATGATGGAACTGTCTGAAAGCTCCCAGGCCCTTCTGTAATGGGGAATCCTGCAAAGAAGAAAGGTGGCAAAAAGCGCTGCGGCAGATGGCAGAAAATTGGATATGGTTGCATGAACCGGTGCCAGCAGCAGCTCCCCGCCACCAGTCATCAGCGTAAGAACCGCGACCACCGGGGCGATTTCCTTTAGTCCCTTCCACCTGCCATAAAACCAGCAGGATAAGCAGACTCCGACAAAATTGGAAAACCAGATCATGGCTGCGGCCAGAAATGCAGCCTTTGCAGCCTCCATGCTGGTCACGCCGGACTGTTCCACCAGAGCCTCCCAGGCCAGGGCCAGGGTCCCGAATGTTCCGCCCCATGAGTGGCACAAAAGCACGATGATAATGCTGTATAGCGGTTTCACCCCGATACTTAAAAGCAGCGGGGCCCCTACGGCCACTGCCACCCCGAATCCGGTGATCCCCTGGAGAAAGCTTGGAAATATCCATCCCAGGATCAGAATCTGCATCAGCTTGTGGCGGGTCAGAGCCTGGATTCCACAGCGTATGGCGTCAAATCCTCTGGACGCACAAGTCAGCTCATAGGAAAACACCGCTGGCCAAACTACCAGAAGAATGGTCACCGCATTCCAGACTCCCTTGACGCTTTCGTAAACCAGTGCTGCCGGGGAGGAACGGTAGAACAGCACCGCAATACCCAGGGCCAGGACCATCCCGGCAGGGGCAGCCCTAGCCACGCCCCATCCCAGCTTCATGATGACCACCAGCAGAAACAACACCGGCACCAGGGCCAGGGTCCAGAAAAACGGATTCACCGGTAAACTCATGACAGGCTCCATTTCTAAAGTTCCTCAATCCGCGCCACTACACCGGCAAAGATCTTGGCCCGGTCATATAGGGATTCCACCACCCCATACTCTTTCCTGTTGTGGGCGAAATCCCCTCGGATTCCGCAGGCATCCACAACCGGCACCCCGGCTGCATTGATATTGCCTGCATCGGTGGCACCGCCCCGGTGGATCTTGCCGAAGGGCTCAAACCCGGACTCTTCCGCCACCTTATTGATGAGGTGAAAGAACCTGAGCACATCCTCTGTCTCCTGGAGAGGTGCCAGCTTGGCCCGGTAATAATCCAGCTTTGTGGTGGTTCCCTCTATGTAAGTCTTTGCTGCAATGGCATGCATGGCATCCAGTACCCGCTTTGCCTCTTCCTCATTGCTGACACGTACATCAAATACTACTTCGCAGTGATCCGCAATCCCGCTGGTATGGCCACCCCCTTTGATGACTGCTGTGGTCACGGTGGTACCCTGGTCCAGATCCGTCAGCAGGATGATCTCCTGGATCTTGTGAGCAGCCTCATGAATGGCATTCTTTCCCCGGAGGAAATCATTTCCCGCATGCCCGCCTACACCGTCCACGGTCAGATAATAGGTGAACTGGCTCTTGCGGGCCGTGCACAGACGGTTCTGAAGCTCACCGCACTCCATGTTAAAGGCCACCAGGCCTCCCCGGCTCTCTTCGGTCATGTACTGGTCACAGTCATTTCCCACATGGTCTGACTCTTCCTCTCCATCTACCAGGAACTTGACAGGATGGGCATTATAGCCTATGGAATTCAGTGCCTTTACCGCATAGAGGGCAATGATCAGGCCTCCCTTCATATCCAGGACTCCCGGGCCGTAAATCAGACCGTCTTCCACACGGCAGGGATTGTCGCCTCCAAAGGACCCCTTGTAATGAACAGTATCCATGTGCCCGGAGAAGATCACCGGTTTCCCTGGCCGGTCCTCTCCCAGAACCCCGACCAGGATTCCGGCCCGGTCCGGCGCCACTTCCCTTACCCGGCAGGTGAACCCTTCTGCTTCCAGTTCCCGCTGTAGCCAGTCTCTGGCATTCTCCACGTTGGCCTTTTCTTCAAAATGCCCCTCCAGGTTCACCAGCTGGCAAAGCTTTTCCACCATCTCTTTCCGGTGTCCGTCAATATACGCAGCAATCTTCTCATACAGTTTTTCCATTACGAAACCCTCCGTTTTATTTTTGTTTTATTTTTTCTCCAATAGCTTCCTGTCCAGATTAAAGGCTGTAATCACCAGAATCACCACCAGATACAGCGGCATACTGATGTAATACGGAATCATTTTCACCGGGTCCACACCCAGGGACGCAGTCACCGTGGCCGGCATCACCACAAAAGGAATAAACATGGAGAATACCAGGCATCCCACTGTGGCCGCACGGGCCAGATCCAGCCGGTTTAATCCTGCCTTGTCATACACCGGGGTCATAATATTGCCGGTAAAGACCTCCGAAAAGCTGGCGGAGGAAGACAGATTGGCCAGAAAGCCCAGGATGATCACACAGACCACACCGCTTAAACGGGATTTGATCAGCCGGGACAAGGGCTCCACCAGGGTATCCAGAATCCTGGCCTCATTGAGGATTCCAAAGAGCCCAAAAGAGAAAATGATCAGCACGCAGGTTCCGGTCATACCGGAGATACCGCCCCGGCTGAACAGTTTGGCCACCATCTCATTCTCTGCATGGAGGGTATACCCGCTCCACATGGCATTGATTACTGTTCCAAAGGTCTGGCCCTGGGCCACACAAGCCACCACCAGGGCACTTAAACTGCCTACCAGAATGGACGGAATAGCCGGGAACTTCATTACCAGCAGACCAAACACCAGAATAATGGGGATGATACAGTGGATTCCCAGATGATAGCTGTCTCCAATTGCCTGGACCAGCGTACTGATGGATGAGGTGTCTGCCGCCTCCACAGAGCCAGTGGCTCCCATGACCAGGTAGAACAGGAAACTGATCACAGCCACCGGAACCGTCATGGGAAGCTGGAACCTGACACTCTCAAACATATCTACCTCTGCTGCTCCCGCAATGACGTTGGGTGTATCGGAAAGGGGGGACATGCCGTCTCCCACCACAGCCGCGCACAAAATAGGGCTTGCCGCCCAGTAAGGGTCCAGGCCCATGCCCAGGGCTACCCCCATCAGGGCCACACCGATGGTTCCGCAGGTGCCGAAGCTGGTTCCCGTAAAGCAGGCACAGATCAGGGTCACCACAAAGGCCGTAGCCATAAAATACTTCGGACTGATTACCCGCAGTCCCAGCCAGGTGATGTAGGCGATGGTCCCGCTGGCACACCAGGAGCCGATCAGGGCGCCGATGGTCAGGATCAGCAGCACCGGGACGATACACTTGGGTATGAACCCGATCATGCCGGACTGGAGCTCCTTATAACTGTACCCAAGATACATACACAGCGGAAACGCGATCAGCCAGGACAGCAGAAACATCACATGAATCTTTGCACCCAGCAGGGCGCCTGGAATCATAATAAAGGCAAAGCAGGCAATCATTACGAAAGCCGCAAATCCAAAGGTTGTCGGTTTCTTTTCCTTCTCCATAATGTTCTTTTCCTCCTTGAATGTTTTCTTCACCGTGATCCGGTTACCTTTGTGGCGACTTTCCGGGAACTGGAAAGCATCCCTCTTCCACCACATTCCGGTAGCCCTCCGGGTCTGTATCCCCCTCAGTATTAATCAGCAGAATCACCGAATCCTCCTTAAGCCCTATGGATTCCTTCACCGTCTCCAGCTCTTTCTGCTCCAGAACCAGGGCCAGGGCTCCCATGGAAGCTGCACCGGACTCACCGGAAACCACTGCCTCATCCCCGTTTTCCGGTCTGGCATAGAGCCGCATCCCGTGGGCTGCCACGTAATCCGGGCAGGACAAGAAGTATTCCGCGTAATCCCGCAGCACCGGCCAGGTGATCCTGCATGGGGTTCCGCAGTTTAATCCGGCCATAATGGTCACCGGGTCCCCTTCTACGGAATGTGCCTTTCCGTCTCCTTCCAGTACGGAGAGGAAGATACAGTTGGCCGCAGCAGGCTCCACCACTGCCACCACCGGCTTCCTCCGGTCAAAGCAGTGGACCATATACCCCAGTACTCCTCCGGCCATGGCTCCGACTCCTGCCTGCAAAAATACATGGGTCGGCGTCTCTCCCGCCTCTTCCATCTGTTCCAGGGCCTCGGATGCCATGGTCAGATATCCCTGGATAATCCAGGAAGGAATCTTCTCATACCCGTCCCAGGATGTATCCTGGATCAGATACCAGCCATGTTCCTGGCTCTGTTCCATGGCATAAGCCACGGTCTCATCATAATTCCTGTCCGTGATGGTCACCTGGGCCGGTCCCACCCTGCGGATAGCCTCTGCCCGGACCTCTACGGAACCGGCAGGCATGTACACATGGACCTGGCACCCAAAGAGTCCACCGGCCCAGGATACCCCCCGTCCATGGTTCCCGTCTGTGGCAGTCACAAATACCACCTGGTGGATCTCCTCCCGGTACCTTTCATCCAGCAGCTCCTTCAGTGTAGTCACCTCCGGGTCCAGCCCCAGATGCTGGCATAGAATCCGAAACATGGCATAGCTTCCTCCCAGACCTTTAAAGGCATTGAGAGAAAACCGTTTTGACTCATCTTTCACATAGATTCCTTTTACCCCCAGCCTGTCTGCCAGTCCTTTAAGCCCAACCAGAGGTGTAACCTGATATCCGGGAATCTGCCGGTGGAATGCCCGTGCGGCTTCTGCCGCTTTCTTCCCAAAGGCCTCCGGCAGGGTGCTTCTTTTATCCGCATCCTGCCATTTTCCCCTGTCTGCTGCCACCACTTCCATGCCATAAACCGTTTCCTTCCTCTTGTCCATAAACCCCCATCCTTTCTCGCTGTATCCATTTCCCGACGGCCTTCCGGCTATACACCCGGACTGGCTCCTGTACTGCCGTTCTGCCGGTCATGTTTTTTGTGATTTTGATTATATTCTTTTAAAATAGAAATATATATCAGTTTTTTCTCGATTTTTATCAGAATATTGCTATTGCAGCTATAGATATGATCCCTATTTTCACAAGGCTCCTGTCCGGAGCAGGGATTCTGAAGAAAGAAACTCTCGCTTTTTTAATAATATTGTGGTAAAATCCATACTATATCAAAAAATTGCCCTGTTTTGTCACAATATTGAGGTGCGCCATGATCGCAAAAAATATCCAGTTTGCAGAAGATAACCAGGAACTCATCAAACCTGTGCTGCCAGGACTGCCCATTTCCGTCTTCTACACCACCTTTCATGAAGATACCTACAACTGCATCAACTGGCACTGGCACGAGGCCTTCCAGTACTGCCTGGTGACCGAAGGGGCTGTGGATTTTCTTCTGTCCGGCACCAGTTACCATGTACGGGCAGGCCAGGGAATTTTTATCAACACCCAGCAGGTGCATTTTACCAGGGGCAGGACCGGGGTTCCATCCTCCTATCTGTGTGTGGATATTCCTCCTGCCTTTATCTACCCGGATGAACGCAGCCGTCTGTACCAGAAATACATATACCCGGTTCTTAAGCATCCCTATCCCCAGATCCTTCTCCTTTCCCGCCAGGAGGAAGAACAGAGGATTCTGGACGCTGTCCAGAAGATTCAGACCCTTCTCAGGGAGCAGCCGGACTACATGGAACTGGATATTCATGGACTGGTTATGGAGATCTGGCACTTTACCTGCTATCTTTTGAAGGCCCATGGCGGTACTGCTCCTTTCGAGGTAGCTGAGAATGACCGGCTCAAAATCATCCTCCAGTACATGCAGGACCATTATGCCCAGAAGATCACTCTGGATGAGATTGCTGGCCAGTTACATGTCAGCCGCAGTGAATGCTGCCGGTTTTTCAAAAAAGCCACCGGCCAGTCCATGTTCTCCTATCTCAACAACCTGCGGGTCAACAAAAGCATTGACCTGCTTAAGGACCCGGATGTAAGCCTGGCTGATATTGCCACTGCCGTAGGTTTCTGCAACCAGAGCTATTACACAGACTGCTTCCGTAAAACCAAAAACATTACCCCCAGAAAATACCGGGAACTGACTTTGCGCAGCCCCAGGGACGTGCTTTTGCTGGATGTAGACAGTTAGCAGGTAACCGGTCTGATCCCCCGTGAACTGTAAACCTTTAACTGGTTACATTAATAGAACTTTAAGGATTCTCTCTACCCATACGCTGGAATTTCTGGTATAATGTACACGAAAGCCAAAACCAGTGGAAATACATGAAATACACCAGGAGGATTTTTGATGAAATACCAGGAATATTTAAGAAACTACGGCAGACGTGCCGGACTCGTGCTCCTTTCCATTCTGCTGGGAGCCTGCCTGGCCACCGGCTGTAAGAAGAAGGAGCCGGACAAGATCGACATTTCCAGCATTCACACCACCGGGGCAGAGACCATGCCTGCGGAGACCACAAAGGCCGCTCCCCCCCAGACGGAAGCTTCCTCCACAGAATCTTCCGCCGCCGGAGCCGGTTCCCAGAATGTAAAGAACGTCTCTGCAAAGCTCAACACCTACTCTTCCGGCAAGGTGTCCATTGAGTACCCGTCTGTGGTGAATCTGGAGGACCCGGACAAGGCCGCTGCCCTGGACAGCCTCATGAAGAACAATGCCCTTTCCATCATCCAGGCCTACGGTCTCAATGAAGCTGAGGACAGCCTCAATATTAAATGCAAGGTCTTAAGCGCAGACCGGAACCGGATCACCGTCACCTACACCGGGGAGGTAGCCAGAAAGGATTCCGCCTACCCCACGGCCGTATTCTACACCAATACCATTGATGTGGGCCAGGGGAAGGACCTGGGCTTTGAGAAATTTGCAGACCCCTATACCATGGCCGGATATGTGCTCTCCGGCGACTGCCGTTTCGTGGATGCCAGCGATGAACGGAAAGAAGAGCTGATGAAGTATAAGAATGAGAATTCCCTGGATTACTATACAAAGCTGTTCTCCGGCGCGGATTTCCCCTTTGAAGGCACCTTCCCGGAATCCTTCAGCTACGAGCAGGACGGGGATATCTACTTCTCCATCCCGGTTCCCCATGCCCTGGGCGACTATGCAGTCATTGTCTATGTACCGGATAACAAATAAAGTTACTATTCACGGGGGGCATCTTCTTGTCCGGCATAACCGGACAAGAAGCATCG
>CAJTOV010000144.1 GCA_910577765.1 uncultured Lachnospiraceae bacterium
GATGCCGCAGACATCTGGCACTTTATTCACCGTTATTTCCGCAATGCAGTACTAGGATAAGCCGGCCCACAGGGAGGCGTTAGGAATGTCATTTTCATCGGATGTAAAAGAAGAACTGTCCCGGCAGCAGACGGCTGCCAGGCACTGCCAGATCGCGGAAATCGCGGCAATTATCAGCCTTTGCGGCCGGATACAGATCTCGGAGCTGGACCGTTACCGGCTGAAAATCCACACGGAAAACGTGGCAGTTGCAAGAAAGTACTTTACATTATTGAAAAAAACATTTAATATAAGAGTTGATGTCTCGATACGTCAGGGTATGGGAAGCCACCAGAACCACAGTTATGCCGTAGGCGTCAGCCGCCATGAGGATGCGGTGCGGGTCCTTAAGGCCACCAAACTGATGACTGCCGGCGGTGAGATCCGGGAGAATCTGTCCCTGACCCAGAACGTAGTGATCCAGCAGAGCTGCTGCAGGCGTGCCTTCATCAGAGGCGCATTTCTGGCGGCAGGTTCCATCAGTGATCCGGAGAAGTTCTATCATTTTGAGATCGCCTGTGTGGCAGAAGCCAAGGCAGAGCAGTTAAAGGAACTGATCCTTTCCTTTGGACTGGATGCGCGGATTGTGCAGCGCAAGAAGTATTTTGTGGTCTATATCAAGGAAGGAAGCCAGATCGTGGATATCCTCAATGTGATGGAGGCGCCGCTGGCACTGATGGAGCTGGAGAATATCCGGATTGTAAAGGAAATGCGCGGCAGTGTCAACCGTCAGGTAAACTGCGAGACCGCCAACATCAACAAGACGGTGTCAGCGGCGGTGAAACAGATCCAGGATATTACATTTATTCGGGACAAGGTTGGATTTGGCGGGCTGCCGGAGAATCTGCGGGAGATCGCAGGGCTCCGTCTGGAGAGACCGGAGGCAACGCTAAAAGAGCTCGGGGAAGCTCTTGATCCGCCAGTAGGAAAATCCGGTGTCAACCACCGGCTGAGGAAACTGGGCGATATCGCAGAGAAACTGCGGGACGGAAGTCCGGAATCAGGGACGTAGCGCTACGTCTGCATCAATGAGGAGGATAATTATGTTGAAGAAGACAGTCACCATTGGACTTGCATCAGGTCTTGAAGCAAGGCCGGTAGCTATGCTGGTACAGATTGCCAGCCAGTATGAGAGTATGATCTATGTGGAAACCCAGAATGCCCGTGTCAATGCCAAGAGCATTATGGGGATGATGACTCTGGGCATGGGCGCCGGCGAAGCGATCACGGTTTCTGCCGACGGTGCAGACGAGTCAGTGGCTATGGGAGAGATTGAGAAATATCTGAGAGGCTGATTGGGACTGAGTTGACATGATAGATTGGGGGCAGGTACCTGGCGGTGCCTGCTTCTTTTGATGATTCCTGCAGAAAGGAGGGGGAAACAGTGGCATTTACACATTTGCACGTCCATACGGAATACAGCCTGCTGGACGGCTCCTGCAAGATCAAGGAGCTGGTGGCCAGGGCTAAGGAGCTTGGCATGGACAGTATGGCCATTACGGACCATGGGGTTATGTACGGGGTGATTGATTTCTACCGGGCAGCCAGGGAGGTGGGGGTGAAACCTGTCATCGGCTGTGAGGTGTATGTGGCGCCAGGGTCCCGGTTCGACCGGGAGACGGTCAGCGGTGAGGACCGGTACTACCATCTGGTGCTGCTGGCGGAGAACAACCAGGGGTACCAGAATCTGATGAAGATCGTGTCAAAGGGATTTCTGGACGGATTTTATTACCGGCCCCGGGTAGACTATGAGGTGCTGAAAACCTTTCATGAGGGGATCATCTGCCTCAGCGCCTGCCTGGCCGGGGAGGTGCCCCGGTATCTGGAGCGGGGCATGTATGAGGAGGCGAAAAAGTCCGCGGCAAAGTACCTGGAGATCTTCGGCCCGGGGAATTTCTTCCTGGAGCTTCAGGATCACGGGATCGGGGCCCAGAAGACCGTGAACCAGGGGCTGATCCGCATGAGCCGGGAGATGGGGATACCTCTGGTGGCTACCAATGATATCCACTACACCTTTGCCGAGGACCAGGTGCCCCACGATATCCTTCTGTGTATCCAGACCGGGAAAAAGGTCACCGACGAGAACCGGATGCGCTACGAAGGGGGCCAGTATTACTGTAAGTCCGGGGAGGAAATGGCAGAGCTGTTCCCCTACGCCCCGGAGGCCCTGGAAAATACCCACAAAATCGCCCGGCGGTGCAATGTGGAAATCGAGTTCGGGGTTACCAAGCTGCCAAAGTTTGACGTGCCGGAAGGCTATGATTCCTGGGGATATTTAAACAGGCTGTGCCAGGAAGGCATGGAGCGGCGGTATCCCCAGGCGGATGCTTCCTTAAAGGAGCGGCTGGAATATGAGCTGGGAGTCATCCGCAGCATGGGGTATGTGGATTATTTCCTGATTGTGTGGGATTTCATCCATTTTGCCAAGTCCCACGATATTATGGTGGGGCCGGGCCGGGGGTCTGCGGCAGGAAGTATCGTGGCTTACTGTCTGGAGATCACGGACATTGATCCCATCCGCTACAGCCTGCTGTTTGAGCGGTTCCTAAACCCGGAGCGGGTGTCCATGCCGGATATTGATATTGACTTCTGTTTCGAGCGGAGGCAGGAGGTCATTGACTATGTGGTGGCAAAGTACGGCAAGGACCAGGTGGTCCAGATCGTCACCTTCGGTACCCTGGCAGCCAAGGGTGTGGTCCGGGATGTGGGCCGGGTGCTGGACATGCCCTATGCCCGGTGCGATGCCATTGCCAAGATGATTCCCAATGATTTAGGCATGACCCTGGACAAGGCCTTAAAGGCCCGGGCAGATCTGCGCCAGGCCTACCAGGAGGATGAGGAGGTCAAGTATCTCATCGACATGGCCAGACGTCTGGAAGGACTTCCCCGCCATACCTCCATGCACGCCGCCGGGGTGGTCATCGGCCAGCGGGCCATGGACGAGTTCGTGCCTTTGTCCCGTGCCCAGGACGGTACCATCACCACCCAGTTTACCATGACCACCCTGGAGGAACTGGGACTTCTGAAAATGGATTTCCTGGGACTGCGCACCCTGACGGTGATCCAGAACGCGGTAAAGGAGGTGGAGAGAAGCCACGGCATCCGCCTGGACATGGGAACCATTGACTATAATGACCCGGAGGTTCTGGCTTCCATCGGCACAGGCAAATGCGACGGCATCTTCCAGCTGGAAAGCGGGGGCATGAAAAGCTTCATGAAGGAGTTAAAGCCCCAGAACCTGGAGGACATTATCGCCGGGATTTCCCTGTACCGGCCCGGTCCCATGGACTTTATTCCCAAATATTTAAAGGGGAAGAATGACCAGAACCAGATCACCTATGACTGTCCCCAGCTGGAGCCTATTTTAAGCCCCACCTACGGCTGTATCGTGTACCAGGAGCAGGTGATGCAGATCGTCCGGGACCTGGCCGGATACACCATGGGCCGCAGCGACCTGGTACGCCGTGCCATGTCCAAGAAGAAGACGGCAGTCATGGAGAAGGAACGGCAGAACTTCGTCTACGGCAATGCGGCGGAAGGAGTCGCCGGCTGTGTGGCAGGCGGCATCCCGGAGAAGGTGGCCAACCAGATCTACGACGAGATGATCGACTTTGCCAAGTATGCCTTTAACAAGTCCCATGCGGCCTGCTACGCGGTGGTGGCTTTACAGACCGCCTATTTAAAGCATTACTATCCCAAGGAGTTTATGGCAGCCTTGATGACCTCGGTCATTGACAACAATGCCAAGGTTTCCGAGTATATTCTCTCCTGCCGCCAGATGGGCATCCGGATTCTGCCGCCGGATATCAATGAGGGGCTCAGCGGATTCTCCGTGTCCGGGGACAGCATCCGCTACGGCCTGTGCGCCATCAAGAGCGTAGGGCGGAATGTGGTGGACGCCATTATTAAGGACCGGCAGGAAAACGGGAGTTACACCTCCCTGGAGGATTTTGTGGAGCGCATGGGCAGCAAGGAGGTGAACCGCCGGACCGTGGAGAATTTCATCAAGTCCGGGGCACTGGATTCCATGCCGGGAAACCGCAGGCAGAAGGTCATGGTGGCGCCGGAGATTCTGGACAGGAAGAACCGGGACAAAAAGAACGCCCTGGAGGGCCAGATGACCCTTTTTGATTTCGCCGGGGAGGAGGAGAAGAAGCAGTACCGGATCACCATGCCGGATCTGCCGGAATACCCCAAAGAGGAGCTGCTGGCTTTTGAGAAGGAGCTGCTGGGTGTCTATGTCAGCGGCCATCCCATGGAGGAATACCTGGAGACCTGGAAAAGCAATATTACGGCAAAGACTTCGGATTTCCTGGTGGACGAGGAAAGCGGTGAGGCCGTGGTCCGGGACAATGACAGGGTCACCATCGGCGGCATGATTGCCGGGAAGGTGATCAAGACCACCCGCACCGGCAAGATGATGGCTTTTATCACCGTGGAGGACATGGTAGGGTCCGTGGAGGTTCTGGTGTTTCCCAGGGATTTCGAGCTGTGCCGGGACCGGCTGGTGGAAGAGGCCAAGGTCTTTGTCCGGGGCCGGGTATCCCTGGGGGAGGAACCGGCAGGCAAGCTGATCTGCGAGCAGCTGACCCCCTTTGACCAGGTGCCCAGGGATCTGTGGCTGAAATTTGCGGACAAAGCTGACTACGACGCAAAGCAGAAGCAGGTCATGGAGCTTTTAAAGACCGCGGAGGGCAATGACACGGTGATCATCTATCTGGAGAAGGAGCGGGCCAGGAAGGTCCTTCCCGCCAACTGGCGGGTGGCGGCCCGGGGGCCGGTCCTGGAACAGCTTTGCCGGATTCTTGGTGAAAAAAATGTCAAAGCCGTGGAAAAGGGATTGAAAAGATAAGGAAAATGCTATAAAATATTATCGGTTAGAGTAGTACTCTTAAATTAGGAGGAGACAAGGATGGCAAAGCAAGTGAAGACAATCGGTGTTTTGACTAGCGGCGGGGACGCGCCGGGTATGAATGCGGCGATCCGCGCGGTGGTCCGCACCGCGATCCAGAAAGGTCTGGGAGTCAAGGGAATCATGCGCGGTTACGCGGGACTGCTTCAGGAAGAGATCATTGACATGAATTCCCGGAGTGTGTCGGACATTATTCATAGGGGAGGAACGATCCTTTATACGGCCAGATGCATGGAGTTCGTGACCGCGGAGGGCCAGGAGAAGGGAGCGGAGATCTGCCGGAAGCATGGCATCGACGGTCTGGTGGTCATCGGCGGCGACGGCTCCTTCCGGGGAGCAGGCAAGCTGGCAGCCCTGGGGATCAACACCATCGGTGTGCCCGGGACCATTGACCTGGACATCGCCTGCACGGATTATTCCATCGGCTTTGACACGGCAGTGAACACGGCCATGGAAGCCATCGACAAGGTACGGGATACGTCTACCTCCCATGAGCGGTGCAGCATCATCGAGGTCATGGGGCGCAATGCAGGATACATTGCCCTGTGGTGCGGCATTGCCAACGGGGCCGAGGATATTCTGCTTCCGGAGCGTTACGACGGGGACGAGCAGCAGCTGATCAACCGGATCATTGACAACCGGAAACGGGGCAAGAAGCACAATATCATCATCAACGCAGAGGGAATCGGACATTCCACCTCCATGGCCAGACGGATTGAGGCAGCCACCGGCGTGGAGACCCGGGCCACCATTCTGGGCTACATGCAGCGGGGCGGTATGCCTACCTGCAAGGACCGTGTGTATGCGTCCATCATGGGAGCCAAGGCAGCGGAGCTTCTCTATGAGGGCAGAAGCAACCGGATCGTGGCTTACAAGAACGGAGAGTATGTGGACTTTGACATCCAGGAGGCACTGCAGATGAAGAAGGATATTCCGGAGGACCAGTTTGAGATCAGCAAGATGCTGTCACGGTAGAAGACGGTCTGCAAAAAGCTGTTCCGGGAAGTTCCCCCGGTCTGCTGGTTTTGGAACCGGCAGACCGGGGATTTTTTCCGGGGCAGGCGGTACCGGTACTGCCTTGCGGAAATAACGGGGAAGAAGGTGCCGGCTGCCGGAGGCAGAGCGGGTGCTGGTTACCGGAGAATTAGTGCAGCGATGCACCAGGACAGGGGGAAGCCGGATTATGGTGTTGTGCGGATCAAACGGGTATGAGAAGAAGTATTATCTCAATGAGGTCTTTGACCGGCTGCCGGAGGCAGTGAAAAAGGAGCTGCAGGTGATGTGTGTCTGGTTCACGGAGGAGTGCGGCGGGATACTGACCCTGGAGTTTGAGGAGGACGGGAGCCTGGAGTTCCGGCACCGGGTGTCAGAGTATGACGGGTACTACGATGAGATCGGGGCGGATCTGAAGATCAAGCAGTTCCGGCAGGAGCGTGGGCAGCTTCTGGAGGGACTGGAGCTGTATTATAAGGCCATAAGGGAAGCCGGGGAATAGTATGGGAATTATTTGGGAATTCCGGAGGCCGCCGGGTCCGGCGGCAGACCACAGGAGAGGATGAGGGGATGGGACTGGAAATAGGGAATGTAAAGCTGGCCAATCCGGTGATTCTGGCGCCTCTGGCAGGGGTGACGGATGTGGCTTTCCGCAGGCTCTGCAAGGAGCAGGGGTGCGGGCTTTTATATACGGAGATGGTCAGCGCCAAGGCCATCCTTTACAACAACCGGAACACCAGGGAGCTTCTGGAGGTGCGTACAGAGGAACGGCCGGTGGGGGTCCAGCTTTTCGGCTCTGACCCGGAGATTGTCAGTGAGATGGCCTGCCGGATTCAGGAGGATTTTGACCTGATTGACATCAACATGGGCTGTCCGGTGCCCAAGGTGGTGGGCAACGGGGAGGGCTCCGCCCTTATGAAGAATCCGCGGCTGGTGGAGGCCATTCTTTCGGCCCTGGTGCGGAAGGTACACAAACCGGTGACCGTCAAGTTCCGCAAGGGCTTTGACGATTCCAGCGTCAACGCGGTGGAGATCGCCCGGATCGCGGAAGGCTGCGGGGCGGCGGCGGTGACGGTCCACGGCAGGACCCGGGAGCAGTTCTATTCCGGAAAAGCCGACTGGGAGATCATCCGCCAGGTAAAGGAGGCGGTGAAGATTCCGGTTATAGGAAACGGGGATGTATTTACCCCCCAGGATGCCAGGCGGATGCTTGAGGAAACCGGCTGCGACGGGGTCATGGTGGCCCGGGGGGCCAGGGGGAATCCCTGGCTGTTTGCCAGGACGGTCCATTACCTGGAGACGGGAGAGCTGCTGCCGGAACCGGACCGGGAAACCGTATGCCGGATGATCCTGCGCCATGCCGGACTCCAGACAGAGCTTAAGGGGGAGAGCCTGGGGATGAAAGAGATGCGCAAGCACATTGCCTGGTATTCCGCAGGCCTGCCCCACTCGGCAGCCCTGCGCCGGGAATGCAACCGGGTGGAGAGCCTGGGAGAACTGGAAAGGATGCTGGAGGGATATCTGACGGGATGTGGGGCGGGGAAAAACCAAAACCTATGTTCTTGACAACTTCGCCGGATTGGGATATAATACGTTGAACATAAGTAACCCAGGCAATGGCCAGCATGGTGAATTCCATACTGGTGTATTGGGCGTTATGGGCAACCGGCTGGCCGTTACAGAGCATTTTATGGGGAAGAAGTGTAAAAAGGAAGGGATTAAGCAGCATGGCAGAGAAGAAGAACATTTTAACCTATGCAGGACTGAAACAGTATGAGGATGAACTTCAGGATCTGAAGGTAAACCGCAGAAGGGAGATCGCCCAGAAGATCAAAGAGGCAAGAGAGCAGGGGGATCTGTCGGAGAACGCCGAGTACGATGCAGCCAAGGATGAGCAGCGGGATATTGAGCTGCGGATCGAGGAGCTGGAGAAGCTTCTGAAGAATGCAGAGGTCATCGACGAGGACGAGATTGATCTGGATAAGATCAACATCGGGTGTAAGGTTAAAGTGTACGATGTGGAGTTTGACGAGGAGATGGAGTTTCGTCTGGTTGGTTCCACCGAGGCCAACAGCCTTCAGAACAAGATTTCCAATGAGTCGCCTGTAGGCCAGGCCCTGATCGGGAGATGCGTGGGCGATGTGGTGGATGTGGAGACCCAGGCAGGCATGATCCAGTATAGGGTGCTGGAGATTCAGCGGGTATCATAGAACAAAGGAGCAGGATAATGGAAAATCAGCAGAATCAGAAGAAGCAGACTCAGGAGCCGGATTTAAACCAGCTTCTGAAAGTACGCCGTGAGAAGCTGGCAGAGCTTCAGGAGGCCGGCAGCGATCCGTTCCATATTACAAAATATGACGTGACCGTCCACAGTACGGATGTGAAAGAGCAGTACAGTGCGTGGGAGGGCAAAGAGGTGTCCATCGCAGGCCGCATGATGTCCAAACGGGTAATGGGAAAGGCGTCGTTCTGCAACATCCAGGATTTAAAGGGAAATATCCAGTGCTATGTGGCCAGGGATGACCTGGGCGAGGAAGACTACAAGGACTTTAAGAAGCTGGATATCGGTGATATCGTAGGAATCCAGGGAATCGTGTTTACCACCAGGATGGGGGAGATTTCCATCCATACCAAGTCCCTGGTGCTGCTTTCCAAGAGCCTTCAGATTCTGCCTGAGAAGTATCACGGCCTGACCAACACGGATATGCGCTACCGGCAGCGGTATGTGGACCTGATCATGAACCCGGAGGTGAAGGATACCTTCATCAAGCGGTCCCAGATCATCAAAGAGATCCGCAATTTCCTGGACGGACGGGGATTCATGGAGGTGGAGACCCCCATGCTGGTGTCCAATGCAGGCGGTGCGGCGGCCAGACCCTTTGAGACCCATTACAATGCCCTGGATGAGGATGTGAAGCTGCGGATTTCCCTGGAGCTGTATCTGAAGCGGCTGATTGTGGGAGGCCTGGAGCGGGTCTATGAGATCGGCCGGGTATTCCGCAACGAGGGCGTGGACACCCGCCATAACCCGGAGTTCACCCTGATGGAGCTTTATCAGGCTTATACGGATTATGAAGGCATGATGGAGCTGACCGAAAGCATGTTTCGCTATCTGGCAGAGAAGGTCTGCGGCAGCGCGGTGATCAGCTACAACGGCGTGGTGATCGATATGGAGAAGCCCTTTGAGCGGATCACCATGATCGACGCGGTGAAGAAGTATGCAGGGGTGGATTTTGCCCAGGTGAAGTCGGATGAAGAGGCCAAAGCCCTGGCTAAGGAGCATCATGTGGAGTTTGAGGAGCGTCACAAGAAGGGGGATATCATCAGTCTCTTCTTTGAGGAGTTCTGTGAGGAGCACATGATCCAGCCTACCTTTGTTATGGACCATCCCATTGAGATATCGCCTCTGACCAAGAAAAAGCCTTCCAACCCGGAGTTGGTGGAGCGGTTCGAGCTGTTCATCTATGGCCGGGAGATGTGCAATGCCTACTCGGAGCTTAACGACCCCATTGACCAGAGGGCGCGTTTTGCCGCCCAGGAGGAGGCCTTTGCCGCCGGGGACGAGGAGGCAAACCACACGGACGAAGATTTCCTCAATGCCCTGGAGATCGGCATGCCGCCTACAGGGGGAATCGGGTATGGGATTGACCGG
>CAJTOV010000145.1 GCA_910577765.1 uncultured Lachnospiraceae bacterium
CCGCTACGTTTTCTTACGGTCAGCGCGGTAAACGCGCAGACCTATCTGAACTGTTGCCCCGCCTGCTCCAACTTTCCCCGCCCTCTTGACAATCCCGCCCATCTCAGGTATACTTAACTGGCAATTCCAAATACGTCATAAAGTTTCCGTGCAGCCGGGGAGATAGCGGTGCCCTGTACCTGCAATCCGCTCCAGCAGGGGTGATGTCCCGCCTCGGGTAAGGTCTTGTGAGGCTGCCCCTGGTAAGCGGCGTTGACGTCTGGGTCTTGCGCAACAGAACCTTATGAACCGTGTCAGGGCAGGAATGCAGCAGCACTAAGTAAGGCCCTCTGTGTGCCGCAAGGGCGCCTGGACCGAGCTGGCTGCCAGGGTAACGCTTGTGAGCCGTACACAAAGCGGGACGCACGGATTTAAAGAAATGCATAAAGAAGACAGAGAGATACCCTGACGTGGCTGGCCCACCCAGGGTATCTTTTTAACAGTGGAGGCGAACTGGAACCAGCAACACCCAGGCCGTTACTGTTCACTGGTACCCAGCGAACAGTAACCCGGGCCGCCAACTTTCCCCCACAAATCAATAGACAAATAGAAGTTTCCTGTATTATAATATAGCTTATCGGAATCACGCTTTTTGATTCCGATAAAAGGCGCAAGCATTTGCGCCGTCCATTTGTATCATGTTACATAATAATCAGGAAAGGGTGTGTAATTCAATGAGAGTAGGAATGCTGACCAGCGGCGGCGACTGTCAGGCACTGAACGCTACCATGCGCGGCGTGGCCAAGTCGCTGTATAAGATGTACGATGATGTGGAAATCATAGGATTTGAGGACGGTTATAAAGGACTGATGTACGCGGATTATCACGTGCTGAAATCCTCCGATTTTTCAGGGATCCTCACAAAGGGCGGTACGATCCTGGGGACCTCCAGACAGCCCTTTAAGGCCATGCGTGTCCCGGACGAAAACGGTCTGGACAAAGTGGAAGCCATGAAACACACCTATAGGAAACTGAAACTGGAATGTCTGGTAGTCCTGGGAGGCAACGGCAGCCAGAAGACCGCCAATCTTTTGCGGGAGGAAGGACTGAATATTGTGTCCCTTCCCAAGACCATTGACAATGACCTTTACGGCACCGATGTGACCTTCGGCTTCCAGAGCGCCATCAATGTGGCCACGGATGCCATTGACTGCATCCACACCACAGCCGCCTCCCATGGCCGCGTATTCATCGTGGAAGTCATGGGACACAAAGTAGGCTGGCTGACTCTGTATGCAGGAATCGCAGGCGGCGCAGACATCATTCTTCTGCCGGAGATTCCCTACGATATGAATGTGATCGTCAATGCCCTCAAGGAGCGGAACCGCCAGGGCAAACGCTTCTCCATTCTGGCTGTGGCAGAAGGCGCCATTTCCAAGGAAGACGCAGCCCTCAGCAAGAAGGAATTAAAAGAAAAGAAGAAAAGCGGCGTAATCTATCCCTCCGTGGCCTACGAGATCGGCGCACGGATCACCGAGGAGACCGGCCAGGAGGTTCGTGTCACTGTTCCGGGCCATACCCAGCGCGGCGGCGAGCCCTGCCCCTATGACCGGGTTCTGTCCACACGCCTGGGCGCAGCGGCAGCCGAGCTGATCCGGGATAAAAAGTACGGCTACATGGTGGTGGTTGACAATGACGAGATCAAGGCAGCCCCACTGGCCGAGGTATCCGGCAAGCTGAAGGTGGTGGACCCGGACAGCGAGATCATCCGCCATGCCAAGATGGTAGGTATCAGCTTCGGAGACGAGTAACCGGGATTCGTGCGGGTCATACTAGTACATCGTTGCATTAATCCCGAAGTGTCCCACAGAAAGCAGGAACTTCATGTCATATACAGCATTATACCGCAAATGGCGTCCAACGGCATTTTCCGACGTGAAAGGCCAGGATGCCATTGTGCAGACACTGAAAAACCAGATCACCGCCCAGCGGATCGGCCATGCCTATCTGTTCTGCGGCACCCGGGGAACCGGCAAGACCAGTATCGCCAAAATCTTTGCCAGGGCCGTGAACTGTGAGTCTCCGGTCGACGGCAGTCCCTGCAACCAGTGCGCCATATGCCGGGCCATTGCCTCGGGCGGTTCCATGAACGTGGTGGAGATTGACGCCGCATCCAACAACGGCGTGGAGAATATCCGCGAGATACGGGACCAGGTCCAGTATCCGCCTACGGAAGGCAGATACCGGGTTTATATTATTGATGAGGTTCATATGCTGTCAACAGGGGCATTTAACGCACTGCTGAAGACCCTGGAGGAACCGCCGTCCTATGTGATCTTTATTCTGGCCACCACAGAGGTCCACAAGATTCCGGTGACTGTGCTGTCCCGGTGCCAGCGGTATGATTTCAAACGGATCTCCCTGGACACCCTGGCAGCCCGCTTAAAGGAGCTGACCCAGGCAGAGGACATTCCGGCAGAGGACCGGGCCCTGGCCTACATTGCCAGGGCGGCAGACGGTTCTATGCGGGATGCCTTAAGCCTGCTGGACCAGTGTGTGGCATTTCACTACGGCACCCTGCTTACCTATGACAATGTGCTGGATGTGCTGGGGGCCGTAGACACGGCGGTATTCAGTGAACTGCTGCGGGCCGTTCTGGGAAAGGACACGGCCCGCTGCATCCGCGGCCTGGAGGAACTGGTAGTCCAGGGCCGGGAACTGGGACAGTTTGTGACGGATTTTATCTGGTATCTGCGGAACCTTCTGGTGCTTAAGTCCACCGACGGCGCAGAGGATATGCTGGAAATGTCCCGGGAGAACTTAAAGCTTCTGAAGGAAGAAGCAGACATGACCGACGGCGAGACCCTGACCCGGTATATCCGGGTCTTCTCGGAACTGTCCGGGCAGCTGCGTTATGCCTCCCAGAAGCGGGTTCTCATTGAAGTGGCCCTGATCAAGCTGACCCGGCCCCAGATGGAGCCGGACTTAGACGCCATTCTGGAACGGCTTAAGGATCTGGAACAGCGGCTGGAGGAAGGCATTCCGGCCCAGGCCGGAAGCTGGGGAGGAGCCGGAGCCGGTACCTGGTCCGGCCAGGCGCCCGGAAGTCTGGCCGGGGAATATCCGCCGGGGCAGCCAGGAGCCGGTACCTGGCCCGGCCAGGCGCCCGGAAGTCCGTCCGGAGCATATCCGGCAGGCCAGCCAGGCCCGGGAGCCGGTACCTGGCCCGGTCAGATGCCCGGAAGCCGGCCAGGAGAATCTCCGGCAGGCCAGTCCGGCCCCATGCCCCCGGCAGTTCCGGTCCAGCCGGAGCGGGTGGCAATCCCCAGGGCCCAGCTGGAAGATTTAAACCAGGTCCGCCAGGACTGGGGAAAGATTATCCGGGACCTGGGCGGTGCGGTCCGTCCGGCCTTCCGGGATACGGTGCTGGAGCCCAGCGGCGACGGCTGTCTGACCATAGTGTTTGCCGGACCGGACAGCTATGCCATCGGAAGCCGGGCCACGGTCATCGGTATGCTGGAAAACTATGTAAAAGAGCATTACGGAAAAGAACTGTATTTCAAGGTCCGCATGAAGAATACCGGAGAGCGGCTGGATACGGTTTATGTCAGTGACGAGGAACTGAAACAGGCAATCCATATGGAGATTACCATGGAAGACGAAACAAGCTAACCGTCCAGACAGCCTCTGAACGGTTATGAAACCTGTAAAGTATAGAAATCATAAGGGAGTGGGAGGAAGAATCACATGGCCAAGCGAGGCGGTTTTCCCGGCGGAATGCCGGGCAATATGAACAATCTGATGAAGCAGGCGCAGAGAATGCAGCGCCAGATGGAAGAGACCAGCAAAGAGCTGGAGGAGAAAGAGTACACTGCATCCGCAGGAGGCGGCGCCGTGACCGTGACCGTTTCCGGTAAGAAAGAGATACTGTCCGTGAAGCTGTCCCAGGAAGTGGTGGACCCGGAGGATATTGAGATGCTGCAGGATTTGATCGTTGCCGCCACCAACGAAGCCCTCCGGAAAATGGAAGAGGAATCCAGCGCCGCCATGGCAAAGCTTACGGGCGGACTGGGTGGACTGGGCGGGGGATTCCCGTTCTGATGGATTACTACAGCAGCCAGATTACCAAATTAATCGAAGAGTTGGCCAAATTACCCGGTGTGGGGAATAAGTCTGCCCAGCGGCTGGCATTTCATATTATCAATATGCCGGCAGAGCAGGTGGCAGGCCTGACCGGGGCCATTACCGGGGCCAAGGAGAATATCCGTTACTGCAAGGAATGCTGGACATTGACGGATCAGGACTTATGTCCCATATGCGGCAGCGACAGGCGGGACCATGGGACCATTATGGTGGTGGAGAACACCAGGGACCTGGCAGCCTACGAAAAGACCGGAAAGTACGAAGGCGTGTACCACGTGCTGCACGGCGCCATTTCCCCCATGCTGGGGATCGGTCCGGGAGATATCCGGCTGAAGGAGCTGATGCAGCGTCTCCAGGGAGATGTGAAGGAAGTGATCATCGCCACCAACTCCAGTCTGGAGGGGGAGACCACGGCCATGTATATCAGTAAGCTTGTGAAGCCCACAGGAATCCGGGTCAGCCGGATCGCCAGCGGCGTGCCTGTGGGAGGAGACCTGGAATATATTGATGAAGTGACCCTTCTGCGGGCACTGGAGGGACGAATTCAGCTATAGGTTAAGCTGGTTATGTGTGCCCGGAGGCCCACCGCACACCGGTTGATGGACTTGTACCGTGCGGCGGGATTCCGGGAGCACATAAAGGCGTAAGGAGCGCAAAGGATGGATAAATACGAATTTAACATAAAAGTGGAACAGATACGGAAGCTTGTGAATAAGGGCGACTATGGCACAGCCATGAAGATTGCGGACACCATCGACTGGAAGAAAGTCCACAATGCCAACCTGCTGTCCATGGTTGCCCAGGTATATGAGAAGAATGAGGAATACCAGGATGCCAAAGACATCCTGCTTCTTGCATTTGAGCGGGCGCCTATTGGCAAGCGCCTGCTTTACAAGCTGACCGAACTTGCCCTGAAAGAGGGAAATGTAGAAGAAGCCGAAGGCTATTACCGGGAGTTCTGCGACCTGGCCGGAGACGATCCCCGCCAGCAGCTTCTCCGCTACCAGATTCTGAAGCAGAAGCAGGCCCCTCTGGCCCAGCTGATCAGTTCCCTGGAAAACTACACCTCCGAGGAGCTGGACGAAAAGTGGCTCTATGAGCTGGCAGAGCTGTACCACAAAGCCGGGGATTCTGCCCGGTGCGTGGCTGCCTGCGACAAGATTATGCTGATGTTCGGCCTGGGCAAGTATGTGGACAAAGCCATGGATTTAAAGATCCAGTACTCCCCCCTGACCCAGTACCAGATGGATCTGGTAGAGAACCGGGACAAATACGAAGCCAGACTCCGGGCCGTGGAGCAGGATTATCAGGGCGGTTCCAGAAATGAAAAAGACCGCCGCCCCGCCGCCGCCCCGCCGGTTTCCCGTCCGGCCCAGGCCATCCGGCAGCCGGAGCCGGAAGCAGCATACCCGGCAGCCGGAGTCTATGGAACCGGTCAGGCAGAAGCGGTCCGGGAAAGAACCGTGCTGCCGGAGACTGTGCAGCCGGAAGCCGCACAGGTCCAGGTAAGAACCGTGGAGCCGGAGACCGCACAAGTCCAGGAAAGAACCGCGTTGCCGGAGACCGCACAGACAGCGTCCGCGTTTCCGGGGACCGGCCATCCGGAACTGGAGGCCGCATACGGGGTGGCAGGATTCCAGGACGCCGATGAGGAAGAGATGGCATACGAAGCAGACGGATTCCAGGATGCCGGCCAGGAGGAAGCGGTATACCAGGCAGCGGGAACCTGTGGAGCCGTTCCGGCAGAGCCCCCGTACACCGCAGCGGGAACCTGTGGAGCCGTTCCGGCAGAGCCCCCGTACACCGCAGCGGAAGCTTGTGAGACTGCCCCGGCAGCAGCCCCTGCTTACAGGGCCCAGGAAGACCTTTACGGTGCCCCGGGGGGCAATGTCCCGGCCATGCACACGGTGTACGGCCAGGGCAGTCTGGAAAATGCGGTAAAGCAGGCAGAGACCCAGGCAACGCTGGCCCGGGAGATGTCCCGCCTGGCAGAACAGGGCGTGGAAGACCCGGCTCCGGCAGCCGATGACATGGGCAAGACCCGGGTGCTTACCGCCATCCGGCGTACGGTCCAGGAAAATCCCGTGCCGGAGCCGGCGGAAGCTCCCGGAACCCGGCAGATTCCGGCCCAGCCGGAGGCAGCCGGGCGCCAGACAACCGATTATCCGGCCCCCGCGGCCAGTGGGCTTGTGGAGGGTCCTATGCCCCAGGGGCAGACCTCCGGTACAGCGGCATTTCCGGGAAATGCATCCGGTCAGGGGGCATTCCAGGATACCGTTGTCGGCGGAGCGGCGGTTCCGGCCCCCGCATCCGCCCCGTCCCAGGCCGGGGTCACCCAGGCACCGGAAACACCGGCTCCGGCCCCCGGAGTACGGAATATCGGGGATTACGTGATTATAGAAGCGCGGATGCCGGAGCGGGGGCTGGCTATGGCCACAGCCATTCTCAAGCAGATCCGCAAGGAGACCGGAATCCGGAACCCGGTGGCCAAGATCACCGGCTCCAGGCTGAACCGGATCGGGGTCCAGGCCAGTGCCCAGAAGCTGGCAGGCAAGGATCTGATGATTGAAGAGGCCGGAGACCTGGAACCGGGCAGGGTTCAGGAACTGGAAGATATGATGACCCGGAACCAGTATGGCATGCGGGTGATTCTTCTGGACAATCCCAAGCAGCTGCAGATGTTCTGCAACCGGCATCTTTCCTTTGCAGAGCGATTTGACTATATCGGATGTGAAGACTACCAGTCCGGGGAAGAAGCCCAGGAGTCTGCCCAGGCGGAGCCGGCTGTTATGCCGGGTACCGGCCAGAACCGGACCTCCGGGGAGGGTGTTTCCGGCGGAGTTCTGGATGCGTCCAGGACCGGAACTGCCACAGGCGCCGGCAGTGCCGCAGATTCGGCCAGGACCGGCAGAACCGCAGACCCGGCTGTTTCCGGCGTTTCCCCGGACGCAGCCAGAACAGGAGGCACTGCGGCATCTGCGCCCCAGGAACCGGACGACCGTCCGGTCCGCCACATTGTGCCGGTCCGGGACGGAGCCATGCGGGCACCGGATATGATGAGCTATGGGGAGCCCCCTGCGGACGAAGGCATTTCCGACGAATACCAGGAAGAAATGGATATCGACGAATTTGCCCAGTACGCATGTAAATATGCTTCGGAGATCGACTGCAGCATCACCGGGAAAAGCATGCTGGCCCTGTACGAGCGGATTGAGATCATGGAAGAAGACAGCATTCCCCTGACGCGGGAGAATGCGGAGGCTCTGATTGAGGAGGCCGCAGACCGGGCAGAGAAGCCCTCCCTGGGCCGGCGTATCCGGGGGCTCTTCTCATCCAAATACGACAAACAGGGGATGCTGATCCTGAAAGAGGAGCATTTTATTTAAAAATGTAACGGTTCAGGGAAAATCTGAGCCGCTGCCCACAATAAGACAAGGAAGTAATTACACATGGATATTCGCTTGATTGCACTGGATCTGGACGGAACACTTCTGGACAGCCGGAAATGCCTTTCCCAGAGGAATTATGCAGTATTGCAGGAATGTATGCGCCGGGGAATCGAGATTGTCCCCTGTACCGGGCGGATCTGGCAGGGAGTTCCCGATTCCGTGCGGCTGATGCCTGGAATCCACTACGCCATTACCATCAATGGAGCCGTGGTGGAGCAGGTGGAGACCGGGGAAATTCTTGATGAGAGAAAATTCCCCCTTGAAACGGCCCTGGAGATTCTGGAGCTTGCCAAATCTTTTGACACCATGTACGATGCCTATGCCGGAGGACTGGCCTTCGGGGAAGCCCGGTTCATGGACCATATGGACCGGTACGGGATTCCGTCCCAGCTGCAAAGCATGGTACGGTCCACCCGTCAGGTGGTCCCGGATGTCATGGCCAAAGTCCGGGAGCTGAACTGTCCGGTGGAGAAGATCAACTATTTCTTCGGAGACCTGGAGGAACGCATGCGGGCCAGAAAGGCTCTTGAACAGCGGGAGGATCTGGTAATCAGCGCCTCTTTCCCCTACAATCTGGAGCTGAACACCCCGGGGGCTACCAAAGGGGAAGCCATTCAGCGGCTTGCAAAGCATCTGGGGCTTTCCGGAGAACAGACCATGGGCTTTGGCGACGGGGAAAATGACGTGACCACCATGACCATGAGCGGTTTTGGGGTTGCCATGAGCAACGGCATGGAGGTGGTAAAGCAGGCAGCAGATTATATTACCTTGTCCAATGATGAGGACGGAGTGGCAGAGGCCATCGAAAAGTTTGTATTGAAACGAAGTGGAGAGTAAATGGAACTGATTATGGAACACTGGCTGTCCATGACCGTAGGCATCTACCTGGTGGTAATGGTTCTTTATGGACACTACCGGGGCTTTCTGCGTATGGCAGTCAGCCTTGGGGCACTGGTCATCAGTATCGTTACCGTTCGGGTGGCAATGCCTCATGTGACCGTATTTTTAAAGGAAAACACAGGGATTCACACCATGGTGCGCCAGTCTGTGATGAAGGCAGCCCAGGAGATGGGGCCGGAGTCCGGCTGGCTGGAGGAGGTGCAGCTTCCGGCGGCCCAGAGGCAGATTATAGAAGGCCTGCAGCTTCCCCAGTCCCTGAAGGATGCCCTGATTGAGAACAACAACCGGGAAATCTACCAGATGCTTGGGGTAGATACCTTTTTCGATTACATGGCATCCTATCTGGCAGACCGGGTCCTGAATCTGGCTGCCACAATACTTTTGTTTGTGATCGTGTTTGCGGGTCTGCGTATTCTGGTGCGGTGCCTGGACCTGGTTTCCAGGCTGCCGGTGATTCACGGTCTCAACCAGATCGCCGGTGCCATTCTGGGGGGCTGTCAGGGACTTCTGTACCTGTGGACCGCCTGCCTGGTAGTGGATCTGTGCTATAGGGCCGCCTGGTGCCAGGCCATCCATGCCCAGATCCAGGGAAGCCTGTGGCTGACCTTTCTGTACCGGCACAATCTTCTGAGCTGGATGTTTTTCAGAATCCTGGAGCATGTCTGACGGACCGTATGCCCGCGACCGCTGCATTTTCTTACGGTCAGCGCGGTAAACGCGCGGACTTGTCTGAACTGTTACCCTTGGGTGTAACAGTTCAGATACCCCTTGAACTGTTACGGCATACGGCCATTTGGAATCGCTTCGCGATGGGCCGTATGCCCGCGACCGCTACGTATTCTTACGGTCAGCGCGGTGAACGCGCAGACCTATCTGAACTGTTACAATACTGCCCCTGCGGACGCGGATAGAAACTTACGGCGGCGTTTACAAGGTAAATTTGCCGTGTTATAATCAAGCAGATAAATCGTTAAGGAAAGAATCGAAGG
>CAJTOV010000146.1 GCA_910577765.1 uncultured Lachnospiraceae bacterium
CCGGATGCTCCTGGTGCGGCAGAAGCAGCACCACGCCGTCCTGATAACACTGCAAGTCAAAATAGCGTATGTACCCGGTATTCTGGACCATGTAGCCATAGTAATAGTCCTCAAAGCCCTCCAGGCTGTAGATATTGACCCGGGACACCCGGCGGTAACGGAACAGCCGCTCCTTGTCATACATCCGGTGCTTATGGAAGAGTTCCACTGCCTCGTCCGTGTGGACATTGCGCTTTTCAATCGGAATCCTGGCGTCCACCAGGGCCTGCATCCGTGCCTTCACCTGTTCCACCAGTTCCTCTGTCAGCTGAAAATCCCCCAGTGCCTCCACAAACAGCCCGCTGCCCAGGGAAAAATCCACCTTCACATTGGTGATCTTCCCGGCCCCCACCACATCATAGAATGCCTTCAGCATGATCAGCACTGCACTCCTCTGGTAGGTCTTGATCCCCGGCTTATCCTGGGCTGTGAGAAAATGCACCTGGCTGCCGGCCTTTGCCTCCTGGTGAAGCTCCTGAAGCTTCCCGTTGACCACAGCCAGCAGAATCTGGTGGGCATAATCCCCCTGTACATCCTTTGCCACATCCAGCAGCAGAACATCCTCCTGATACTCCCGCGCTTTCCCGTCAACTGTAATGATCATATCCTTCTCCTTTCTATACCCACAGTAAACAAGGGGCCAATGTTCCCCGATTCACTGAGGCTAACCATCAATCCCTCTTTCCACTGAAGCTGACCGTTCTGGTGCCCCTATACGATTGCCAGCCCTTTACAATACCTTTGCCGGAAATGCCGGCGCTGCCTCAATCACCTGAAGGGCCCCCTGGGACATCCGTTCCAGATGTTCCTTCATAAATGGAATAAACAGATGCTCCAGCCCGTAATGCCCCCCGTCAATGACTGCCATATGGTCCGCCACCGCGTCAATCCCCTCATGGTGGCCAATATCCCCGGTCACCAGCACCTGGGCTCCGGCGGCAATTCCGTGCTTTAACATACTCCCCCCGGACCCGGGAGACACGGCCACACGGGTCACCGGCTCCTGGACTCCCTCCATGCCGTATAGGGTTACAAAGGGAAGCCCGAATGCTTCCTTCACCCTTGCAGCCAGTTCTTTCAGACTCATAGGTGCCTTAAGATGTCCCACCTTACCGATGCCCACCGGCTGGCCGTCCACCTCCCCGGTCACCTCCAGAGGCTGGCCGTCCAGGATTCCCAGCCTCTGCGCCGCCAGGTCTGCCATACAGCCCGGGGCAATGTCAAAGTTGGTATGCATGGCAAAGCAGCCGATCCTGTGTTCCGCCAGAGTCAGAATCCGCCTTCCCGTAAAGGACTGGCTGTTGATCTGCTTAACCCCTTTAAAAATCATGGGATGATGGGTCACCAGAAGATCCGCCTGCTCCCTGACTGCCTGGTCCACCACCGGGTCCGTGGCATCCAGGGCCACCAGAACCTTATGTATCTCCTGATCCTCCCGGCCCACCAGCAGGCCCGGATTGTCCCACTCACAAGCCAGACTCTTTGGTGCCAGTTCCTCCAGCCTCTGGATCACATCCCTGCATAGCATCATGATTTTCTGCCCCCTCTCCTACACGCCTTTACCGGCTTCCTGTTTTCTTCCCGGCACTGGATCACCGGTTTTCCCACTGTTTCCGGCCCTTGCGTCACCGGTTTTCCCGCTGCCTCTGCCACTTGCGTCACCGGTTTTCCCGCTGCCTCTGCTACTTGCGTCACCGGTTTTCCCACTGCTTCCGCCCATTGCGTCACTGTCCTTTTGCTTTCCCTCCATTGCGGCCCAGGCTTCTTCCATTACCTGGTATTCCTGCACCAGCTCCCCAAGGCGCCTAGCGGCCCCCTCCCCGGTCTGGCCTTCCAGACCGGCGCGGATTCTCCGGTTCTGGGACATTTCCCGTTCCAGATATTCTGCCAGCACCGGGGACCTTTTTTGTATCAGCCGGTCCCCGTACCGGTACTGGTACTCCCGCTTATAGTCCATAGCCCCCGGCACCACATCCATGATTGTATAGTACTTGCCGTCCTCCTGGAGCATCTCTTCTTCCCGGATACACAGCCCCAGCCCTTCCAGGCCGTGGCGGAACTGGGACAGCTCTGACTGGGGAGACAGAATCCAGTGGGAAATCTTCCGCCGCACATGGGAGCCCTCCTCCAGAATCCGCAGCATCAGTTCCCCGCCCATGCCTGCGATCACCACCACCTGGGCCTCCCCAGGCATCAGCTTCTCCAGGCCGTCTCCCAGCCGGGTGTCAATCTGCCTTTCCAGTCCATGCCGGCGGATATGGTCCCTGGCACGGGCCAGGGGACCCGGCCGCACATCCATGGCCAGAGCCTGTCCGCAGACCCCCAGCTCTACCAGCCGGATGGGCACAAACCCATGGTCAGTCCCCACATCCGCCACACACCCCTCTGGTCCCAGCCGGGGCACCATGGACACAATCCTCTCAAGCCGCTTTGATAATTTCATAGTTTCCTTTCCTGGATCGGGCGGCCGCCCGATGCCAGATACTGTATCCAAGGCCTTTTGCAAACAATATCGGTTTGCAACGGCCTTTCCTACAGTATCTGGCGCTTTTCCGCTTTTACGACGGGCTATCTTCTTGTCCCCAAAAACCGGGGACAAGAAGCATCGGGCGGCCGCCCGATGCCAAATACCGTATCCAAGGCCTTTTGCAAACAAAATCTGTTTGCAACGGCCTTTCCTACGGTATCTGGCGCCCGTCTGTCTGTTAATCTAAGTAATCCTTCAGCTTTCTGCTTCGGCTGGGGTGGCGGAGTTTCCGCAGGGCCTTGGCCTCGATCTGGCGGATGCGTTCCCGGGTTACATGGAACTCTCTTCCCACTTCCTCCAGGGTCCGGCTTCTGCCGTCGTCCAGACCGAACCGGAGCCGCAGCACCTTCTGCTCCCGGTCACTTAAGGTGTCCAGGGTCTCCATAAGCTGCTCCCGCAGCAGGGTGTAGGCGGCCTGCTCCGCCGGTACCGCTACCTGGTCATCCGGCAGGAAATCTCCCAGATGGCTGTCCTCTTCCTCCCCGATGGGCATCTCCAGGGATACCGGGTCCTGGGCGATCTTCTGGATCTCCTGGACACGGCTTACCGGAAGCTCCATCTTCTGGGCAATCTCCGCCACCGTAGGCTCCCGCCCCAGCTCCTGGACCAGCTGTCTGGAGGTACGGATCAGACGGTTGATGGTCTCCACCATATGGACCGGAATCCGGATGGTCCGGGCCTGGTCCGCAATGGACCGGGTGATGGCCTGGCGTATCCACCAGGTGGCATAGGTGCTGAACTTATACCCTTTCCGGTAATCGAACTTCTCCACAGCCTTAATAAGCCCCAGGTTCCCCTCCTGGATCAGGTCCAGAAACTGCATCCCCCGGCCTACATACCGCTTGGCAATGCTGACCACCAGCCGCAGGTTGGCCTCTGCCAGCCGCTTTGCGGCCTCGTGGTCTCCCAGTTCGATCCGTTTGGCCAGCTCAATCTCATCCTCCATGGACAGAAGGGGAATCTTTCCGATCTCCTTTAAATACATGCGGACCGGGTCCCCTACACTGATACCCTCCGGGGCCGACAGATCAATGCTTTCCATATCGATCCGGTCCTCGTCCTCCAGATCCTCCTCCGAGAACATATCCGGGTCAATATCATCCTCATCCCCCACCCGCAGCACGTCCACCCGGTTCTGCTCCAGGAAATCATAAATCTTATCCAGACGTTCCGGGTCCAGAATCTCCCCCCGGAACACCTCCAGAATCTCTTTATTCTCCAGCACATTCCGTTTCTTTCCCGCAGCTTCCAGAAGCAATGCCAGCTTATCCTCAAATGTCTGTGTACGCTCTTCCATGTCCAATCCGCCCTTTCTTATGGAAACTTTGATCAGGAGCCTGCCTTCTGCACGCTTTAATCAATGGTAATCTTCATCGTCTTCAGCGCAGCCTGCTCCCGGATGATCTGCTGGAGCTGCCCGATATCCGTCGCATTTCTCCCTGCGTAATCCAGACTGTTCTTCCGCACCCGGTACACGGTTTCGGAAAATGCCTTTCTCTGCTGGTCATTGTTCAGGGATTCATTCAGGCTGGCGTGAAATAATGCTGCCACCTCCTTGTATTGTTCTTCATCATTGATAAAATGATTCAGAATTCCCGCAGGATTTATCTTCCCGGTTTTCTGCTGGGCAAATACCATCTCTGCCACCTGATGGTACAGCGGTTCCACAAAATCATCTGCATCCACGATCCCCGCGATCTTTTCAAAAAGCTCCGGCCGTTCGATGAGCCAGGTAAGCAGAAGCCGCTGGGACTTCCGCATTCCGTCATCCTTCTCCGGCCTGCCCGGTCTCCGGCCTGCCGCTGCTGCTCCGGCTCTCCCGCCGGTCCAGGCGGGTTCACCGTCCCCCCTGCCGCTTCCGGGCCGGTTCCCGCCATAGGCATCCGCTCCCCTGCCGCTTCCGGGCCGGTTCCCGCCGTAGGCATCCGCTTCCCTGCCGCTTCCGGGCCGGTTCCCACCGCCGGCTTCCGCCCCGCCGCCGGTTCCCGTCTGGCTTCCGCCATTCCCGGCTCCGGAACCGCCCCGGCTTCTGCCGCCGTTCCACGTCCCGCTCCCGGTTCCCAGCTGGAGTCCCAGCCGGTTCACCAGCCGCCGCAGATCCTCATAAGGAATCCCGTGCTCCCTGGACACTGCCTGTGTATAGTTATCCCGTTCCAGAGGCTCGGAGAATTCCAGCAGCTTCCTGGCAGCGGTATTGTAAAATCCTGTCTTCTGCTCCGGGTCCTCAAGCTGGTAGTCCCGCTTCAGTACCTCAATCTCAAACAGAAAGCTGTTCTTTGCCTGGCTGATCCGCTGCCGGAAGGCGTCGGCCCCCAGGTTCTTCATGAATTCGTCCGGGTCCTTGTAAGGCTCCATGTTCAGCACCCTGGCAGAGATTCCGGCCTCCTTGAGAATGGGAATGGCCCGCAGGGCTGCCCTTACCCCGGCCCCGTCACTGTCGTAGGTCAGCACCACCTGGTCCGTGTACCGCTTCAAAAGCAGGGCGTGCTGGGTGGTAAATGCCGTTCCCAGGGACGCCACCGCATTGGAGAAGCCTGCCTGGTGCATGGTGATCACATCCATATAGCCCTCACAGACCAGCATCTGTTTCTCCCGGCTTGTCCTTGCATAGTTGAGACCATAGAGATTGCGGCTCTTGTCAAATACCAGGGTCTCCGGGGAATTAAGGTATTTGGGAGTCCCGTCCCCCATGACCCGGCCTCCAAAGCCGATGACCCGGCTGTTGGCATCCATAATGGGAAACATGACCCGGTTCCAGAACTTGTCGTAGGTGCCCCGCTCTTCCATGGTCACCAGGCCGCTTTCCTTGAGAACACTGTCCGGATACCCTTTGGACCGCAGATACCGGTACAGATCGTCGCTGGTCTTGTTGGCATACCCCAGGCCGAACCGGCGGATGGTGTCATCGGTCAGGGCCCGGTTCTTTAAGTAATCATATCCCAGCTTTCCCTGGGGTTTGTGGAGCTGGTAGTAGAAATAATTGGCTGCCGCCTTGTTGATCTCAAGAAGGGTGGCCCGCTTATCGGCCCTGGCCCGCTCCTCTTTGGAATATTCCACCTCCGGCAGTTTGATGCCGGCCCGGTCCGCCAGCATTTTCACGGCTTCGGGAAACGTATAATTCTCGTATTCCATCACAAAGGTAAGCACATTGCCTCCGGCCCCGCACCCGAAGCAGTAGTACATCTGCTTCTGGGGGGAGACGGAAAAGGACGGGGACTTCTCGTTGTGAAAGGGGCACAGCCCAAAATAGTTGCTGCCCTTTTTCTGCAGCTTCACATATGCCGAAATCACATCCACAATGTCATTGCGCATTCTTACGTCTTCCAAGACTTCTTCCGGATAATACAATCAGATCCTCCCCCTTGTCCCTTACACCTTCCACGCCTTGGGTACAAACAGCTCCACGAACTTGGCCGTGGCATAGCTGTCACTCATACCGGCAATGTAATCGCACACCACCCGCTCCTTCTTTTCCCCCTTCTGGACCATAAGCAGCACATACTCTTCCGGCAGTTCTATCACATGTTCCATGTAATAGCGGTAAAGGGATGCGATCATCTGCTGGGCCTTCCCCTCCTCTGCCTTGGGAATCTCATTGAGATACACATGCTCAAACAGCCAGGAGCGCAGCCCCTGCATAGCCTCCTCCATCCCCGGGGACATAATGATCTCCGGCTGGTCCATGCTGTTGATAATAATATCGTGAATCATGGTATCCAGCCGCCCCCGCACGCTGTGGCCCAGAACCGAGGTGTACACCTGGGGCAGTTCCTCTTCCCGGAAGATTCTGGCCCGGATGGCATCGTCAATATCATGGTTTATGTAGGCAATCTTGTCGGAGAGCCGGACAATGGCGCCTTCCAGGGTAGAGGGATGGCCGCTGGTACGGTGGTTCAGGATTCCGTCCCGCACCTCCTTTGTAAGATTCAGCCCTTTTCCGTCATGCTCCAGCACCTCCACCACCCGGACACTCTGTTTGTAGTGGGCAAAGCCGTCTGGGCAGACCTCATCCAGAATCCGCTCTCCGGAATGGCCAAAGGGCGTGTGGCCCAGGTCATGGCCCAGGGCAATGGCCTCGGTTAAATCTTCATTGAGCCGCAGGGACCGGGCAATGGTCCTGGCGATCTGGGCCACCTCCAGGGTATGGGTCAGACGGGTCCGGTAATGGTCTCCCTCCGGGGCCAGAAACACCTGGGTCTTGTGCTTGAGACGGCGGAATGCCTTGCAGTGGAGAATCCGGTCCCGGTCCCTCTGGTAGACCGGACGGATGTCGCAGGGTTCTTCCCACATATCCCGCCCTCTGGTATCGCGGCTTAAGGAAGCATAGGGACTCAGATACCGGGCCTCCCATGCTTCCCGCATTTCTCTGATGTTCATATGAATGCCCTCCTTTGTGCCAGAGTATGCCCCGGAATAAAAAACACTATTAAAGAAATTATATCACATTTGGGGAGGGAATAGTACTTTTTTTTGAGTTTTGAGACTGTTATAAGACCATTTGGGGTAACAGTTCAGACGGGCGGCAAATTTCGTAAAAAAATATGCTGCAAACTCGCTTTTGTTTGCATAAGCACTTTCTTATGAAATTTGACATGTGGCTAAAGCCAGCGGCTTCTTGTCCCCGACGCTTTTCGGGGGCAAGAAGATGCCCCCGTGAATAGTAACCCGTTTTAAGAACGGAACGGATATTCCGGAACATTTTTCCTATTTCAGAAATCCGCTGACAATCTGGGCTTCGGCTTCTTCCTCGGTCAGGCCCAGGGTCATCAGTTTGATAATCTGTTCCCCGGCGATCTTTCCGATGGCAGCCTCGTGAATCAGGGCAGCGTCGATGTTGTTGGCTTCCAGCTGCGGCACGGCCAGAATCCTGGCATTGCCCATGATAATGGCGTCGCATTCCGTGTGGCCGGTACACCGGGCGTTACCGACGATCTGGGAGTCGAATTTCTGGTAAGAGTCGTCCTTTGCCACGGAACGGGATACCACGTCCGCGCTGGCGTCCTCACCGTCCAGGCTGACCACATAGTCGCTGACTGCCTCCTGGCTGCCATGGGTCAGAAGCCGCTCCCGGACCACCAGAGCGGCACCGGCTGCCAGCCTTGCGGTGGTCTTCCGGCAGGTGGAATCCACCCCCTTGATCTGGACCATCTCCATTTCCATGGAACTGCCCTCTTCCATGTAGATTTCGGTTCCTGGGTTCATCACCCGTTTGCCGCGGCCGTCCCCTTCCCCGTAATGCTTCTCCACGTATTTCACCCTGGCGTTCTTCCCCACATAAAACCGGTGGAGACCGTCGTGACGGGAATCCAGGTCCCCGCCGTTGTGGATACCGCAGCCGGCCACAATCACCACGTCGCTGTCCGCACCGATGTAGAAGTCATTGTACACCGTCTCCTCGATCCCGCTTTCGCTGATCACCACCGGAATATGAACGCTTTCATTCCTTGTTCCCGGCTGGATATGGATGTCAATGCCGTTTGCACCGGTTTTGGTGGAGATCCGGATGTTGGCGGTGCTGTTCCGTCCGGCCATTTGTCCGTTGGCCCGGATATTGTATGCGCCCTCCGGCACTGTGCGGAGGTCTGCTACTTCCTCCAGAATGTTCTGCTGAATCCGGTCCGTCATGCCCGTACACCTCCCCGGCTGAATTTTTCGCAGGCATCCACCGCTGAGGGAGTCCCCAAAAGGGTGGGAAGCACTTCCTCCCTGGGCCCCTGGGCAGTGATCTGTCCGTCTGCGATTACCACGATCTCATCGGCAATGTTGAGAATCCGCTCCTGATGGGATATGATCAGGATGGAGCCGTCCGTCACCTGACGCATATGCTCAAACACCTGGATCAGGTTCTGGAAGCTCCACAGATCAATCCCTGCCTCCGGCTCGTCGAACACGGACATTTTCGTGGCCCTGGCCAGTACCGTGGCAATCTCAATCCGCTTTAACTCTCCGCCGGAAAGGCTGGCATTGACTTCCCGGTTAATATAATCCCTGGCACACAGTCCTACCTCAGACAGATACTGGCAGGCCTCCACCGGAGTCAGGTTCTTCTTTGCCGCCAGCCGGATCAGATCCAGCACCTGGATGCCTTTGAATCGCACCGGCTGCTGGAAGGCAAAGCTGATCCCCAGATTGGCCCGCTCCGTAATGCTCTTATGGGTAATATCCACACCGTCAAACCAGATTTTCCCCTCCCCGGGCTGCTCGATCCCGGCAATCAGCTTGGCCAGGGTAGATTTCCCCCCGCCGTTGGGGCCGGTGATTACCACAAACCGGTGGTCATCCACGGTCAGGTTGATATGTTTGATAATTTCTTTCTGACCTTTGTCATCATGTACCTCAAAGGACACATTCTCTAATGTCAGCATGATTTCCTCCAAAATTTAATGTAACAGTTGAGACAGCGGGAACCTCCCGCCGCCAAAGCCGCCACGGTCTATTATATACCATTTCCCTGGGAATTACCATATATTTTCCAGGGGAAAACACGGACTCCGGCGTGTTTGTGTTACTATCCACAGGAAGGGGCATCTTCTTGTCCGGCTATGCCGGACAAGAAGCATCGGGCGTCCGCACCGGCTGGGGGTACCTTCTAATGGCCGGAACCTGTTTTCATATGCCCGGATCGGGTAGGAGGCTACCCATTAGTTGAACAGCCGACCTCCCACACCACTGTACGTACCGTTCGGTATACAGCGGTTCAATAGTTTTCACGTAACTTTCAGATAATAGTCAAGCATGGAAATATACCCCAGCTTGGCTATTATTTTATTGGTAAGGGCTACTCTTAGCATCTGCGCCGTCCTCCAGTAACCTTTCCGGCTGTTGGCAATCTGG
>CAJTOV010000147.1 GCA_910577765.1 uncultured Lachnospiraceae bacterium
TTTGTCCGGTTTTCCACATCGGGCGGACGCCCGATGCTTCTTGAATAGTGTAACAGTTCAGATACCCCTTGAACCGTTACCATTTATCCCCCATTTTCCGTCCTTTCTGGTTGACATCACCAGGTATTGGTGGTAGAATAAATTCAGTTTAAATTTTTCAACCAAAATAAGGAGGAACGGCTATGGTGGACGCAAAAACGCTGAAGGATTATTTCCATGAATGCATGCCGCTGTTCATCGCCCTGGGGGATGAGGTGCGGCTGGGGATCATCGAATCCCTCAGCACTGCTGCCAAGAACGGCCACCCGGAAGGGCTCAATGTCAACGACATCACCAGCCAGACCAATCTGTCCCGGCCCGCCATTTCCCACCATCTGAAGATCCTGAAGGATTCCGGGATCGTCAGTGTCCGGCAGTCCGGCACCTCCAACTATTACCGTCTGACCCTGCTGGAGTGCACCCACCGCCTGATGCGGCTTGGCACCATGGTGGAGGGATTCTATTCGGAAAAATGACCTGCATATTTTTTCCAAAAATGACCGATAATATGCAATGAGCACTTAGTGAATGCAAGCCGCAGGCGCAGCATGAACTTAGTGCGAATGCACACCTGGACACTTAGCGAACACAAGCCGTCAGGCGCTGGGTGAGCTTAGTGACCATGGTGCCGCAATGAGCACTACTCATTTTATCATGGTCAGGAGATGGAAAATTTGAAGACAGGCTTTTTCATAAA
Organism: uncultured Lachnospiraceae bacterium; assembly: GCA_910577765.1. Lineage (GTDB taxonomy): Bacteria > Bacillota > Clostridia > Lachnospirales > Lachnospiraceae > Brotaphodocola. The sequence goes on from CAJTOV010000147.1 coordinate 737, forward strand.
AAGGAGACAGCCCGCTGTACTGTCCCCGGAAAATCAGGAATTGCGTGCGGAGATTGACCGCACCAGAAGCAGACTGGATTCTGTGCGGAATCATTTTGAGCAGGAGGTGGACCCCACCCTGATTGACTGCTACATCTATGAGCTCAATGCCACACAGCTCCGCTACCAGTTTCTGCTGCGGCGTTTCAAGCATCTGGAGGAGGCGTAGAATCTCCTGCTGCCGGCAGCCGCTTTATCACCAAATCGGGAGGAATCAATGGAATTATGAGCACATGGTATGAACAGGCAACTTTTTATCATATGTATCCCCTGGGAATGACCGGGGCGCCTATGGAGAACCCCCAGGGTCCGGCGGACCGGCGGTTCGGGGAGCTGGAGGCCTACATTCCCCACATGGAGAAGCTGGGCTGTACGGCTCTTTATATCGGCCCCTTGTTTGAGTCCACGTCCCACGGATATGACACCCGGGATTACAGGATGGTGGACCGGCGGCTGGGGGACAATGATGATTTCGTCCGTTTTGTAGACGACTGCCACCGGGCCGGAATCCGTGTGGTGGTGGACGGTGTCTTCAACCATACAGGGCGGGAGTTCTTTGCCTTCCGGGACATCCAGGAGCACCGGGAGGGGTCCCGGTACTGCGGCTGGTACCGGGGGATCAATTTCGGGTGGCAGAGTCCTCTGGGGGATTCCTTCGGGTATGACGCCTGGCAGGGACATTATGAGCTTCCCTGCCTGAATTTGCAGAATCCGGAGGTAAAGGAGTATCTGTTCGATGTGATCCGTTTCTGGATTGATACCTTTGGCATTGACGGTATCCGGCTGGACTGTGCCAATGTGCTGGATTTCCAGTTTATGAAGGAAATGCGGGCCAGGACCGAAGAAATGAAGGCGGATTTCTGGCTTATGGGCGAAGTGATCCATGGGGATTATACCCGCTGGGTAGGACCGGAAATGCTCCATTCGGTTACCAACTACGAGCTTCACAAGAGTCTGTATTCCGGGCTCAATGACCACAATTTCTTCGAGATCGCCCACAATGTGCGGCGGCTGGAGAAGATCGGACGGCAGCTTTATACATTCCTGGACAATCACGACGAGAACCGGATTGCCAGCAAGCTAAAGAAGAAGGAGCATCTGCCCCTTGCCCATATGCTGCTGTATACCCTGCCGGGTATTCCGTCTGTCTATTATGGCGGCGAGTGGGGGGTGGAGGGGATGCGTACCCCGTACAGCGATACGGAGCTGCGGCCCCATCTTCCCCTGGAAAAGGGGGAGGCCATGCACTGTGACCTGACAGAACTGGTTATCTGTCTCGGTCATATTCACGGGAGCAATGAAGCCTTTGCCGGAGGGCGTTACCAGGAGCTTATGCTGACCAACCGCCAGTATGCCTTTGCACGCCATGGGGACCGGTCGGTGATGATTACGGTGTGCAACAGCGATGACAATCCGGCCTCCTGTTCCGTGCCGGTGCCGGTAAACGGAACAGAGGCCCAGGTACTGGTGGCGTGGACACCGGAAGGAATGACAGGTCCGGGCAAAGAAGTGCCGGAGGACGGGATTCCAGGTGAGGCGGCTCCAGGCATTGTCCGGGAAACAAACTGTACGGAAAGGGATACGGCTGGAACCGGGATTCCAGGCGATGCGGCCCCACGGGCCGGCCAGGAGACCGGCCGCGGAAACGGGAAGCACATCCCGGCAGCAGAGGTCCTTTCTGTAGAGAACGGCAGACTGAATCTTACTTTGGAGGGCAATTCCGGGATTGTCCTGAAGATTGCGGAGGATTAAAGGTATGGCGGGGAAGAAGACAACAAAGCCGGCGGAAAAGCAGGCGGGAACAGGAATTATCACGGAGCTGGACCGGTATCTGTTTGGTCAGGGCACCCATTATGAGATTTACGAGAAGCTGGGGGCCCATCCGGCCACGGTGGACGGGAAAAAGGGCGTACATTTTGCAGTGTGGGCGCCCCATGCGGCGTCGGTCAGTGTGGTGGGGGATTTCAACCGGTGGGATCCGGAGGCAACTCCCATGGAACTTTTGGAGACTTCGGGGATCTATGAGGTCTTTGTTCCGGGGCTGGGGACCGGGGAGCTTTACAAATTTGCCATTACCACCGGAGCCGGGAAGGTCCTTTACAAGTCGGATCCCTATGCCCGCTCCGCAGAATTCCGGCCTGGTACGGCTTCGGTTGTTGCGGATATTTCCGGTTTCCAGTGGGGGGATGACGCCTGGATGAAGAAGCGGGAAACCGTCAATCCGCGGCAGGCTGCCATGAGCATTTACGAGGTTCATATCGGGTCCTGGCGGAAGAAGAATACCGAGGAACGGGCCGGCTACTATACATACAGGGAGGCGGCCCAGGAGCTGGCAGAGTATGTCAATGATATGGGGTATACCCATGTGGAGCTGATGGGGATCGCGGAGCATCCCTTCGACGGGTCCTGGGGCTACCAGGTCACCGGATATTATGCGCCGACCTCCCGGTATGGAACGCCGGAGGAGTTCATGTATTTTGTCAACCATCTCCACAAGAAGGGGATCGGGGTGATCCTGGACTGGGTGCCGGCACATTTTCCCAAGGATGCCCACGGGCTGGCGGATTTTGACGGACAGCCGCTGTATGAGTATGCGGATTCCCGCAAGGGAGAGCACCCGGACTGGGGCACCAAGGTCTTTGACTATGAGAAGCATGAGGTGTCCAATTTCCTGATTGCCAATGCCCTTTACTGGGTGAAGGAGTTCCATGTGGACGGGCTGCGGGTGGATGCGGTGGCGTCCATGCTGTACCTGGATTATGGCCGCAAGGACGGCCAGTGGGTGGCCAACAAGTACGGCAGCAACCAGAATCTGGAGGCCATTGAGTTCTTCCGGCATCTCAACAGTATTATGGAGAAACGGGGCAGAGGCGCCATGGTAATCGCGGAGGAGTCCACGGCCTGGCCCCAGGTGACCCATGATCCTGCCGAGGGGGGACTGGGCTTTACCTTCAAGTGGAATATGGGGTGGATGCATGATTTCCTGGAGTATATGAAGCTGGACCCCTATTTCCGCAAGTACAACCACAATAAGATGACCTTTGGCCTGACGTATTTTAACAGTGAGAATTTTATTCTGGTGCTGTCCCATGACGAGGTGGTGCACCTGAAATGTTCCATGATCAACAAAATGCCCGGGTATCCGGCAGACAAGTTTGCCAACTTAAAGGTGGGCTACACCTACATGATGGGCCATCCGGGCAAGAAACTGATCTTCATGGGCCAGGATTTCGGACAGCTTCACGAGTGGGACGAGAAGGTGGGCCTGGACTGGTATCTGGCTGAGGAGGACGCCCACAAGGATCTCCAGAATTATGTCCGGGGCCTGCTGCATATCTACCGGAAGTATCCGGCTCTCTGGGAGTCGGACGATGACTGGGACGGCTTCCACTGGATCAATGCCAATGACAGTGACCGGAGTATTTTCAGCTTCTACCGGACTGCCCAGAGCAAGAAACAGAACCTGCTGTTTGTGTGCAATTTCACGCCCATGGCCCGGGAGGACTTCCGGGTAGGCGTGCCCAAAAAGGGTTCCTACACCCTGCTGCTGGACAGCGGGCACGGGCTCTACGGCAATGGGGAAAAGGGACCAATGTATAAGGCCGAGAAGACGGAATGTGACGGGCAGCCTTACTCCATTCCGCTGCCGCTGCCGGCTTATGGGACGGCAGTGCTGAGGTTTATGTAGGAAGCTTCCACCGGACAGAGCATGCGACTGGATTCCAGATTCGCTTCCGGCTGCTTACAGATTGTTTAAACTTTGAACCCCGCCTTGCGGCGGGGTTCCTTTTAGTGTATACTGGAGCTAAGTTTTATGATCAGGCAGGGAATCCCCGGGCCGGCGGGGCCGGGGATTCCGGGAAAGAAAGGAACGGTTCAGACTATGCAGACAATCCTTGTATGTGATGACGACAAGCAGATCGTGGATGCCATTGACATCTATTTAACCGGAGAGGGGTTCCGGGTGCTGAAGGCTTATGACGGGTATGAGGCCCTGGAGATTCTGGAGAAGCAGTCCGCGGACTTAATGATCGTGGACGTGATGATGCCGGGGCTGGACGGAATCCGGACGACCCTTAAGGTCCGGGAGACCAGCAGCATTCCCATTATCATTCTTTCGGCCAAGTCCGAGGATACGGACAAGATTCTGGGGCTGAATATCGGCGCGGACGATTACATTTCCAAGCCCTTTAATCCCCTGGAGCTGGTGGCCCGGGTCAAGTCCCAGCTAAGGCGCTACACCCAGCTTGGCAATGTGAACCAGCAGACCGGGGACCAGATCTTTAAGTGCGGGGGGCTTACCATCAATGACGACACCAAAGAGGTGTGGGTGGATGAGGAGCCCATCAAGCTGACGCCCATTGAGTACAACATTCTGCTTCTGCTGGTGAAGAATACGGGCAAGGTGTTCTCCATCGACGAGATCTACGAGCAGATCTGGAACGAGGAGGCCATCGGCGCGGACAATACGGTGGCCGTACACATCCGCCATATCCGGGAGAAGATCGAGATCAATCCCCGGGAGCCCCGGTACTTAAAGGTGGTCTGGGGAGTGGGCTATAAGATTGAGAAACAGTAGGAGCTGCCATGAGACTGAAGGATTATTCCCTGCGGATTAAGAAAAATATCGCTGTGCTGCTACATATCCTGTTCCTCTTTCTGGTGGTCCACGGAATCAGTGTCATCTACCTGAATATGGGGGTGGGGCCGGGGCTTTCCTGGATTCTGGACAGCAGCTACGAGGATTCGGATGCTTTTCAGAAGCAGTTCCAGGAGGATCTGGACCATATTTTCAACTATGTGTCTTACCGGAACTGTCTGGAGTCGGACGGGGCCCTGGACTTAGGGAGCCAGATGTTCTCTGTATCCAACCGGGACGGCCCGGAGATCATCTACACCCTGGAGGAGGTGCTGCGGTATGCCAAGAGCCAGGGGTATTATCTCAATGACCATTTTGATGTGGTCAATGACATGTTTATCTATGACAATGCAGCCATTGACCGGAACCTGCGGATCAACTGGCGGGCCTATATGACGGAGCAGAAGCTGACGGAGCCGGGGGATGCCTACACGTCCCTGCTGGAGCTTTCCAAGGAGGTGCTGTACTGTTTAAGTGAGTATTACAAGGTCCATTACCGGATGATTGTCAGCCCTTCCAACCTGTATTTCCAGATCGTGTACCGGAATTCCGAAAGCGAGGCCGCGGTATACAGCAACTGTCCGGACCTGACCCCGGAGGAGATTGCTGCCAAGGGGGTGTTCTGCCACCAGAGCAGTGATTCCATTTTTATTGACACCAACCTAAAGGAGATTCCCCAGAACATTACCATGGCTATGGAGAAGAATGATTTCTATGGGGCGGAGAATTATTACCTGATGGCGGCGGTGGATACCGGGTATGGGGCGGATGATGTGTATGCGGATGCTGCCAGGGAGTATGAGCATCTTCACCGGCGGCTTTTAGAGTCCGGGGCCGGGGTGGTAATCGGGCTTTTAGGGTGTCTTGTTACCCTTTATTACCTGGTGCTGGTGTCCGGGTTCCGGGATGCGGAGCGGACTGCGGCTTATCTTCATTCCTTTGATACCATTTATACCGAGTCCTGCGTGGTGCTGACGGCAGTGTGTACCTTATTTGTGCTGTTTCTGGGGGAGAAGATCGGGTATCCGCTGCTGCATCTGTTTCTGGGGGCGGGAAGCTGGGCCTTTGGGGAGCGGATGCTGCGGGCAGTGCTGATTTACGGCTGCTGCATGGTGGGGCTGTTCAGCCTGCTGCGGCGGTACAAGACCAGGCGGCTGTGGACCGGGAGCCTGGCCTTCCATCTGCGGGAGAATGTTTCCCTGTATTTTGAGAACCGGACCTTTTCCTGCCGGCTTTTGTGGAGCTATCTGGTATTTCTGGGGGTTCATGCCGCCGGGTTTGTGGTTATGGGCGTGTGTGTATATTTCCTGAAATTTCCGGTGTCCCGGGTGGTGTTTCTGGCGGTGCTGTTCGGGGTCATTGTGATGGATTACCTGACTTATCACCGGCTGTTTATGGTGTCGGCCCAGGAGGACCAGATCGCGGATGCCATTGCCCGGATCGCCGGGGGGGATACTTCCTACCAGATGGATACGGCGGGACTTACAGGCAAGGAGCTGGGCATTGCCCGGATGATCAACCGGATCGGCACGGGCCTGGAAAATGCCCTCCGGGAGCAGGTAAAGAGCGAGCGGTTAAAGGCGGACTTAATCACCAATGTGTCCCATGACATCAAGACGCCTTTGACTTCCATCATCAATTATGTGGATCTGATCAAGCGGGAGCAGGTGCAGAATCCCAGGGTCCAGGAGTATCTGGCAGTGCTGGAGCAGAAGTCCCAGCGGCTTAAGAATCTGACAGAGGACCTGGTGGAGGCTTCCAAAGCCAGTTCCGGGAACCTGAAGCTGGAGATGGTGCGGCTGGACCTGGTGGAGATGATCTGGCAGACCAACGGGGAGTTCGAGGAGAAGTTTGCTTCCCGGAATCTGGAGCTGGTGGCTGCTTTGCCCCAGGAAAGCCTGATGATCCAGGCGGACGGGCGGCATCTGTGGCGGGTGCTGGAGAATCTGTACAACAATGCGTTTAAATATGCCATGGCCCATACCCGGGTGTACACGGAGGTGGAGGCCCGGGAGGATATGGCCTGGTTCACCATCAAGAACGTGTCGGAGCATCCGCTGAATATCCGGCCTGACGAACTGACGGAGCGGTTCGTCCGGGGGGATGTATCCCGGACCACGGAGGGAAGCGGCCTGGGGCTGTCCATTGCCAAGAGCCTTACCGGGCTCCAGGGCGGGGTGTTTGAAATTGTGATCGACGGGGATTTGTATAAGGTGCGGGTGGGATTTAAGATTGTTCCGTAGAGCCCGCGGTGAAAAAGGGGGCTGTCGCAAAATGGCAATTTTGCGGCAGCCCCTTGTTTTTTGTTCTTTGTTGTATCAGATACGGTATTCTGATTTTCTATCCGAAGATCCGCCAGCCGCAGATAAAGTTCCTGGACCACCAGGAGCTTAGGGAGCGGTGGACTACCCGGCCTCCGCTGGAAGAGGCGTCGATGACGGTACCGCCTCCGGCCACAATGCCTACGTGGCCGCTGACCACGATAATGTCTCCGGCGCGCAGGTCGGAGAAGCTGCTGATGCGGGTGTAGCGGCCTACATTCCGCCAGCCTGAGGAGGTGATGTAGCTCTGGCGGACCCCTACCTGGTTTAAGCACCAGTAGACAAAGCCGGAGCAGTCAAAGGAGTTGGGGCCTTTGGCTCCCCAGACGTAGGGGCAGCCCAGCTTGGAGCTGGCTACGCTGATCAGGGCGGCGGCGCTGCCGCTGGCGGTTCCGGTGTTGGGGATGCTGCCTCCGCCGGAGCTGCCGCCGGAGGTCTGGCCACGGTTATTGTTGGTGGTGGTGTTCTGGCGCGGGGCATTGGCCGGGGCTTTCTTTGCGTCTCCGCTGGTGAGCATGGCCATGGTCTGGGCACCTACCTGGCCGTCCACGGACAGGTTGTTGGTCCGCTGGAAGAGCTTGACGGCATTTTCCGTGATTTCCCCGAAGTAGCCGGTGGCATTGGCTGCGCTTAGGTAGCCAAGCTTTTTCAGCATTTCCTGGACCTTCTGGATGCTTTCGCCGCTGTCGCCAAGGGCCAGGCCATTGGGCACGGCTTCGTCGCTGTTAAGGGCCATGCGGGTGGAGGGGCCCAGGAAGCCGTCCACAATCTGGTCATTGCGGGACTGGAACTGCTTGACTGCCAGCACCGTGTCCAGGCCGTAGTTGCCGTCGGGCTCTGAGGTCATGTAGCCTAAGAGTTTTAACCGTTTCTGGGCAGCCAGAACCACGTCGCTTTTCTCGCCAAAGGTCAGCATGTTGGGCTTGACCTCGTCGCTGTAGAGCAGGTTCATGGTCTTGCGGCCTACTTTGCCGTCTTCCTCCAGGCCGTTGACGTTCTGGAGCTTTTTCACGGCTTCCTGGGTGCTGTCTCCGAAATTGCCGGTAATCAGGTCATCGGTGGCCAGGTAGCCCATCTCGTACAGGCGGACCTGGATGCGGCTGATGTCGTCGCCCTGGTCCCCGTGCTGGGCGGCGTAATATTTGGCTTCCGGGGACAGGATGGCCTGGAGGGTCTCCGGGCCTACGATGCCGTCCTGGGCCAGCTTGTTCTGGCGCTGGTAGATGCGGACCGCGTTCTCGGTGACTTCCCCGTAGTTTTCCGTAGGTTCGTCATTGTCCATAAAGCCCAGGTCCATAAGCCGCTGCTGAAGCTGGGCCACCACCGGGTGCTTCATGCCTACCCGCAGATAGTCGGGGATGGGCTCCGAATACTGGGCTTCCACGTCTTTTACCGACGGCAGCACCGGCCCGTCGGGGGTCAGGGCCATAATGGTCTCGTCCGGGGCCGTGGAGGGCAGGGTCTCTTCCACCAGGACGATCTCCGGGATGGTGGTGGCGGCTTCGGTCTCTGCCGGAGGCGGGGCGGCGCAGCCGGTCAGGGCGGCGGCCAGGGCGGCGGCCAGAAGGAAGGCCGGCGGACGGCAGGCGGGGCGGCTGGCCGGGGCGGACAGGAGTAGCTGGCCGGGGCCGCCGTGTGCGGGGGCCTGGGGAGTCCGGCC
>CAJTOV010000148.1 GCA_910577765.1 uncultured Lachnospiraceae bacterium
AGGCGTCACTGGCGCCTGTTAGGGACCGCGCAGCGATTCTGAATGGCCGTATGCCGTAACAGTTCAGGGGGTATCTGAACTGTTACTAAAAAGGTTACCGCTAATTCGGGTATCTTCTTGTCCGGCTTTGCCGGACAAAAACAGCCTTACAAGCAAGCTTGACGTCTGTTTTCGTCCGGTTTTCCCCGCCCTGTGAGCGGTAGCCGTTAAAATACAAGAAAAAACCATTAATTTGTCCGGCAAAGGTTTCCGGAAGCTGATATAATCGGTTTATAACATTGAGGAAAGTGAGGAAATGCTTATGTCGTTTGAAATGCCCAAATATCATCACCCGGATTTTACCAGACCGGAATTTGTCAACGCGCCGGATGTAACGGTGGCACCGGCTCCCAAAGACGGAGTAGCGCCGGAAAATTATCACAGCACCTCCATGTATCCGGAATATTTTAAGGTAGGCGGCCAGTGGATTCTGGCAGAGGAGAGCCGTATGGATTCCAGTGTGGTCCTCTGCGGGGACGGCCATCTGGAGGTGGTGGAGAACCGGAATATCAGACAGGGGGACCAGGTGATCCTGGGCCGGACGGAAAAATGTGAGGAAGGCATATACATGCACTGCCGGGGCTTTGTGGATGACTCCCAGGAGCTGGAGGACCAGTTTGTATTCCGCCAGGGCCGGAGCCGGGAGACCTCCTATGCCAGGGATTATGACCGGCTTATGGACCTGCTCCGGTATGAAAAGGCCAACGGAGGCAATGTGGTCTGGGTCATGGGACCGGCCTTTGCCTTTGACTACGACGCCAGGAGAGCCATGGAGGCCCTGGTGGATGCCGGCTATGCCCAGGGACTTCTGGCCGGCAATGCCCTGGCCACCCACGACCTGGAGGGAGCCCTTCTGGGAACTGCCCTGGGTCAGGACATCTACACCCAGAAATCCCAGCCCAACGGCCACTACAACCACCTGGACGTGATCAACAAGGTCCGGCGCAGCGGGTCCATTGCCGGGTTTATCCGGGATTACAACATCGACAACGGCATCATGTACAGCTGTGTCAAAAATCAGGTTCCCTTTGTGCTTACCGGCTCCATCCGGGATGACGGCCCTCTGCCGGAGGTCTACGGGGATGTGTATGAAGGGGCAGCCGCCATGCGGGGCCTGGTGAAGAAGGCCACGACGGTGATCTGCCTGGCCACCATGCTTCACACCATTGCCACCGGCAACATGACTCCCTCCTTCCGGGTACTGCCGGACGGGACCATCCGCCCGGTCTACCTGTATACGGTGGATGCGGATGAGTTCGTGGTCAACAAGCTGCTGGACAGGGGAAGCCTTTCCGCCACCACCATCGTCACCAATGTCCAGGATTTCATCACCATTGTGGCCAAGGGGCTGGATGTGATTTAATAAAGGAGGAAGCCATGGGAATCTGCGTAAAAAGTGAGATCGGGAACCTGAAACGGGTCATGCTCCACAGGCCGGGCCGGGAACTGGAGCAGCTGGTTCCCGGGGAGCTGGAGCGCCTGCTGTTTGACGACATCCCTTACCTGAAAACAGCCAGACAGGAGCATGACCAGTTTGCAGGGCTTCTGCGGAGCAATGAGGTGGAAGTGGTCTACCTGGAGGATCTGATGGTGGAGGTTCTGGGCCGGGACCCGGGAATTCGGGAGGCATTTATTGACCAGTACATCCAGGACGGGGGAGCTATGGCCCACCAGTACCGGGAACCATTAAAGGAGTATCTGATGTCCATCCGGAACGGGAAGGACCTGGTGGAGAAGACCATGGAGGGGGTCCACATGGAGGAAATCCGCTCCAAGAACGAAAGCCCCCTGGTAGACCTGGTCCGGGACAACCTGCGGTTCGTCACCAATCCCATTCCCAATCTGTATTTCACCAGGGACCCCTTTGCCTCCATCGGCAACGGCGTAAGCATCAACAGGATGTACTCCGAGACCAGACGGAGGGAGACTCTGTACGGAAAATTTATTATGGATTATCACCCGGATTTTGCAGGCAGTGTGAAGCAGTATCATCAGCGGGATGATCTGTTCAGCATTGAAGGCGGGGATATTCTGGTATTAAGCAGCCGGGTGCTGGCCGTGGGCATTTCCCAGAGGACCACCCCGGAAGCCATCGAGCTTCTGGCCAGACGGATCTTTGCCGACGAGGCCTCGGACGTGGAGACCATCCTGGCTCTGGATATCCCCAATCTCCGGGCCTACATGCATCTGGACACGGTGCTGACCCAGGTGGACTACGACAAGTTTACCGTGTATCCGGGAATCCTGGGAAGCCTGCGGATCTACGAGCTGTGCCGGGGAGACAGGCCGGGTACCCTGCAGGTGTCGGAGCTGGACAACGGTCTGGCCATTGCCCTGGCCACCCACCTGGGCCTGGACCGGATCGCCCTGATCCACTGCGGCGGCAGGAACGGGATCGCGTCGGAGCGGGAGCAGTGGAACGACGGGTCCAATACCCTGGCCATTGCGCCGGGGAAGGTGGTGGTCTATGACCGGAACAACATCACCAACCAGATTCTCAGGGATCACGGACTCCAGGTGCTGGAGATCGCCAGCTCCGAGCTGTCCAGGGGAAGAGGGGGCCCCAGGTGCATGAGCATGCCCCTGGTACGGGAGGAGATTTAAGAGTTACATATTGCAAAATCATGTATATTTGAATACAATTAGGAGGTCAAAGACTATGGGAGTCAATATTCGTGGGAGACATTATCTGAAGCTTTTGGACTATACACCGGAGGAAATCCGCTATCTGCTGGACCTGTCCAAAGATTTCAAACGGCTGAAACGCAGCGGTACGCCCCACCGGTATCTGGAAGGGAAGAACATTGTCCTGCTGTTTGAGAAGACATCCACCAGGACCCGCTGTTCCTTTGAGGTGGCAGGCATGGACCTGGGCATGGGGGTCACTTACCTGGACCCGGGCAGTTCCCAGATGGGCAAGAAGGAAAGCATTGCCGATACGGCCAGGGTTCTGGGGCGGCTTTACGACGGCATTGAGTACCGGGGATTTGACCAGGAGCTGGTGGAGACCCTGGCCGCCTGTGCCGGGGTTCCCGTGTGGAACGGTCTGACAGACCAGTTCCATCCCACCCAGATGCTGGCAGACCTTCTGACCATTGAGGAAAAGCTGGGCAGACTGAAAGGGGTCAACTTTACCTTTATGGGGGATGCAAGGAACAACATGGGCAATTCCCTGATGATTGCCTGCGCCAAGATGGGGCTGAATTTTACTGCCTGCGCACCCAGGGAGCTGTTCCCGGCGGAGAGCCTGGTAAAGGAAGCACAGGCCATTGCGGCGGAAAGCGGCTGCCGTGTGACCCTGACCGAGGATGTAAAGGCCGGGACAAAGGATGCCGACGTGATCTACACGGATATCTGGGTATCCATGGGAGAGGCGGAGGAGATCTGGGAGACCCGGATCAGGCTTCTGAAAGACTACCAGGTCAACCGGGCCGTCATGGACAATGCAAAGGATACAGCCATTTTCATGCACTGTCTTCCTTCCTTCCACGACACGAAAACCACCATCGGACGCCAGATTGCGGACAAGTTCGGTCTGGAGGAGATGGAAGTGACCGATGAGGTATTTGAGTCCAGGCAGTCTGTGGTCTTTGACGAGGCGGAGAACCGGATGCACACCATCAAGGCCGTAATCTATGCCACACTCTGCTAGGGGAGGCGCCGTATGAAAAAGAAACGGATTGTGGTGGCCCTGGGCGGCAATGCCCTGGGCAACACCCCGGCACAGCAGATTCAGGCAGTCCGCAAGGCATCGGAAGCCATTGCCGACCTGGCAAAGCAGGGCCATGAGATTATCATCGGCCATGGCAACGGTCCCCAGGTAGGCATCATCAATTCCGCCATGAGCTATGCGGCAGAGTCCGGGCCGAAGATTCCCACCATGCCCTTTGCGGAATGCGGGGCCATGTCCCAGGGATTTATCGGCTACCATCTCCAGCAGGCACTGAACCAGGAGCTTCTGCGCCGCCGGATCAGCCGGACCGTGGTCAGTGTGGTGACCCAGGTGCTGGTTGACCCGGAGGACCCGGCATTCCGGGAGTATACTAAGCCCATCGGCCAGTTCTACACCCGGGAGCAGGCCAGACGGATGGAACAGGAAAGCGGCTACCGGTTCATGGAGGACGCGGGAAGAGGCTGGCGGAGAGTGGTTCCCTCCCCACAGCCCCAGCGGATCGTGGAGCTTCCTGCCATCCGCCGGATGGTCCAGAGCGGCCTTCTGGTTATTGCTGTAGGCGGAGGCGGGATTCCGGTGGTGGAAGGAGCCGACGGCCTTCAGGGCATTGACGCGGTCATTGACAAAGACCGGTCCTGCGCCAGACTGGCCCTGGAACTGAAAGCGGATATTCTTATGATCCTGACGGCTGTGGACTATGTGTGCATACACTTTGGCAAGCCGGACCAGAAAAGCCTTACCAGCCTTAGCTGCCAGGAGGCCAGAGCCTACCTGGACCAGGGTGAGTTCGCCAAAGGAAGCATGGCTCCCAAGGTGGAGGCCTGCCTGGACTTTGTGGAACACCTGCCAGGGCGGATGGCAGTGATCACTTCCCTGGAAAAGGCAGGAGCGGCCCTCCAGGAGGGGACAGGAACCCGGATCGGTTCCGGCAGCTTCTGCCAGGCGGAACCGGAGCCTTTGTATCCCCAGGATTATGTGATCCGGCTGGACCGGGCATACTAAACAAAGGAGTATAAAACCATGGAAAAGACAAAAAAGACCTTTCAGGCTCCCCATACCTTCGTGATTCTGGTGTGCCTGATCATTCTGGCATCCATCGCGACTTACATAATCCCTGCCGGTGAATTCACCCGGTACGTGGATGAGGCCACGGGCCGCACCATTGTGGAGGCAGGCAGCTATGTGCAGATCGAGTCCAACCCCATCAGCTTCCTGGCCATTCCGGGGCTTGTGTACCGGGCCATTGTCAAGGCGGCCAGCACGGTTACGTTTATCCTGATGATCGGCGGTGCCTTTGAGATCATCAATGAGACCGGAGCTTTGACTGCCCTGTGCAAGCGTCTGTCCCGGATGTTCCAGGACAAAGCGGTTCTGGTGGTGCCGGTGTTTCTGACCTTGTTTGCCGTGTTCGGAACCACCATGGGCATGTCCTCGGAGGTGATGATCTTCGTGCCCATGGGCATTGCCCTGGCCACCTCCCTGGGACTGGATATGGTTACCGGCGTGGCCATGATCACCATGGGTGCTGCCTCCGGTTTCACCGCCGGTCTGCTGAACCCCTTCAACGTAGGCGTGGCCCAGGAGATTGCGGAAGTTCCCCTGTTCTCCGGCATGGGCTACCGGGCCGTTATTCTGGTGGCACTGCTGGCCATTGATACCGTCTACATTATCTGGTACGAGAAGCGGGTGAAGAAGCATCCGGAGAAAAGCATTCTGGCAGGCGAGGACATTGCCGCAGAGTTTGTATTTGACAATGGCGACGCGGCAATTTCCATGTCCCAGGCTGCGGTTCTGGCTATTATGGGAGGCGGCTTTGCCCTGCTGATCTGGGGTCTTGGCAAGAAGGGCTGGTACTTTGAGGAAATGTCTGCCCTGTTCCTGGTCATGGGGATTCTGGCAGGTGCGGTCAACGGCTTCGGCCCCAACAAGATCGCAAAGCTCTTTGGCCAGGGCGCCAAAGGGATCACCGTAGGCGCCCTGATCGTAGGTGTGGCCCGGGGTGTGGAGATGGCCCTGTCCGACGCCAGCATTCTGGATACCATTATCAATGCCATTGCCAACCTGGTCAACTTCCTGCCGGGAGCCTTAAAGGCGGTAGGCATGTTCCTGGCCCAGTCCCTGGTTAACTGTGTCATCACCTCCGGCACCGGCCAGGCAGCCGTGACCATGCCCCTGATGACGCCTGTGGCGGACTTAATCGGTCTCAGCCGCCAGACTGCGGTCCTGGCCTTTCAGATGGGGGACGGGTTCTCCAACTCGGTACTGCCTACGTCCTCGGCCCTGATGGGATATCTGGCCGTGTCCAAGATTCCTTATGCCAAGTGGCTGAAATTCATGATTCCCCTGTTCCTTCTGTGGACACTGGCAGGATGCATATTTATGCTGGGAGCCCTGGCAATCGGATATTAAGGAGAACCGGAATATGAATATTGGTGGTTATCAGGAATGGGCAGAGGAAATTGACAGCCTGGCCATAAGGCGGCATCTGGAGGAATTGTGCCGGTATGAAAAGCTGTCCGGGGAGCCGGATGCCCTCCGGGCGGTCCGGTACATACAAGGGGAAATGCAGGCGTCGGGGATTGACTGCCGGGTCCTGACCTTCCCGGCCTATCTGTCCAATCCGGTGGAAAGCAGACTTAAGGTGGACGGGGTACTTTACGGGTCCCGCCCCCGGTCCTTTTCCGGAAGCTGTGACCGTCTGGAGGCAGAGCTGGTCTTTGACCGGACCACGGAAGGGCCGGAGGCCACGGAGCTTGAGAAGGAGCGGTTCTGGCAGACGGTCCGGGGAAAAATCGTGGTGGGATATGGCTTTGACGAGCGTTACGGGAAGCTTCTGGAGGCCCACGGGGCAGCAGGCTGGATTCAGGTGTGGAGAAGCGGGGAAGCCCTGATCCATGAGGATACGGCAGGGGCCGTGTGGGGAACCCCGGATCTGGACAGCCGGTTTCTGCTGCTGCACATGCCGGTGGTGGGGGTGACCCTGGACACCGGCCGCAGGCTGGTAGAGCGGCTGCAAAGTCCGGCCGGGCCGGTAATGGCGGAGCTGACGGTCCAGGTGGACTGCGGGGTCAGGGAGGTAGCCCTTCCTGTGGCAGAGATCCGGGGAGAGTCGGAGGAATTCCTCCTGTTGTCCTGCCATTATGACACCTGGTACCAGGGGGCCTTTGACAACTGTGCGGCCAATGGGGCAGTCCTGGAAATTGCCCGTGTGCTGAAAAAACATGAAAAAGAGCTTAAGAGGTCCGTGCGGGTGGCCTGGTGGCCGGGCCATTCCAACGGACGGTATATGGGTTCCACCTGGTACTGTGACCATTTCTTCGGCCAGCTCCGAAAGAACTGCGTGGCCTGCCTGAATTCCGACTTGATCGGCGTGTCCGGAGTGGACATGATGGGGGTCAAGACTACGGGAGCCGAGGGGGAAGCCTTTCTGAAGCAGGTTCTGGCGGTGGCAGCCCCGGGATTGGACCTGGTGGTCCAGGCTGTGGGCCGGGGAGCGGACCAGTCCTTTTTCGGGGCGGACATTCCCTACCACATCAGTCCCCGGATGGAAGCCAGGAAGCGGCCCTTTGCCACGCCGGGTCCGGGAAATGATTTCTGGCATACGGCGGAGGATACCTTTGACAAGCTTGATTTCGGCAATTTGAAAACCGATGGGCAGTTTCTGGGGCTTCTGACCTTTGCCTTTGCCCGGGAGCAGCGGCTGCCGCTGGATACGGACGGATATTTCGGACGCTGGATGGGACGGCTGGAGGAACTGATGGGACGGGTGGAGCCGGAGGCAGACGAAGCCGGACCGGGCGGCAGGCCTGAGGACCGGAAAGAGCCGGAGGCGGATGGAGCCGGACCGGGCAGCAGGCCCGGGGGGCAGGCAGGGCCGGATGCAGACGGCCCTGCCCGGGGACTGGCCCAGGTGATGGAAGCCCTGAATGGGACCCGGCAGGCATTTTCGGGCGCCCTGGCCCGCTGTGCCACAGACCGGGAATCCGGGGCCCTGGTGAAGCATGTAATCGGGACCCTGAACCGTCTGTTCCAGTCCTCCGGTTCCCCCTACGGACAGGATACGGCATTTGCCTACGGTCCCTTCCATCTGCTGGGGGAGAGTGCAGGCGTCAGGCGGCAGGAGAGCCCGGAGGAGCTGTGGCTGTTTGCCCACACCACCTTTGTCCGTCAGAGAAACCGGATGGTGACGGAGCTGGAAGGCCTGGAAGCATTCTGCAAGGCCTGGGCCGGAAAGCAGGAGGTCTCCCCCGGACAGCAGCCGGCAAAATAAACAAGGGAACCGGCCCATAGAGAACGGCGGGCAGACCCAGGAGGAATATGAAGAAGAGAATCCAGATCCAGAGCCCCTTTCGCGCCATGCAGAGTCCCCGGCGGGTGTGCTGCTGCAATATGGAACTGATTGAAGGGCCCACCAGGCCTCTGATCCACCAGGAAGCCAGAGTCTGGTTCATTGAAAGCGGCATGGCCAGGGTCCGGATACAGGGACAGATCCATGAGATCCAGGCAGGTCATGTGGTATCGGTGCTGCCCTGGCAGATCACGGAGGTACTGGAGGTCCAGGAGTGTCTCCGGTACCGGCTGGTCATGTACAACTATGAATATTTCAACCATCTGGTTAAAGCCCTGTACCATGTGGAGCATGAGCCTTTTTCCCTGACAGAACTGCTGGAGCGCTACCCGGTGACCGCCATGGGGAAAGAACAGGCCAGGGATTTCGCGCAGATCTTTGACCGGATTCAGGAGGAATGCGGTACCGAGTGTCTGCTGCCGGATACCAGGGGGTGGCAGAGCCCTTATCTGGTGAACCAGGTGGTGTCCCTGATTCTGGAGATTATCCGCCGGGGGGAGAACCAGGGGACAGACCCGGCAGCAGGGACCAGCGAAAGCGGAATATTCGCTTATATTTACGGGCATTTAAACGAGAAGATCACCCTGAAGCAGCTTTCCCTGCTGTTCTATATGAGCGAATCGGCCATCGGGGATTACATTACCCGGACCACAGGCCTGTCCTTTTTTGACCTGCTTAATGAGATGCGGGTGGTGCGGGCCATAGATTTTCTGGCATTTACGGACCTGCGGCTGGAAGAGCTGGCAGAGATTCTGGGCTTTGTGGACGGCGCCCACATGAGCCGGGTGTTTCTGGAGCGGGTAGGGATGAATATCAGCGAGTACCGGAAAGTCTATGACCTGGTGACGGATCTGTGCGGCATCCGCACCGACGAGAAGAACTACCGGATTGTGGCCTGGATTTACCGGAATTATGCGGAGCCCCTGACGGCCGGCAAAGTGGCGGAAGAGTTCCAGGTGTCTGTCAGGGAGCTGAACCGGATACTCCGGTATTTTGTGGAGGCGAATTTTTCCGATTTTCTCAACCGGGTGCGGGTGAACCGGGCCAGCTGTCTGCTGCTTACCACCGGAAAAAGCATCCTGGAGACTGCGGTGGAGGTAGGGTATGCCAGTGAGAAGACCCTGACCAGGAATTTCCTCAAACACCGTACCATGACCCCGGAGCAGTTCCGCAGGCAGAATCTGGGAAACAGTTCCCGGTGGAACTGAGGGCAAACGTCCGCAGGGCGGGACAAACCGGACGAAAACAGACATCAAGCTGGCTTGTAAGACTGTTTTCGTCCGGTTTTTTATATCGGGTGGATGCCCGATGCTTCTTGCCCGGCATAGCAGG
>CAJTOV010000149.1 GCA_910577765.1 uncultured Lachnospiraceae bacterium
GACGCCCGATGCTTCTTGTCCGGCATAGCCGGACAAGAAGATGCCCCCCCGTGAATAGTAACTATTACAGCATCCTGCCGGTTGGGGAATGAACTTTCAAACACGCTCCTGTGTGCCGTAGACAGGAGCAGCCGTGTATGTTATACTTTGAAATATCTTTTTGCCAAGGAGTGTGGGGACTGCCATGAAAAAGACTTCTTTAAAAGAAAATTTTCTGATGAATATATTGCTGACCACTTCGTCGGTTCTGTTTTCGCTGGTTACCTTGCCTTATGCGTCCAGAATCCTGCTGCCGGAGGGTACCGGGCGGGTGGCTTTTGCACTGTCTATTGTCTCCTATTTTTCCATGATGGCATCCCTGGGGATTCCTACCTATGGTATCCGGGCCTGCGCCCAGGTGCAGGATGACAGGGAGAAGCTGAGCCAGGTGGCCCAGGAAATCTTCCTGATCAATGCCGGGATGACGGTGCTGGCCTATGGGTGCTATTTCTGCGCCCTTTTTCTGGTGGGGCAGATGCGGCAGGAGAAGACACTGTTTCTGCTTTGCAGCAGTACCCTGTTCTTCAATCTGGTGGGCATGGAGTGGCTGTACAAGGGGCTGGAGCAGTACCGCTATATTGCACTCCGTTCCCTGGGTGTGAAGGTTGTGGCCGTGGTCCTGATGCTTCTGCTGGTCCGGACCCAGGAGGATTATCTGGTCTATGGGGCTCTGACGGTTCTGGCTACCGTAGGAGCCAATGTGCTGAATTTTATCAACATCCGCCATCTGATCACCCTTACCCCCTGCCGGAATTACCGGCTGAGGCGGCATCTGCGGCCGGTATTTACATTCTTTGCCCTGACAGTGGCGGTGACGATTTATACGAATCTGGATGTGGCCATGCTGGGATTTCTGACCAGTGACCAGCAGGTGGGGTATTATAATGCCGCCGTGAAGATTAAGGGTCTGCTGGTTTCCTTTGTTACCGCGCTGTGGGGCGTGCTGCTTCCCAGAAGCTCCCATTATGTCAGTGAAGGACGGATGGACGAATTCTGGCGGCTGATCCGGAATGCCTTTGGGTTCAGTATTCTTTTGACAGCTCCCATGGTCATTTATTTTCTGGTCATGGCCGAGCGGAGCATTCTCCTGGTGTCGGGTCCTGCTTATGGCGGGTCTGTTCTTCCCATGCGGATCATTACGCCTACGATTTTCTGTATCGGGCTGACCAATATGATCGGAATGCAGATGCTGGTTCCTACCGGAAAGGAGCATCTGGTGGTGATTTCTACCTGTGCGGGAGCGGTGACCGATGTGGTCCTGAATCTGTGTCTGATCCCCAGGTATGCTTCCGCAGGAGCGGCTCTGGGAACCCTGGTGGCAGAGATGGTGGTGCTGCTGGTCCAGCTATGGACCATCCGGAAGGAACTGCCGGCACTGCTGGCCGGGTCCCAGCTTCCTAAGGTGGCTGCTGCCCTTCTTTCTGCCACGGCCGTACTGGTCGGGGTACAGCGTGTCATGGACGGCTGGGCCGGCAGTCTGGCTGTCCAGGCCGGAACCATCGCCGCGGCGGCTGAACACGCAGCCGCCCGGACCGGCAGCCTGGCAGGTCCGGTCACGGAACTGCTGGGTGGGGGGGAGAGTCTGGCCGGACAGACCGGCAATCTGGCGGTGCTGGCCGGAACCGGGGCGGCGTTCTTCGGAACCTATGCGGCGGCTTTGTGGGGAATGAGGTACCGGGTGATGTTCCGGTAGATGCGGCAGATGCCATCATCAGGCCCAATGCACCGGCGCCCTCACCACGTTTCCCGGCAGCCGCCCCATAGCCCTGCCAGCTGGCAGACCTTTTACCGGTATCTTCTTCTGACCATCATACTGACCGGATAATACAGGGAATACCGGCTTTTTCTCAGCAGCCAGACTGCTTTGTTAATATTTCCGTCATAAATATCCGGGTAGTGATTTCTTAAGTTCTCGTCAAACATCTGCAGCTCTTGTTTCTTCCGGCTGTTTCCGGGGAAGCTGAGCATAATCTTCATCTTTCCGGCTGCTACCCGGGCAATGAGCCCTGCGATGTAGCGTTTTTTCGGAGCCGTGCAGGGAATCTCTGTCCCCAGCTTTCCGTAAAAATTCAGCAGGGAGGTGATGACCCGGTCATAGTGTTTCTCGTACTGCTGCATTTTCTCCATTCCCACGCTCTGCCCCTGGCGGCCGATCCGGTACATGTAAACATAGCCTTCCACGAAGCAGATGGTCTGGACATAGGGAATCGGATAGGTAATGTATTCTGTATCCACATAATAGCATTTCTCATCAATCTGGATTCCATGGCTGCGCAGAATATCCGTGCGGATTGTCATGCTGTGCATCTTCATGTAAAGGGAAGCGGACACATCCTCAAACCGGTAAACCTTCTGGTAAACTACGCCTTCAAAGGGTACCGGAATCTCTGCTCTGGTGGCATACTGCTCCCTGTCGTTCTGGCCTTCGTCATAGGTCCACAGAAAGCCGGAATAGACCACATCCGCATCCTGGCGTTTCAAGGTCTCCACCAGACGGCAGAAAGCTTCCCGGTCCACCCAGTCGTCTGCATCCACTACCTTAAAATAAACACCGGATGCATACCGGATACCCCAGTTGATGCCGGACCCGTGGCCTCCGTTCTTCTTTGTAATGACCCGGTAGCTGTCCGGATACTGTTTTACATATTCTTCTGCAATCTCCTGGGTCCGGTCCGTGGACCCGTCATTGATAACCAGAATTTCTATATCCGGCAGAACCGATTCTATGCAGAAGGATTCCAGGTTGTCCCGGAGACAGGTTTCTGCATTATAGGCCGGCACTACGATGGTCAGTATTTTTTCCATATTTCTCTCCACTTCTCTGCTGGTTCCGACGGCCCTGAAGGGCTGCGTATTGCGGCCAGAAGGCGGAACCTTAGTCCGGGTTCTCTTTCAGCGCCGGGTCCTCCCACTCCCCATCCACAAATCCTTCCGTAGACTCTTTCATAAACAGCACCTTGGGGGTCATAAGGATCAGCCTTAAATCCATCCAGATGGAATAGTTCCGGATATAGGTCAGATCCAGTTTCAGCTTGTCATAGCTGGTGGTGCAGTATTTGCCGTAGATCTGGGCGTAGCCGGTAAGGCCGGCCTTGACCTTAAGGCGGTACTGGAATTCCGGGATGTTCTTTGTGATAATGGCGGCCAGCTCCGGGCGCTCGGGCCGGGGGCCTACCAGGCTCATCTCTCCTTTAAGAATATTCAGCAGCTGGGGCAGCTCGTCCAAGCGGGTGGCCCGCAGGAAACGTCCTACCGGCAGGATACGGGGGTCCCTGTCCCCGGCTTTCACCGGGCCGGATTTCTTCTCCGCATCCACTACCATGGTGCGGAACTTGTAAATCCGGAATACCTGGCCGTCCCGGGTCAGGCGGTTCTGGGTGTAAAATACCGGTCCCCGGTCCGTACATTTGATGGACGCGGCAATCAGCAGGAAAAATGGGCTGGTCACCAGCAGCATGGCTCCTGCAATCACCAGATCCTCCAGCCGCTTCACCAGGGCCTGATCCCAGGCCAGCCCGTCAATATTCCGGGAAAGGTATAAGGGGGAGTCGAAAATATTCAGTTCCACGGAACTGCGCAGCAGAATGTCGCTGATCTTGGGCACCGTGTAGCTGCGGATATTCTCTGCGTAGCACCGTTTCATCAGGCGGTTCCGGGAGCTGGCGGTGATGTCTCCGATAATCATGCCGTCGTACTCCCGGGCCATGGCAATGACTTCCTCCACTCCCCGGGTAATGGACACGGTCCTGACAATCTCATACTTGTCTTCCCGGGTGTCCATCCGGTTCACCAGGTGGAACATGGGCTTGTCCCCGCAGACCAGGATCAGCCGCTTTCTGGGGAACAGGAAGCTGTACAGCTTCTTAAAGGCCAGGGCCCAGGCCATGACCAGCATCAGGTCCACCACTGTCAGGCAGGCAAGGGCCGTGGGATTGTGCATTTCCTTGTCAAAGAGAACCACCTGCACATAAGAGAAGAAGTTGACTCCCAGGATGGAGATCATGTGGGAATACACCAGGTTCCAGTATTTGTAAATGCCCACCTTCAGGCCGCCGTACATCCGGTGGAGAATCAGCAGAAGGGTCAGATACTCCCCTGCCACCAGCCAGTTGCCCCGCCGCCAGAAGCCTTCGTGCATCCGGTTATTATAAAAATTCATCCACACAAAGTAATACAGCCCCAGCTCCAGCAGCACAATGGCTGCGGAACCGAGGAATTTTACAATGCGCTTGTATTGTTCGAAACGGCTGTTATTCTGTGTACGAGTCATAATTGATGATTTCCTTAGTTTATGTTGCGCTTTATTCTCTGGCCTGCGGGCCGCAAACATGCCTTCTGCACCTGCCTCATAATCTTCTTAGCTTTTTTTCATATACCAGTCTGCGCAGGGAATTGGGCATCAGACTCACTGCGCACCGGACCGCCACAGTCCCCAGATATTCCACCGGGGAAATCATACGGCGGCGGTACATCCGGGTCCAGAAATTCACATTGGCCCTTACATAGGGAATCCCGCCCCGTCTCCGGTGCATCCCGTCCACCCGCATATACAGAAGCGTCTCTTCCAGATTGGCAAAATGACACTGGTCCAGGTACATCCGCACCCACAGGTCATAGTCCTCAAACAGGGGGCAGGGCTGGTATCCTCCGGCCTGCTGCACCCGGCTTTTCCGGAACATGACGCAGGGGTGGTTCACCGGATTGCGCCGCCGTATATACCGGCTTACAGCCTGGTGGTCCGTGGGAAGGCATTTATAGGAAATAACCTGGTTCCGGGCTTCTGCCCCGGTCAGGGCCCCGCCCTCAAACTCTGCAAGGGTGCCGCTGAGGACGTCTACATCCGGGTGGGCCTGGAGATATTCCATCTGTCTGGCACACCGGTTACTGGCAGAAATGTCGTCGCTGTCCATTCTTGCCACCCATTCACAGCTGCATTGCCCCAGGCCCTGGGAAAGTGCTGCTCCCAGCCCCTGGTTCCGGGGGAGGCGCACCACACGCAGGTGCTCTTCATACCGGCCAATGACCTGGTCCAGCTCCCTGGTCAGGGGGCCGTCGCAGACCAGGACAATCTCCGCTGCCTTTAAGGTCTGCCCCAGAATGCTGTCAATGGCGGCGCCCAGATACCGGGGGTTGTCCCTGGCATATACGGACATAAGGACCGAATACTGGTTATTCATAGAGCAATCCTCCATTTGTCATCCGTAATTATATCATTTCGTGTCAGATTAGGCAACTTGCATCCTGATGAAAAGAAACGGTATTCTTTTAATATTTTATTAAATGTGGAGACATTTTCCTGATGGAAATGAAAAAGGCTCCGGCCATACCGGACCAGCAGCTTCCACCTTTCGATGGAAATGCTGCTTCCGGCCATGTCCGAAGCTGATTTCTGTAACAGTCCGAAGGGCGGACGACAGATAGTTCCTGCATCCTTGGCAGAACACTTACGGGACTTTCGTCTCCTGGTCTCCGGTCCTTTCCTCCCGCCTGCACACGGCGGCTCCCACACTCAGCATCAGCCACAGAATGGGGGCTGCAATGGGAATGTTTAAGTTGACCAGGGCCTGGGCACTGTAGCAGACAGCAGCCAGGCAGCAGCCTGCCACGCAGGCGTGTTTGGCCAGATTCTTCTTCCGGGCCATGTGCCGGATCTGGCCGAAGACAAAGACCATGTAGGCCACGGTGCCAAAGGGTCCTATGGTCACCAGAAGGTTCAGGTACTCATTGTGGGCATTGTCAAAGACCTGGCCGGTGGCCTGAATCATATCAAACCGGATCTCGTCAGTGGTAAGGATTCCGAATGTATCCGGGCCAAAGCCGAAGATCCTGTGAAGCAGCGGAAGCCGGCAGTACAGATCAACGGACTGCTTCCATATATATCCACGGAACGTGCCCCAACTGTCATTGAACACCAGATAGGAACCCAGGGAACCGTAGCGGGCGCCGTTTCCGGCCATATTGGCATCCGCAAGCATGAAGACCACCAGGGCAGCCCCGGACACCAGCAGAATCGTCCAGACGGTCAGCAGACATTTTCCCAGGCGGCGCTCCCCGGCGTCTGCCTCCTGGGGTATGGAACTGTCGGTCCGGGGACGGAAAAGTCCTGCGGCTCCCGGGGTGGCGGCGGGCTGCGACGGGGCTGCGCCAGCTCTCCTGCCGGGTTTCCACCCCAGCACCAGCCATGCTGCCAGGGCTGCTATCCACAGGAGTCCCACTACTGCCGGCAGCTTTCCGAATCCGGCCAGAATCCGGAACAGGCTGTCCAGGCCGATGACTGTATCTGCGTATGTCTGGTTGATCACATCCACAGCCTGGATCACGGTGAAAAAGGTGGCCAGAATCACCACATACCGGACCACACCCTGGCGCTTCCAGAATACTATATATGGAAGAAACGCAAACAGAATACCCAGGGCCAGATAGGCATTGTCGCTGCATCCCATAATAATGGCCAGGAAGGAAACGGTCAGGCATACAAAGTACCAGACCAGCTTCCACCATTTTTTTGCAGTGGCAAACATGGCGGCTGCGTAACCCATAATCAGGGCCACGTAAGCCGTATAGGTATTGATGTTGCCCACCGTGGAAGTAAATAAGGTGGAATTCTCAATGTTGGCTTTCCCGCGGAAATTCAGAATATCCATCTGGAAATAATCCGTGATTCCAATCACACACATGACCATACCGCTGATCAGAAACAGCTCCAGAATCCAGCCGTTTACTTTCCAGCACCGGCTGATCAGAAGAAAGGAAGCCGTGTAAAGGGTCAGAAGGAACAGGCCTGTGAAGCGCCCTTCATTTCCCCAGAAGGATTCGTAAAAATAATCTGACTGGAAGGTGGAGATCAGGCAAACGATCCAGAACAGAATCACTGCCCCGTCAGGGATGGTAAAGGTCTTCTTCCAGTTTCTGAAATGAATACCGGCAAAAAGGTCTCTGGCGTGGGCTCCCTGATATTCTTTGATGTCCACCAGCAGCATCACCAGAGCCAGCACCAGGGATATCCCCAGCATTCCCAGGATGCAGAGGTAATAGCACTGGTACTTGGTCTCCAGAATATTGAAATAGGAATTGTCATAAATCAGCGGGAATACCGTCACAATCAAAAATAAAAAAAAGGTAATCACTCCACTGATGATATTGGAACAGGTTTCTGTAAAGGGGTCCTGGTACTTCCCGGTCTTCAGTTTCTCCATGGGCTTCCTCCGTGTCATTGGTTGTAGATTCGCAGCAGTTCCGGTAATGGCCGGACTAGTACATCGTTGCATTAATCCCGAAGTAAATAGTGCTTGATATTCTTGTCAGCTGTGCGTCTGCGAAGCGACGGCGTAGTGGGACCTACGGCTAGCTTCGCAGGCGTGCAGATGGCGTAGTTGGACCTACGGCTAGCTTCGCAGGCGTGAAGATGGCGCGGATAGCGAGTACTATTTACTCGGGAATTAGTGCAACGATGTACTAGTATATGATCTGTCTGGCAAACAAGGCCGCCGGGTTCCCTGACTGCGAAGGCTTCCCTAACATTATAATCATTTTATTGGTTCTTATCAATGATTTCTTCCTTAAGTTATTGTTACGTTGGAAGAACAGGCTACCGTTCACACCCCGGCCGATCACCACACTGATCGGCTGGGAGGATGCACATAATGGCCGGAAGCCGGGCCGCCCCATCACCGCAGGTGATTTCAAATGGCGGCCCGGGTTCCTGTTCGCTGGGTACCAGTGGGCAGTGACAACAGTAGTTACCGTTTACGAAGGCGGGAAAACTGGACGAAAACAGACGTCAAGCTGAAAGGACTGGCGCCCCATGAATATGATTCATGAGACGCCAGCCCTTTTTTGTTGCCTGGTTTTTCTTTATTGCCTGGTCAGAGAGAATTAGTTCTCATCTCCTGCGCTTACGGAGTTCATGGTCTGGAAGGACTCGATGGCGGGATTCGTCATAACATCCTTATAAGAACCATTGGGATCAAGCTTTCTCCAGTCTTTCCAGGTGGCAAGGCCATTGTCCAGGAGAGGCTTGTTTGCAGTATCCTTGCTTTCTGCCTTCAGGGTCTTGCTGTTGGCATACATAACGATCTGCTCTTTGTCCACATAGAAGTACCAGTCAGCGCCATCCTTGGCAGCGGTCTTGTCTTTCACAATCGCGCCGGAGGTGGACAGCAGCTTGAAGTCTCCATCCCATACTTTTCCGATGGTGCCGATGTAGGACACGCTGTCACCGTCTTTGTTGACGCCTGCGGATTTGTCCAGATTGTCACGCAGTTCCTGGGAACTGATCTTGGCTACCTGGGCAGTGCTGCTGGCAGTGTCGCCCTTGGCGTATACAACCATGTACTTGTCGTCGTTGCTGGCTTTCAGCTTCAGACCATACTTGTAGACATACTTCTTGTCATCGATACCGGTGATACCACGGCCTTTGCCCTCTGCACCGCCGGACTTGCTGAACTTGAAGTTATAGCTGTCGCCGTCCAGGTTCACAGTCACATTGCCGGTCTTCATGGCGCCGTCATGGTCCTCATCGTTGCCGAAGTAGAACAGAGTTGCACCGGCCGGAATCCATCTGTCAGTGCCGTCATCGTCGTACAGATTGTCGGAAATGATCTTATCCAGATCGTCGGCATCAACATCGTCATCCAGTACCTGGACAACCTTGTCACCGTCAGTAATCATCAGTACCAGACCAGTCAGCATGGCTGCAGACTTGTTGGTATTCTCCGGACGGAATGCATAATATTTGCCTTTGATCTTCTTGATCTTTCCCTGGTACAGCTCGCCGTCGCCGTCTGCATAGTACCATCTCTCGGTCTCGTCATCTGCATCGCCCTTGGCAAAGGAGACGCCTTCATCGTAAGTAGTGAATACGTTGTCATTGTCCTCTTCTGGAGCAACAACCTTGAACCAGCCCTTGGTAGCGCGGGCGCCGTCTTCTGGGCTGCTGAAATATTTCCAGTCCTTTACATTTGCACCGCTGCCGCTGGCAACTACATCGCTGTAGGTGCGGACAATGGTCCACTGGGAGGTCATAACGCCCCGGTAGTCAAAGCCGTACTTTCTGCCGTTGATGGTCTTCTCGGAGATCTCACCAACCACATCGCCGCCGGTTCTCTTCTTACCGTTGGATTTGAAGTTGAACCAGAACTCTTTCTCCTCATCGTCGTCATCATTGTCGGTAACATAGATCTTCTGCCAGCCGGTCTTCATAGCACCGTCATCCCACTGGCCCAGGTAATAAACACCTTCGTCATGCCAGTTGTCGTCGTCTACTCTCTCATGGCTGCCGTTTACCCAGCCGTACAGCATCTTGCCGTCCTCGTCGAAGGCGTAGCGCTTGCCGT
>CAJTOV010000150.1 GCA_910577765.1 uncultured Lachnospiraceae bacterium
GTCATAATTGTACATGGACACCTTCACGTCGTCCCCGTATTTCCGTACGCTTGGCAGGGCACGGATCTCGTCCAGGCAGCTTTCCCAGGTTTCCCCGAAGGTCATGCGCCGGTCCAGGGACACGGAGCAGGAGTCGGCAACCGCACAGCGGCTGGGGGAGGTGTAGAAGATCTGGGAGGTGGTAATGGTGCCCCGTCCCAGGAACCGTGCTTCTTCCCAGTCCTTGTTGTATTTGGGGTCCAGCATTTTCACAAGGCCCTTGATCTCGGTGCCGTCCTGAGCATCGTTCTCATTGAGGGCGCGGATGTCCTGGAGAATGTCAGCCATTTTGTAGATGGCGTTGTCTCCCCGCTCCGGTGCGGAGCCGTGGCAGGAGACGCCCCGCACATCCACACGGATCTCCATACGGCCTCTCTGTCCCCGGTAAATGCCGCCGTCCGTAGGCTCTGTGGACACTACGAATTCCGGGCGC
Organism: uncultured Lachnospiraceae bacterium; assembly: GCA_910577765.1. Lineage (GTDB taxonomy): Bacteria > Bacillota > Clostridia > Lachnospirales > Lachnospiraceae > Brotaphodocola. The sequence continues at coordinate 473 of CAJTOV010000150.1, forward strand.
ACCTTGTCTTCGTTGATTATGTACTGCCAGCAGAGGCCGTCGCAGTCCTCTTCCTGGACGCTGCCTACTACCATGATCTTACAGCCTTCGGGAATCAGGTTCATGTCCTTCATGATCTTAGCCCCGTAGACGGAGGATACAATGCCGCCGCACTGGTCGGACACGCCCCGGCCGCCGATCTCGGTTTCATTCTCATAGCCCTCGTAGGGGTCAAAATCCCAGTTTTCTATATTGCCGATTCCCACGGTGTCAATGTGTGCATCGTAGGCAATGATCCGGTCGCCGGTTCCCATGTAACCGATGACATTTCCCTGGGGGTCGATCTGGACCTCATCGAAGCCTACCTTGCGCATCTCGGCTGCAATGGTCTCAATGTGGGCCTTCTCGTCGCAGCTCTCTCCCGGGTTCTTAACAATGGCCCGGAGAAAGGCGTTCATGTCGGTGCTGTAGTTCTGGGCTGCTGCTTTAATCTGTTCAAAATCTGCCATGACTGGTCTCTCCTTCTATGAAATAGGTGGTAGTTCCATGTAACTGCTTCCGGATGCCGGAACAGGGTCCGGCTATAAGCCGGTACCCGGGCAGCGGATGCCGGGGGCGCTGGTCCATCCAGGTACCGGTTCCCCCTTTACAGATCTGCAAAGGGCTGCTTCCGGGTCCCGCACAGTCCTTCCCAGGTGATCTCCCGGTAGCGGTCCGGGTCTGTGTCACCCTCGGAGGATACCAGCAGAACCTGGGAACTGCTGTCCAGCTTTAAGGCCTGCTTTAAGTCTGCGTACTCCGGGCTGGTCATCAGGGCGTGCACCAGTCCCAGGGTCACGGAACCGGACTCGCCGGAGATCACCCGGGCGTCGCCGCCAATGGGGGCTCCGTAGATGCGGGTTCCGTTGGCACTGACCCAGTCGGGGCAGGACACAAATGCGTCTGCATGGTTCTGCAGAATATCCCAGGATACGGTGTTGGCTTCCCCGCAGGCCAGGCCTGCCATAATGGTCAGCATGTCGCCGGTCACATTGACCCGGCTGCCGTCGCCCTGGACGGCGGACTGGTAGAGGCAGTCTGCCGCACCGGCTTCCACCACCACCATCACCGGCGGATTCTCTTTAAAACGATTGGCAAAATAACCGATCACTGCACCGGCCAGGGAGCCTACACCGGCCTGGATGAAAATATGGGTGGGACGGCAGCCGTCGTCGGCAAGCTGCTGGTCCGCTTCCATGGCCAGGGTTCCGTAGCCCTGCATGATCCAGGTGGGGATCTCCTCGTAGCCTTCCCAGGCCGTATCCTGCACCATGATTCCCCGCTCCGTCTCCGCTGCTTCCTTTGCAGCCATGCGGACGCAGTCATCGTAGTTGAGATCCTCAATGGTCACGGTGGCATTCTCCCTGGCAATGTTCTGGAGACGGGTCTGGGTGGTGCCCTTGGGCATCCGTACCACGCACTTCTGGCCCAGCTTGTTGGCTGCCCAGGCTACGCCGCGTCCATGGTTGCCGTCAGTGGCCGTGAAGAAGGTGGCCTGGCCGAACTGGTCCCGCAGCTCCTTAGAGGTAAGGACGCTGTAGGGAACCTGGCTCACATCCTTGCCCAGCTCTCCGGCAATGTGCCGTGCAATGGCGTAGGACCCGCCCAGGACCTTAAAGGCGTTGAGGCCGAAGCGGTAAGATTCATCCTTAACATAGAGACGGTTCAGACCCAGGTACTCTGCCAGGCCTGACAGACGGGTCAGGGGTGTGACGGCGTACTGGGGAAAGCTTTTGTGGAAATTGCTGGCCTTTCCCATTTCCTCCAGAGACATATTCTGTACCTGAAGGTCGTCGCTTTTGGGCATGTTGTTGAGAGTCCACTTGATCCGGGCCCCTGGTTTGTTACACATGGTACGCTCCTCCTTTTTGATTGCGGGTGTGATTTGGTTATTTTGCTGTCTCCCTAAGAACCATTATAGCAAGTTTTCCGGAAAATGCAAGAGAAAAATAAAAAATTTTTATCACGATAAAAAATTATTAATTAAGCTTGCTTTTTAACCATATTCATGATAATATAAAGCCAATGGGAAGAGATTTTGTATACATTTCCCAAAGGGCAGAAATCATCCGGCACACCGGACTGATATGCGCCGTAATGTCTCCCTTAATATAAGGAAGCAGCAGCTTCCCCATATTCCCGTCTCCCTGATCCTTACAACCATTCTGAAAGCAGGAGGAATTCCAGTTATGAATAAAGAAACAACGGCAGCAGCCTCTCCACTGTTTGATCTGAACGGAAAGCCGTCCCTGGGGCAGGCATTTCCCCTGGCACTCCAGCATGTGGTAGCCATGATCGTAGGATGTGTGACCCCGGCCATTATTGTGGCAGGGGTAGGCGGACTCTCTGACAGCGATTCCGTGATCCTGATCCAGGCAGCCCTGGTGCTGTCGGCGCTTACCACCCTGGTACAGCTTTATCCCTTCCAGAAGGGAGGCATCCGCATCGGCTCCGGCCTTCCGGTAATCATGGGCATCAGCTTTGCCTATGTACCTACCATGCAGGCCATTGCCGGGGACTTTGGAGTGGGCACCATCCTGGGCGCCCAGATTGTCGGCGGCGCGGTGGCTGTCCTGGTGGGAATCTTCATCCGGCAGATCCGCAGATTCTTCCCGCCGCTGATCACCGGCACCGTGGTATTTGCCATCGGCCTGTCCTTATATCCCACGGCCATCAACTACATGGCAGGCGGCGTAGGCAAGCCGGCATACGGCTCCTGGCAGAACTGGACCGTAGCCATCATTACCTTAATTATCGTGACTGCCTTAAACCACTACGGCAAAGGAATCTGGAAGCTTTCTTCCATATTAATCGGAATCATTGCCGGATACCTGGTGGCCCTGGCCTTTGGCCTGGTGGACTTTGGGGCTGTGGCCGGAGCATCCTTCTTCCAGCTTCCCAGGCCGCTGCATTTCGGGGTTATCTTTGAGCCCTCCTCCTGCATTGCCATCGGTATCCTGTTTGCCATCAACTCCATCCAGGCAATCGGTGACTTTACGGCCACCACCACCGGCGGTATGGACCGGATGCCTACGGACGAGGAGCTCAACGGCGGAATTGTGGCCTACGGCTGCTGCAACATATTCAGCGCACTGTTCGGCGGCCTTCCCACAGCCACCTTCAGCCAGAACGTGGGCATCGTGGCTTCCACCAAGGTGGTAGCCAAAAAGGTCTTCGGGCTGGCCGCGGCCATCCTTCTGGTAGCCGGCCTGATTCCCAAGTTTTCCTCTGTGCTGCTGACCATTCCCAACTGCGTCCTGGGCGGCGCCACGGTGTCCGTGTTCGCCTCCATTGCCATGACCGGCGTCAAGCTGATCACCGCTGCCCCCATGGATTACCGCAACACCACCATTGTAGGCCTGTCCATTGCCCTGGGCATGGGCATCACCCAGGCCAACGCCGCCCTGGCCAGCTTTCCTGCCTGGGTCACCACCATTTTCGGTAAATCCCCGGTGGTCCTGGCTACCATTACGGCCATTGTGCTGAACCTGGTGCTTCCAAAGGCCCAGCCTGCAAACGGCAAATAGCATGCGGACGCCCGATGCTTCTTGTCCGGCATAGCCGGACAAGAAGATGTCCCAACCAGAACCATAAAATGAAGTATATATAAAATAAGGAAAGGAGTCCTCCCTCATGTTAATCGTAGGAAACGGCAAACTCATCACCCGCCACACGGCTCTCCCCTTCCTTCCTGACGGCGCCGTCGTCCTGGAAGGAACCCGCATCAAACAGGTGGGCGACACGGCAACGCTTCGTGCCTCCTTCCCGGACGCCGACTACATAGACGCCCGGGGCGGCCTGATCATGCCGGCCTTTATCAACACCCACGAGCACATTTACAGTGCCATGGCCCGGGGCCTCAGTATCAAAGGCTACAATCCCAAAGGCTTCCTGGACATTCTGGACGGCCAGTGGTGGACCATTGACCGGCACCTGACCCTGGAACAGACCCGCTACAGCGCCATGGACACCATGCTCTCCTGCATCCGCAACGGCGTCACCACCATTTTCGACCACCATGCCAGCTTCGGCCACATCGGCGGCAGCTTGTTCACCATTGCAGAGGCTGCCAAAGAGCTGGGGGTCCGTTCCTGCCTGTGCTACGAGGTCTCGGACCGGGACGGCATGGACAAAGCCAGGGAGTCTGTTATGGAAAATGCCGAATTTATCCGCTATGCCTTAAAGGATGACACGGATATGCTGGCCGGTATGATGGGCATGCACGCCCAGTTCACCATTTCCGATGCCACCATGGAGCTGGCTGCTGCCAACAAGCCTGGGGAAGTGGGCTACCACATCCACGTGGCCGAAGGCATTGAGGATCTTCACCATTGTCTGAAAACCTACGGAAAGCGCATTGTGGACCGGCTTATGGACTGGAATATTCTGGGAGAAAAAACCCTGCTTGGCCACTGTATTTACATCAACAGCCATGAAATGGACCTGATCAAGGATACGGGCACCATGGTTGTCCACAACCCGGAATCCAACATGGGCAATGCCTGCGGCTGTCCGCCTACCATGGAGCTGGTACACCGGGGCGTCTTAACGGGCCTTGGCACCGACGGCTACACCCACGACATGACCGAATCCTACAAGGTGGCCAATGTGCTTCACAAGCACCACCTGTGCGACGCCAACGCCGCCTGGGGCGAGGTACCCAAAATGCTTTTTGAAAACAACGCCGCCATAGCTGCCCGCTACTTTAAGGCCCCCCTGGGTATTCTGAAGGAAGGCGCTGCTGCCGACGTAATCGTAGCAGACTACAACCCGCCCACCCACCTGGACGAAACCAATATCAACGGACATATTCTCTTTGGCGTGACCGGCCGGGACGTGGTGACCACCATTGCCAACGGCAAGGTTCTTATGAAGGACCGGGAAATCAAGGTGGCTGATCCGGAAGAAATCATGGCCAGGTGCAGGGAAGAATCGGCCAAGCTCTGGAAGAGTATTAATGGCTAATCCCGGCTCACGCCGGACCTGCTGCCTGGGATACTGCTATTTCCCGCCGGACCCGCTGCCTGGGACACTGCCAGTTCCCGGGCAGCCTTGTAAAAATATATCACCAAAAAGGAGGACCACCCCATGAGTGACATTATGACCTGCATGAGCTTTCCACAGCTCTTAAACTGGATTCGTACCGAACACGACACCCGCGGTTCCGTCTTCGGAGTCCGCAGACCCTACACCGCTGTGCCGGCCAGCACCCAGACCATTTTCGGCCGCAGGCTGGAGACTCCCATTGGCCCTGCTGCCGGCCCCAACAGCCAGCTTGCCCAGAACATTGCGGCGTCCTACTATGCCGGCAGCCGCTTCTTTGAGTTAAAGACCGTCCAGATCATGGACGGCGCCCAGCTGGCCGCCTGCATCAACAAGCCCTGCATCAAGGCTGACGACGAATGCTACAACTGCGAATGGTCCACGGAACTGTATGTGCCCCAGGCCCAGGACGAGTATATCAAGGCCTGGTTCCTGCTGGCCTTTATGGCCAAGGAATATGGCCTGGGAGCCATGGACGGCTTCCAGTTCAACATCAGTGTGGGCTATGATTTAAAGGGCATCCAGTCCCCGAAAATCGATTCCTTTATTGAAAATATGCGCAATGCCGCCGACACCCCCATGTTCCAGGAATGCCGCAGGTTCCTGCTGGACCATGCCGGTGAATTCCGCAATATGACCCGGGAAGATATCGAGAGCATTTCTCCCCAGGTATGCAGCTCCGCAACCATTTCCACCCTCCACGGCTGCCCGCCCCAGGAGATTGAAAGCATTGCCACCTACCTGCTGACCGAAAAGGGCATGCACACCTTTATCAAGTGCAACCCCACCCTGCTGGGCTATGAGTTTGCCCGGGAGACCCTGGACCGCATGGGCTATGACTATGTGGCCTTTGGCCGGTTCCACTTTGAGGATGATCTCCAGTATGGGGACGCGGTGCCCATGCTGAAACGGCTGATGAACCTGGCCGGGGACCGGAACCTGGAATTCGGCGTCAAGATCACCAACACCTTCCCGGTGGACGTAAAGGCCGGGGAGCTGCCCAGCGAGGAAATGTACATGTCCGGCAAGTCCCTGTACCCTCTGTCCATTGCCCTGGCTGCCAAGCTGTCCCGGGACTTTGACGGAAAGCTGCGGATCGCCTACTCCGGCGGTGCGGATGCATTTAACATCTGCTCCATTGCAGGCACCGGGGTATGGCCGGTGACCATTGCCACCTCCATCTTAAAGCCCGGCGGATACCAGCGGCTGAAACAGGTGGCGGAGCTGGTGGATGCCATGGGAACCAGGCCCTTTACGGGCATTGATGTGGCAGCCTTAAGCCAGGTGGCAGAGGACGCGGTGACGGATAAGCACCATGTGAAGCCTGCCAAGATGCCGGTTTCCCGCAAGTCCCAGGAACGGGTGCCTCTTACCGGGTGCTTTACCGCTCCCTGCGAGGACGCCTGCCCCATCCACCAGGAGATTACCACCTACATGAAGCTGGCCGGGGAAGGCCGCTATGAGGAGGCTTTGCAGGTGATTCTCAACAGGAATGCCCTGCCCTTTATCACCGGCACCATCTGCGCCCACGGCTGCCAGAGCCACTGCACCCGGAATTTCTACGAGACGCCGGTGCAGATCCGCGACACCAAGCTGGTCTGTGCCCAGCATGCCCTGGACCAGGTACTGCCTTCCTTAAAGCCTGCCGAAGCCTGCGGCAAAAAGGTGGCTGTAGTAGGCGGCGGTCCTTCCGGCATGGCGGCGGCTTACTATCTGGCCAGAATGGGGGCCATGGTAACCCTGTACGAGAAGCGTGACCGGCTGGGCGGCATTGTCAGTGCCGTGATTCCGGACTTTAGGATCAGTGACGAGACCATCGGAAAGGACGCGGCCCTGTTAAAGCAGCTTGGCGTGGACATCCGCTGCGGCGCCGAAGCTCCGGCTGTCCAGGAGCTGAAGGCCCGGTATGACCATGTGGTCCTGGCTGTAGGCGCCTACAAGCGCGGGCAGCTTTCCCTGGACGGAAAGCAGGCTTACAATGCCCTGGAATTCCTGGAGGATTTCAACCGGACCGGCGGCAATGTGGACCTTGGAAAGAATGTGGTAGTCATCGGCGGCGGCAACACGGCCATGGATACGGCCCGGGCTGCCAGACGGTGCAAGGGCGTAGAGCACGTGTACCTGGTATACCGGAGAACCAGACGGTATATGCCGGCAGACGAGCATGAGTTACAGCTTGCCCTGAAGGACGGTGTGGAATTTAAAGAGCTTCTGGCTCCGGTGAAGATGGAGAACGGCTCCCTGCTGTGCCACAAAATGGCCCTGGGCGCCATGGATGCTTCCGGCCGTGCCAGCGTCCAGGCCACCGGGGAGCAGGAGCTGGTGCCTGCGGACACGGTGATTGCCGCAGTAGGCGAGAAGGTACCTACGGATTATTACCAGGCAAACGGCATCCACGTGGATGAGCAGGGCCGCGCCCTGGTCAGCAGCACCCTGGAATCCAGCATACCGGGCGTGTATGTCATCGGCGACGGTCTCTACGGTCCGTCCCTGGTAGTCAAGGGCATGGCCCACGCCATGACCGCCGCGGAGGCCATTCTGGGCAAGGCCGTTTCCCAGGATATGAGCCAGCCTGTGGAGGCAGAGGCCATTTACCAGCGGAAAGGGATTCTGGCAGAGCCGGAAGGCGGCGACGCACAGCGGTGTCTGGGCTGTTCCACGGTGTGTGAGAACTGCGCGGATGTGTGTCCCAACCGGGCCAATGTGGCCATCCAGGTTCCGGGCCTGATCCAGTCCCAGATTATCCATGTGGATTATATGTGCAACGAGTGCGGCAACTGCAGGAGCTTCTGTCCCTATGCCAGTGCACCTTATCTGGATAAGTTTACACTGTTTGCCAGCGAGAAGGATATGGCCGACAGCAAAAACCAGGGCTTCGTGGTACTGGACCGGGAGAAGGTACGGTGCAAGGTGCGGTATCTGGGTGAGGAGTTTATCTGGGAGAAAGGAATGGCTGAAAACGGAATGGCCGGACGGCTGGAGAATGGGCTTAAGATGGTGATGGAGACGGTTTGCAGGGAGTATGGGTATTTGCTGGAGGTTTAAGGAGGATTGCGCGGGTTTGCGGGATTGTCGCGGGTTTGCGGGATTCCGCGGGTTTGCGGGATTCCGCGGGTAACGCTCCGAAAAATGTTGTCCCGGTTTGCCGGTTTCGGAGCCAGTAACTCTAACCTGCCGGAAATCTGTTAAAACCAGGCCCCAAAATTCTGAACTCGCTACGCTCAGACAGCAGAATTTTGGGGCCTAACACAGATTTCTGCCAGCTAAGAGTTACTATGTCTCCTGCAAATGCAAACCGGGACAACATTTTTCGGAGCTGTTTGCTGGCGGAACGACGGAAAAGAGCGTGCAGTCTTTTGCAAAGGTAGTACCTGGGTATTTCCGGAGATGGTCAGCGGTATATCATTACACTTGCACGAATTCCGAGTCAATAGAACTTGCTATCCGCGCCTTCTGTACGTCTGGGAAGCCAGACGCAGGGTCTGCCATGCCGTTGGTTCACAGATGCACGACCGGCACGAATACCAGCACTATTTATTTTGGGATTTGCAGGATGTTTAGAAACTCTTAGCTGGCAGGAATCGGCGTTGGAAAGAAAAAGCCGCCTGTGACGGGTTTTCTGTGGATTTTTCTTTCCGTTTTTAGCCGGTTTCTGCAAGCTTAGAGTTTCTACATCCGAAACCCGCAATCCGGGGGAAACTTTTTTCAGGGCGTACCCTCCGGGATACTATTATTCACCAGGTTACAGTTCACGGGGCGGGGAAAACTGGACGAAAACAGACGTCAAGCTGGCTT
>CAJTOV010000151.1 GCA_910577765.1 uncultured Lachnospiraceae bacterium
TAGACAGCCGTCTTTGTCACCTCCCTGAATTCCGGATATTTGAGAGCCTCCTGGAAAATCAGGTACAGGTCATAGGCTGTGGTGTAATGGTTCTGGTCGTGAAGCCCGTGGGGATTGACAAAATGGGTGTCCGTGGCACCCAGCTTTCTGGCTTCCTCATTCATCAGTTCGCTGAATGCTTCTATGCTGCCGGATATGTGCACGGCAATAGCCGCACCGGCATCGTTGCCAGAAGGAAGCATAAGCCCGTAGAGCAGATCCTCCATGGTCAGGGTATCCCCAGGCTGAATATGGGCCAGGGTGGCCCCCGGCTCCGTAATGACACACTCTTCCCCCACGGTTACCTGGTCCTTCAGATTGCCGTGGCGGATGGCCACCAGGGCGGTCATGACCTTGGTCATGCTGGCCGGGTACAGCCGCTCAAAAGCCCCCCGGGCAAGGACAACTTCCCCGGAATCCAGGGAAAACACCGCAGCTGCTGCTGCCTCCACAGAGCTGTCCGGCTCTGCCTCATCCCCGTCAATGACACAGAGATCATGGGAAAAGGTCTCCACACGCCGGTCCTCTTCCGGACTTTCCAGAATCCGCTGCCAGACCACATCCTCCTGCTCCCCGTAGGCAGTTTCCTGCCGGTCTGTTCCGGAACCGGCACATGCTGTTACAGTCAAAAGGACGGCAAGTATGACAGCCGTCATGCACTTATTCCTGTCCAAACTGTTCTCCTATCGGTAAATCTCCCGCCACTCCAAATCTCCCCGGTCCAGGGCCTTGATCAGAAGCTCCGCCGTAGCCAGGTTGGTGGCAAAAGGAATATTGTAAATGTCACACAGCTTCACCACATTGTTCACGTCCGGTTCATGGGACTTGGGTGTCAGCGGGTCCCTGAGAAAAATCACCAGGTCCATCTCGTTGTGCTCAATCTGGGCGGCAATCTGCTGCTGGCCCCCTAAGTGGCCTGCCAGGTACTTATGGACATTTAAATTGGTCACTTCCTCGATCAGCCGGCCTGTAGTTCCTGTGGCAAACAGTTCATGCTTGTTGAGTATCCCGCGATATGCAATGCAGAAATTCTGCATCAGTTTTTTCTTGGAATCATGTGCAATCAAGCCTATATTCATACGTATTTCCTCCTTTAATAGTTGCTGAGTTTTCTTTGTAGTCCAACATTCAGGGCCAGTCCGATGCCGATATAGATACTGAGCAGGGAGCTTACCCCATAGCTGACAAAGGGAAGTGGCAGGCCTGTATTGGGGAAGACCCCGGTAGCCACTGCTATATTTGCAAAGCTTTGAAAAGCAATCAGTGCCGCCATTCCGGTACACACCAGGGTCCCGGCCAGATCCTTCGCCCTGGCAGCCATCAGCAGACATTCATAGGTAATCAGCGCAATCAGAAGGATCACGCAGGCGCAGCCCACAAACCCCAGCTCCTCTCCGATGACCGCAAAGATAAAGTCGGTCTGTTCCTCGGAAAGAAAGTTGCCGTTCTTCACGGAGGCCAGGGTGTTGTTGTTGAGACCCTTGCCGTGAAGCATGCCTGAGCCGATGGCCATGATGGAATTGTCCTGCTGGAGGTTGGCCTCCGCATACTTTTCCGGGTTGACAAAGGCCAGAATTCTTCTGACCTGGTAGCCCTCCAGAAACGGTACCATGTCATACTGAAACAGATACACCATCAGACCCCCTAAGGGTACGGCCACGGCCATGGCGCCGAAGATCCACTTGTAGCTTAAGCCGGCCACAAACAGCATGCACAGGAACACAAACATGGTCACAAGTCCTGTGGACAGGTCCGGTTCCTTGAAAATCAGCAGAAACAGCACCGAGAAGAGTCCCCCTGCCATCAGCAGAACCCCCACCCGGTTCAGCTTCTCCTGGTGCTTGCTGAAATACCAGGCAAAGAAAGCCACCAGGCCGATCTTGACGAACTCGGAAGGCTGGATCTGGCCGATCCCCGGAAGCTTCAGCCACCGGGTGGCATTGTTGACCCGCTCCCCAAACAGAAGGACCGCAGCCAGACCAGCCACACAGACCATGTAGTTAAGCATCCACAAGGACAGTATCTTGTGGTAGTCAAGCAGGGACAGGATCAGGACAATGGAAAAGCCCACGATGATTCCCATAACCTGCTTTCCTACCAGAGCCGCATTCTGGTTGGTTGCGCTTCTGATTACCATGATTCCCAGTAAATTCAGCAACAAAACATAGAGCACCAGCCGGATATTGTATTTTCTAAAATTGTACTCCAGAAGCATCATTCATTCCTCGTATTGTGCAGGTAAAAAATCGGTATCCGGGCGGACAGCACCGGTACATGGTCACTGGCCCCGGCATATCCGGGCCTGGCCAGACTGATGTCCATGGCCATGGGGTCAAACTCCGCATACCGGGAAAGGACCCTGGCAAGATCCTCCCGGATGGAATCAATGATCCCGGGCCTGCAGTTCATCTCGTCGGAAACCAGAATCAGTTTCAGACGGTTTCTTGCGATCAGGCCGGAGTTCTTCTTCTGAAACAAGAAAAGCTGTCTCATGATACCAACCTCCTATGCCCGCTTCAGAAAGCTGGAAAGCCGGACCAGAATCCCTCTCTGGGCGTCCAGATCCAGCATGGGGACCGACTCCCCGGAAATACGCTTGCAAATGTTGAAAAAAGCCTGTCCGGACATGGAATCCGTATCCACCAGAGGTTCCCCCTGGTTGGTGGACACCACAATGTCCTCGTCATCGGGAACCGCACCGATAATATGGGTGGAAAGGATGTCCGCCACATCGTCAATGGACATCATGTCCCCCCGGCGCACCATATCCATGCGGATACGGTTGACAATCAGGTCAATCTCCTGTATCCCGGCAGCCTCCAAAAGGCCGATGATCCGGTCTGCATCCCGGATGGCCGACACCTCCGGTGTGGTTACCACCAGGGCCCGGTCCGCACCGGCAATGGCATTCTGGAATCCCCGCTCGATTCCTGCGGGACAGTCCAGCAGTATATAATCAAAATCTTCCCTCAGATCCTCCGTCAGCTTGCACATCTGGCCGGGACTGACCGAAGTCTTGTCCCGGGTCTGTGCCGACGGCAGCAGAAAAAGATTCGGATATCTTTTGTCTTTTATCAGCGCCTGCTTCATGCGGCAGTTGCCTTCCACGACATCCACCAGATTGTAAATGATCCGGTTCTCCAGCCCCATTACCACATCCAGGTTCCGCAGTCCGATATCTGTATCAATCAGTACCACGCGGTATCCAAGAAGTGCAAGGCCTGTGCCGATATTGGCAGTCGTAGTCGTCTTGCCGACGCCGCCTTTTCCGGAAGTAATCACAATGACCTGACTCATGTGTTATTCCTCCTGAAAAGATGATCAATAAAAACCTCTCCTACATTTTACATGAAAGTCTGGGAAATTTCCAGTGTTAATTGAAATTTAACATACTAAAAACCGATTTTTTTAATTGTTTCGTACAAATATTACAATTTTCTACATAGGCCATGGTAGGCCCCTTCCCCAGTTTCTTTCCTTTCTCCCCGTAAGACCGGCAGCAGGAGCCGATCCGCACCGACAGGGGCACCATATCCAGGGCCACCACCACAGACTCCTCATTGCCGGCCACACCGGCATGGACACTGCCCCGCAGTTCTCCCAGGATGATGATATTTCCCCGGGCCGTGACCCGGGCCCCGTGAAGCACATCCCCGATGATGACGATGCTGGCCTCGGACTCAATGGACTCTCCCCTGTGGAGATCCCCTTTGTAGAACTGGCCGGTTCTGGAAGACAGCTCCAGAAGCCTCTGGTTCAGAGCCTTCTCGCACCGCTCGATCCGGTCCGCATCCTGGTCCACCAGACACAGAATCTCCACCCCTGAGTTGCCGGTGATGGTATTGACAATCTGGAATTCCTCCTGGGCCGTCACCGGACGGCCCTCCAGGATCAGCGCCATCTGGACATTCCCCCAGAACTTGGCGCTGTCCCGGAATTTGGCAGCAATATCCTCCAGAAGTTCATCAAAGGTACAGTCCGGGTCCAGATACACACTCATACCCGACTTGCTGCTTTTGATTACCACTTTGCTTCTCAAGACGCATTTCCCCACTTTCCTGTATTGATAACCGCCCCATACACACATCAGTCTCCGATCTGCACGTTGGAGACCGCCTGGGCTCCGGTGTTGAGAATCTTGTCAAGATCGGTATATCCATAGTAAAAACGGTAGACATTCTTTCCGATGGTGGCTGCATTGGCGGAGGAATATCCGTAAGGAATATTCACCGTGACGCAGATATCCGGGTTGGCATAAGGGCCGTAGGAAATAAAGAACGCATGGTTTCCACGGATCTTGGACTCCTCCGCCGTCCCCGTCTTTCCTGCGATATCCACCTCCAGATCCATGAAAATCCGCTTGGCCGAACCGTCGGAAATCACGGAACGCATGCCCTGCTGCACATTGTCCCAGGTGGACTGGTCAAAGTCCAGCTTTCTGGAAACCTCCGGTGTAAAATCCTCCAGCAGGTTCCCGTCCGCATCGGTCATCTTGTCAATGAGACTCAGCTCAAATACGGTTCCCCGGTTGGCCAGGGCAGCCACATACCGGGAAAGCTGCACATTGGAATAGGAATGGGTGCCCTGCCCCATGGCCGAACGCTCCGGGTCCGTGGTGGAGATCTCCGGCTGTGTCTCCGAGATCTCAATGCCTGACAGCCTGTCCAGCCCGAACATGGTGGCATATTTGCGGATGGTCTCAATGCCCTTGTCTGTGGAATAGACTCCGTTTTCATCGGTGGAAAGCCGGTGGGCCACCTCCGCGAAAAAGAAGTTGCAGGAATTCTGGATGCCTCCCCGGACATCCAGCTCATTGTGGCGTCCCGGATAGATCCAGCACCGGATGGGCAGGGTTGAATCGTCATAACGGCCTGTACAGCTGATCTTGTCCTCCTGGGTGATCACATGCTCCTCCAGCCCGGCAATGGCCGTAATGGGCTTGAAGGTAGAGCCGGGGGCCTTCTTGGCCTGGGTGGCATTGTTGTAAAGAGGCAGGGACAGATCCTCCTGAAGCCGGTTATAGTAGGCTGCGTCCACGGTTCCGGACAGCAGGTTGTTGTCATAGCTTGGGTAGGTCACCAGGGCCCGGACCTCCCCGGTGTTCACATCCGTGATCACCACTCCGCCGGTGCAGGGGTCCAGGGCCAGCTGGGCCGGAGTAATGTCGATCTGGGAAATCCGCTCCTTCATGAATTCATAGGCATACTGGCTGCCTCCTGCCAGAAGCTGCCGGACCTGCTGCTCATCATACTCTAACACCCCCTGGTCATACAGGGCCACACAAAGCTGCCTTCCGGTGATCACCTCGTCATTGATCAGGTAGCGGAAGATCCGCTTGTAGAACTTCCCGTCCTGCTCCAGCTCTCCCAGCACATGGTCCACCAGCACCTGGTAAATGTCATCGGCGCTGGAGTATTTGTTCTCCACGTTCAGCCTGGTGGTGTCCACCCAGCTTTCGGAGATTCCCGCATAAAGGTACTCCCGGAGACTGATGGCATCCTCCTTCCAGGCCAGATAGGCACTGCTGCCGGTATCAATGGCGTCCCGGCTGACGATCCCTACAGCCGGGTCGGACAGATAGGTGTAGATGTATACCATGTAGGCCATCATATCCTTGGGCAGGTCCTTCATGGCCGTGGGATGCTCGCTCATCAGTTCATACCTAAGCCGCTCCATAATACTCTGGCGGGAAGCGGTAAACTGCCGGTAGATCTCCTGCTCCATGGGGGAGGCATCCTCCTGGGACATATGGGCCAATGATAATACATTATTATTAATCAGCTGATAATATGCATCTTTTACAGGAATCGGCAGCTTACTGGTGTTGGGATAGTCGTAAGGATTTACCTCCTCATTGACCAGCTTGTTGGCAATGATACCCGCAAGCTGCTGTTCAATCAAATGGTAAATGCCGATCTGCAGATTCCGGTCTATGGTCAGATAGATGTCATTGCCTGTAGTAGGCTGGGTCTCCGACACCACCTGCATAATGCTGCCTACATTGTTGACGATCAGGCTTTTGTAGCCCTTTCCCCCCTGAAGCTGGGATTCCATGGACGCCTCGATACCGGTTCTTCCCACAATGTCCGTCAGCTCATACTCCGGGTTGCTTTTACGAAGCTCTTCTAACTGGTCCTCCTGGACCTTGCCGGTATAGCCGATGATGGGTGCGAAATACACACTGTCATTGTAGACCCGTACTGTGGATTCTTCAATCCCCACCCCCTGCATCTGGTCCATGTGCTCCAGAATATCCGCCATGGTCTCCTCATCCACATGGGAGGTGATGGTGATGGTCTCGTATTTCTTGTAAGCGGATAAGGACAGGGTATAGCGGATGTTGACAATATCCAGGGCTTCCTGGTCCGTAAGGAGCAGGGGATTGCCCCGCTCATCCTTCATCTCCCCTAACTCATACCGGTCCCACCGGACCTGAAACAGCTCCCTGGCCGACAGGGTGGACGGGTACTTTCCCTTGGCATCATCCAGCTCGTCCACAGACTTGACTCCGTAATAATCCCTCAGAAAACGCTTTCTGGCAGCTTCGGAGCTGCTGGTATAGACCATCTCCCCCTGTTCGTTCAGGCCGATTTCCAGACGGCCCTGAACCGGATAGCCATGGGCATCCAGAATCCGCACCAGCTTTAAGAGCATGGCATTCATGGTGGAATTGCGGTTATACACACCGTTATCCTGGAAGGTCACCGAGTAGGCCGGTACATTGTATGCAAGCAGATAGCCATTGCGGTCATAAATATTGCCCCGGGTTCCCGGGGTGGCCACGGTCTTTTCGGTCATCTGGACATACTCGTCCAGATACCGCTGCCCCTCTACAATCTGCAACTGAAACAGCTTTCCAATCAGTATCAGGAACATGCCGGTAAACAGCACAGCCAGGGCAGACAGCCTGGAATCTGCGATTCTGTGCACCAGCTCCTGCAATAATTCCTTTACATCTCTTAACACGTTCGATCCGTCTCTCCTATGGTTGTCAGTCTACAGCCGCTGTTTTGGTCCGTAAGGGACCGCGGCCTGGTTCTATCACTCCATCTCCTCAATCCGCCTGCTGGTAAACAGGAAAAACCGGTAGATCAGCAGGGTGGTCACGGTGGTAAAGATCATCTCCGGGACAATGATCTCCCGGAAATAATACAGAAAATCCAGCCGGTTGCGGACCAGAAAACGGAATACATACACATATAAATTGTAAATTACCTCATTAACCAGGCTTAAGGCCAGGGGAAGGGTAATGTAATCTTCGTAATAATACCGGGTACAGATGCCGTTGAGAAACCCGATATACACAAACAGCAGGGTGTAAAAGCCAAAAGGCCCGCTGTAAAACAGATCCAGAAGAATCCCCGCAAACAGCCCGTACCACATTCCCTGCTCCTGTCCGTGGATAAAGCCGAAGGAAAAGGTCAGAATCAGCAGCAGGTTGGGGGAGGCGGACAAAAAAGGGAGCAGGGGAAATACCCCGTTCTGGATGGTAAAGGCCAGGAGCATCAAAAGGATGTTAAAGAGAATCCGTTTCATTGGCCTGCTCCTTCTGCCGCCGCCCCGTCCCCGCTGATCAGGTCTTCCTTGATCTGTGTGATAATCAGTACCTCCTGGAGGCTGCCGAACTGGGCCACCGGCACCAGATACCCGGAGCTGGTCAGCCGGGTATCGTCTGCGGTAATATCCGTGGCATAGCCGATTAAAAGTCCCGGCAGGAACTTGGAACTGATGTTGGAGGTGACGATCCGGTCCCCGTCCTTAATGTCCCCGTCCTTCCGGATATTGGTGATCCGCAGACGGCCCTGGGAAAACAAGGTTAAGTCCCCGGCCACAATGCAGGTATCCCCGGACTGCTGGGCCATGCCGCTGACACGGCTCACGTCATCAATGATGGAGCGGACCGTAGCGTAGTTGGCGCCTACGTCCGTGACAATCCCCACCAGGCCGCCTCCGGCAATCACATTGGCATCCACCCGCACCCCGTCGGCAGAGCCCTTGTTGACCCGGAACACCTGGAACCAGTCTCCCGAATCCTTGGCAATGACCCTGGCGCCGATCTTCTCATACTGCTGGTAGTTCTGGTCCAGCTGGTACAACTCCCTGAGCCGCTCCAGCTCAAACTGCTGGGACTGGAGACGGGTGTTCTCCTGGACCAGGTTGTCAATCTGGGCCCGGAGCGCTTCATTCTCATCCATGGCGGATTTTAAGCTGTTGTAGGACAGAAGGCTGTTGTACAAGGAAGTCCCTGCCCGGTTGACCCCGGACTGGACCGGGATCAGGAAATACCCCATGGTGGTGCGCAGAGGCCCCAGAAATCCGTCGTTGAAGGACGTGATCCCGATCAGCAGGATACAGAAGGCAGTAAGGCCTATGAGAATATATTTGCTGCGATTTGACTCCATCTATATCAATCCCCGTTCTTTCAAGCTTACATATGCATTGTCCCCGATGATCACGTGGTCGATCAGCGGAAGTCCGATGATCTCGCCGGCCTCCCGGATGTTCCAGGTCAGTTCAATATCCTCCTGGCTGGGCTCGGGGTTCCCGCTGGGATGGTTGTGGACCAGTATAATGGACACTGCCTGGTTGCGCAGTGCCTCCGCATAAATCTCCCGTGGTGTAGCCAGGGAGGCATTGACCGTGCCCCTGGACAGGAGAATCTCCCGGATCAGCACCTGTTTCGTATTGAAGAACATCACATGGAACTCCTCCTGCTCCTTGTGGCGCATGTCCTCCTGGTAATAGTCTGCCACCAGCCTGGGGCTGTCAAAGGTCAGAGGCTCCGAAAGCACCTTCCGCTTCCAGATACGCCTGGACAGCTCCCCCACACACTGAAGCTGGATGGCCTTGACGGTTCCGATGCCATGGACCGAGGTAAGCTTTGACAAGGGAAGGTGCAGCAGTCCCAGGATTCCGTCCATGGGATAATTCAGTTCCAGGACCCTGGCCGCCAGCTCCAGGGAATTGGCCTCCCGGGAACCGGACCGGATAATCACCGAAAGCAGCTCCGCATCCGAAAGCCCCTGGGGCCCCTCCCGCAGACAGCGCTCATACGGCCGGTTGTCGTTTGGTATATCTTTAATTTTCATAGGCTACTCCTCTCTTCTGACGACTCTCCAGGTACGAAAGAAAAGCTGGTATGCCTTTTGCTATTCTAACACAAAATCACAAAGCTGTACATCAAAATGGAAAATTTTAGATTTCGTTAATTTTTCTTCGTTACAGTTCACGGGGCGG
>CAJTOV010000152.1 GCA_910577765.1 uncultured Lachnospiraceae bacterium
TCCGACGGACGGCTGACGCCGGGCCCGGTCTGGCCTCCCGGCTGGGGTGACCCGCTGCCGTTTATGCCTCCGGGCATTCCGTCTCCGGCTCCTTCTGGAGCAATGGAGGGGCTGGCGCTGGGATCAATGATGCTCTCTCCTGCGGATGCATCCGACGGGTCCGTAGGCGCCAGGGTGCCGGATGTATTTCTCAGGACTACCGGTGCATGGCCCTTGTAGGTGACGGTGTGGTCCACCTCCTGGCTGACCACTTCCCCGTTCTTTTTGATCACCAGACGGGTCTCCCAGTAGCTGCCGCGGCTGCCGTTGCTCTTGATCTTCTCCAGTCCCGGCTCCACGGTGCCGTCTTCCTCATAGGTGGGAGCCGGCGGGTCCAGATCCTTTAGCTTAGTAGACTTTAAGGAATATTCCACCCCTTCCTCCAGAACCGGAATCCCGTAGATGGAGATGGTCACGGTCTGGTTGCTGTAGCTGGCACGGATGCCTACGGCTGTGTCCGAGCTGTTGACAAACTTGTAATCCGGGCCTCCCCAGCTGACGGTGGCATCGGTTCCCGGTGTCACATAGGAAGGCTCATAGGTATGGGACCGGCGCACCGTGGTCTTAAGCCCTGACTTAAGTACTGCGTTGTACAGGGTGGAAGACACCTGGCAAACGCCGCCGCCGATCTCCTCCACTACCTCGCCGTTGTTGTAGGCGGCAGCTCCCTGGTAGCCCTTCTCCGCGGTTCTCTGTCCCACGGTATCATTGAAGGAGAACTCTTCCCCAGGCTGGAGGATGGTGCCGTTGATGGCCTGGGCGGCCAGCTTCACATTGGTGTTGCGCTTGCTGTTGGAGGTGGTCTTGGTGGTAAAGGTGGACAGGGTCTTGTACTTCTCCATGGCCGTCTCCTCGGAGAATTCCGGCTCCACCGGAGTCACCACGGCCTCTATAACCGCGTCAAAATCCTTCTTGTCCAGGGCGGCCTGAATGTCTGCGGCCAGCTTCTCCTGGTCTACTTTCTGTCCCTTCTCCGCTCCGGAGAAGGTGAACTTGTCCGTGTCGGCATCATAACCGGAGATGGAGCCGTTCTTTGCCCGCCGGTCCCACAGGGCAGCCACGGAGGCTGCTTCCGCCTGGACGGCTTCCTCCAGGCCGGAGGTGTCAAGCGTGTAATGCTCTTTGGGCTCTCCCTGGAAGATCTCCGTCAAAAGGGTGTCCACCTTCTCTCCCATCAGGTCCTTGACTTCATAGGAATCCTCCTGCCAGGTGACCTTCATGCCCCAGGGATAATTCTTCAGAATGGCATTCCTGGCTTCCTCCCGGGAAAGGCCGGTGATGTTGATCCCGTCCACCATGACTTCCTTTTCAAGCTGGGTCTCTTCCACCACGGTGGTAGGCTCGGTCTCCGGCTCCTGGGGTTCCTTTGCCCCTATTCCCTTTACCAGAAAGACGATGATACTGATGGCAATGATCAGAAGGACTCCGCCTCCTGCCAGCTTCATAAAGTCTGAGGACCCCCGCCGTCCCTTGTGGTGCCTTCCCCCATGGGAGGAATGGCCGGAATGGTTCCCATAGGTACCCCGGTAGGAGGTGGTGGTGCGGCGGTTGGAAGTACTTCTGGCGGAGCCAGGCGGCCGGCTGCTTCTGGGGGTGCTTCCGGAGCCGCCTCTTCCGCTGGTGCTGGTTCTTGCCCGGGATCTGCCGGTGTTCGTGCTGCGGTAGTTATGATTCTGTTCCATAATTTTTCACCTGTCATCTATAATTTCATACTGAATTAGTTGTAGTCAGTCTCCGGCAGCAGTATCCGGCAGGCCGAAAGCACGGCACCGGCCCCACTGGCTGGGGAGTAAAACTCTGGTTTCTGTGTTTACCAGTTGAGTATATCATATTTCGACGAAAATAAAAGAGAAAATAAGAGAAATGTAAAAATAAATCTCCGGATGTACCGGGTGCCTGGACATCCCTCAGTCTTTTTCGTCAATTTTCCCCGGTTCCCGGGCATTCCCTGTCCGGGCGCCGGAATCCGGTGTTTCTATTATACATCTTTTTCGGGAAAATCCTACCGGTTTTCGGAAGTTTTTTCCATTGTTTTTCCAGAAGATGCCTGCTATACTCTTGACGAAACAAAACAACGCAATATAGGGAACCGGCAGGACCATGGCTGCTGCATTGCACAGGCCCCGCCAAAATTCCAGTCAGGAGGAACCATATGAAAATTCAGAACATTACCGATGTAAATACATTTTTTAAGATTATCGACGAGTGCAAAGGACCGGTGGAGCTGCTTTCCCCGGAGGGTGACCGGATCAATCTGAAATCCAAGCTGTCCCAGTATGTGTCCATGGCTTCCATCTTCTCCAACGGCTATATCCGGGAGCTGGAGCTGGTAGCCCATGACAAGGACGACATTGAACGCCTGATCCGGTACATGTACCAGGGCGAGTAAGCCGGGGATTCTCTTCCCTGACCCGGAGCCAGTCCGCCAGGATTCTTTATAAAGTTTCAAAAAAACGGAAACAGTGACATGCTGCCCCTCATATTATTAAGTGTAAATATCTTTTGGAGGAACTAGCATGAGTGATTTAGCGGCAACAAACTGTGGATGTGACTGTAACTGCAACTGCAATTGTAGTACGGGAGGAAGCGGCGGCAACATTATCTGGCTGATTCTGATTCTGTGCTGCTGCGGCGGCAACGGCGGATTCTGTGGCTTTGGCAACGGATGCTGTGAACATAACTGCTCCAATTTCTGCGGCGGATGCGACTGGATCTGGATCGTTCTTCTGCTGTGCTGCTGCGGCGGCAACCACAACGGCTGCTTCTGCTGATGATCTGTTCCGGCAGGCAGGGCCCCCTCACTGAGGGGGCCTTTTCCGTTACTTTGCCCTCTGCCGGTTATCCAGCCGTTCATTGTCCCGGACACAAGGGTTTTTGGCCCCCCGGCGGCAGTTGGCCCAGAACTCCCTTCCGCCTTTCTGGCAGGCCTCGTCTATCTCATACACGGCATTGCCGTCAATCACCAGTTTTGTTGCCACGCTTTTTGTCTCCTTGTTCCACATTCATTACAGTACCATTCTATGCACAGACAACCAGTTCCGCGCATCCCTGCCGGGAGGAACTGTCATGTTCCCCTGGTTTCCCGCATATATTGTTCCAAAACAGAGAAAGACTTGCCACATTTTATGGAAGGAAACCAGGAAAATGATATCAAACTGACGGAGTTCGACTACATGATGATCAGTCCCCAGCTCCAGATGCTGAAAGCTGCCATCCCCTACGTCCCTCCTGCCATGCAGCGGATGATGGCCATGTTCATCAAATTCAGCGAAATGCAGCATGTCCAGGCCATGTTCGGCCAGGGAGAGCTTTCCGCCATGGGAGTCTCCTCCGGGCAGAGGCCTTCCGGCCCCTTGGAGCTGATCCAGGCCATCAAGCCCTACGCAGGACCCAGGGAACGGGAAATGATCGAGAACCTGGAGACAATCCAGATGATGATTCAGACCATGCAGCCGCCGTCCCACTGACCCTCTGCAGCAGCGGTCATGAAAACCCACGGCGGACCGGACGGCGGCGCAGCACGCCGGTCCGCTGCCGTCCCGGCAGGACCAGAGGCCTGCCGGACGGTCCGTAACCCCAGATTCCCAGGAAAGGAGTATCATGCCCATGTCACAGACCGACTGGTCCCAGGACCCCAGACTCTCCGGCTTTCCGCCGGAAAAACTTGCATTTTTGAAAGAACTGGCCGGAAACATTTCCAGACAGCCCAAATCCCAGGTGGTGGCGGCCTTTGCCTCCATCCAGATGGAAGCTTCCAGGAAAGGAATCCAGTTCTCCAACCAGGAGACGGAACAGATTGTCTCGGTACTTTCCTCATCCATGTCCCCTGAGGACAAACGGAAGATGGAAATGCTGAAAATGATTGCAAACAAAATGGCTGCCAGGAAATCCTGACAGCCTTCTGTTATTGACTGGTACACCGCTGCACCAGTCCCGAAGCAAACAGTGCCTGATCTTCGTGTCAATTGTGTGTCTGCGAAGCATCCTGATTATTTGCACACAATATTGATGATCCGTCCGGGCACGTAAATCTCTTTCACAATGTTCCCGGTAATCTTGTCGGCCACTGCGGCCTTGCCGGCTGCAATGGCATCCTCCCTGCTTACATCTGCCGGAAGCTTCACCACGCCCCGGGCCTTGCCGTTGACCTGGACGCCGATCTCGATCTCGTCATCCTTCATGGCCTCAGGATCACACTCCGGCCACTGGGCATGGAACACGCTGTCCGTGCCTCCAAGCTGCTGCCAGACCTCCTCGCCCATATGGGGGGCAAAGGGTGCCAGGAGGACGGTGAAGGTCTTTAAGGTTTCCAGATCAATGCCGCCGGTCTTCTTTGCCAGTTCCAGCAGCTTGTTGTTGTACTCCATGAAGCCGGAAATCACGGTGTTTAAGTTGAACTGGCCGAACCGCTGGTCAATGTCAAACACCAGCTTGTGGCGGAGACGCACCATCTCCCGGGTCTCGGCCACATGTTTGTCTTTGCTGTCCTGGACCAGGTTCCAGAAGCGTCCCAGGAACCGGGCCACTCCCTCAATGCCCCGCTCGTCCCATTCCGCATCCAGCTCCGGCGGTCCCACAAACAGCTCGTACATCCGCAGGGCATCGCAGCCGTAGTCCCGGACCAGATCGTCGGGGGACACCACATTTCCTTTGGACTTGCTCATCTTGATGCCGTTTTTGCCGGTAATCATTCCCTGGTTAAACAGCTTCTTAAAGGGCTCGTCAAAGTCCACCACACCGATATCGTGAAGGAACTTGGTGTAGAACCGGGAGTACAGAAGGTGCAGTACCGCATGCTCCACACCGCCGATATACATGTCTACCGGCAGGTACTTGTCTGCCTTCTCCCTGGATACCAGCTCTTTGTCATTATGGCTGTCCACGTAACGGAGGAAATACCAGGAGGAACCTGCCCACTGGGGCATGGTGTTGGTCTCCCGTCTGGCCGCTGCGCCGCACTGGGGGCAGGTACAGTTGACCCACTCATCAATGGCGGCCAGGGGGGATTCCCCTGTGCCTGTAGGCTGGTAGCTTTCCACCTCCGGAAGCCGCAGGGGAAGCTCCTCCTCGGGAACCGCCACATTGCCGCACTTGGGACAGTGGATAATGGGAATGGGCTCTCCCCAGTACCGCTGTCTGGAGAACACCCAGTCACGGAGCTTGTAGTTGACGGTCTTTCTGCCCAGGCCCCTGGCCTCGATCATGGCCGGGGCTTCCTTTTTCAGCACCGCCGACTCCATGCCGTTCCACTCACCGGAATTGATCATGGTGCCGCTGGCCTCGGTGTAGGCCTCAGTCATGTTCCCGATCTCCTTGCCGTCTTTGGCAATGACCTGGACAATGGGAATGCCGAACTTGGTGGCAAACTCAAAGTCCCGGTCATCGTGGGCCGGCACACACATAATAGCGCCGGTGCCGTAGTCTGCCAGCACATAGTCGGACAGCCAGATGGGAGTCTTTGCCCCGTTTAAGGGATTGATGGCATAGCTTCCGGTAAATACCCCTGTCTTTTCCTTGTCCTGCATCCGGTCCACATTGGAGCGCATGGAGGAATCGAAGATGTATTTCTCCACAGCCTCCCGGGTCTCGTCGGTGGCCAGGGCCGCCGCCAGCTTATGCTCCGGCGCCAGCACCATGAAGGTGGCGCCGTAAAGGGTATCGGGACGGGTGGTGTACACGGTGATCTTCTCGTCCATGCCGTCCACCGGGAACTCTACCTCTGCACCGTAGGACTTGCCGATCCACTCGGTCTGCATCTTCTTTACCTTCTCCGGCCAGTCCAGCTTGTCCAGGTCCTCCAGAAGCCGGTCCGCGTAGGCGGTGATCTTTAACATCCACTGACGCAGGTTCTTCTTGGTCACCGTGGCGCCGCAGCGCTCGCAGCAGCCGTTGACCACTTCCTCATTGGCCAGTCCGGTCTTGCAGGAGGGACACCAGTTAATGGGGAACTCCTTCTCATAGGCCAGCCCGGCCTTGAACATTTTCACAAAGATCCACTGGGTCCATTTGTAGAAATCCGGGTCTGTGGTATTGACCTCCATATCCCAGTCATAGATGGCGGCGATCTCCTGGATCTGCTTCTTGATGTTCTTCACATTCTCTGCCGTGGAGATGGCCGGATGGATCCCCATCTTGATGGCGTAGTTCTCTGCAGGCAGGCCGAAGGCATCCCAGCCCATGGGATGGATCACGTAGTTGCCTTTCAAAAGCTGGTAGCGGCTCCACACATCGGAGATTACGTAGCCTCTCCAGTGGCCTACATGAAGCCCGCTGCCGGACGGATACGGGAACATATCCAGACAGTAATACTTGGGTTTCTTTCCGTCGTTGACATTGATGGGATGCTTCTCCCAGTTCTGGCGCCATTTCTTCTCAATGGCGCTGTGGTTGTAGCTTGCCATGGTATTCCTCCTCGTTTCTTTGTGCTCCCGGATAACCGGCTGCAGGGGCCGGTATGAATGACTCCGGTATTCCTTTCTTTCTCACCGCACTACAAAAGCCCCCGCCTCCGGGAATCTCCCAGAGACGTGGGGCTTCATTCCTCACGCGGTACCACTCTGCTTCATGCCAAAACATGCACTCCTGGCACTGTCCTGTGAAGATCATGCAGCCGGCAAATGCTTTACCTGCCGGAATCTTTCCAAAACAGTACGAACCCGGTAACGGGGGCTTCCGTCCACTCCTACTGACAAGCCCGCTGCGGCCGCCCTGGCTTCATGCAGCGCGGTGGCCGGGACCCTGTTGGGGGCGGCTACTCCGGGACCAGTTCAGCCTCCCTCCCCATCCGCCTCCCACCACCCGGCGGCTCTCTGTGTGGGTTGAAAAGACCTACTCTTTCCCTTCCTGGTATTTCAATCTATATCAGGAAATAATGTAACACACTTGGGAAGGGGTGTCAAGAGGGCATTTTCTTGTCCGGCATAGCCGGGCAAGAAAATGGTAACAGTTCTGATATCCCGTGAACAGCAACGCATTACCGGCTGGCCGTCAGCTCCGCCACACAGGTGTCAAAGCACACCGAATCCACCACGCTGCCCAGCTCCTGGTTATAGACCACAATATTCAGTCCCCGCCTTCTTTTGGCCTGCTCCCAGCCCCATGGCTTTCAGCCGGTTCTGCAAATCCTCATTCAGAGATACAGAGGCCTCGTCCTTGACGGCCAGAAGCACCACATACCAGGAATCCTCTGCCATGGCAAGATACCTGTGCAGGTCCGTCTCGTTGTGAAGCTGAAAGTCTTTCCAGATTCCCTCCCCGAAGGCCCGGGTCACCTCCCACTGCCAGTTTGCCTTTGGATAAATACCGTATTTTCTCACCAGTTCATTGCCCAGGTAATACGTCATCTTCCTGGCTCCGGAGGGATTGGCATGGGCATTCCGGTCTCCACTGGTACTGCTGTCATTCATATCCTGGCCGTACTGAAAGCCTATGGCCTCATAGAGTCCTTTTTCATTAAAATCATAAAATCCCAGCCCTTTTTCCTCTGCATAGTCTGCAATGGCCAGGTGGCGGTCCAGGGTCTCTGCCAGGGTTGGGGTTTTCACCAGAATCAGCTCCACCCCATTCTCCTGGCACAAATCCACGATTTTGTCCAGATACTCCTTTGCATCCTCCTGAAAAGAGGCCATCTCCGGAGATTCTCCTGCCGTCTCCACTTCCAGGGGGGTATATTCCTCATATCCGCATTTGCCACGGTACAGCCAGAACCCCTTAAGCTCCGGCACCGGCGAAAAATTTCCCCAGGTAAAATCCGTCTCATTAAGCCCTGTCCACCGGGTATGGAAGCGGATATTGGTAAACAGATAACTTTCCGCCGAAAGCTCCCCATTGAGCCGGCAGACCGTCTCCACAGCCTCCTTTTTCACCTTTCCCCAGCGCATGTCATCAAAGGCCAGCCGTGTGCCTCCCTCGTCCTTTCTACAGTCCCGGAACAGCTCATAGCAGTCCAGCACGGCCACCCGCAGATTCTGATACTCCAGGGCCTCTTTGAGCCAGTAATAAGATGCCCACAGACTCTGGTGGTTGCTTCCCAGATTGTAGCTTTTCAGTCCGAATCCATTGTACAGATCCTGGGGATTAAAGCCTGATGCAGCCTGGCTGCTTCCCAGAAAAACAATATCCACCGTATCCGGCTCCATCCGGTAGAAGCCCCGGTAGGTCTCCGTCAGGGGATTGGTGCTGCTGTAGCGGTATTTGGGTGTCAGGGTCCGGTTAATACCATATACCACCACTGCCAGAAGGCAGAGAAATACTGCCGCTTTCAGGACAAAGCCTGCCCTTTTTTTCCAGATCTGCCCTTTGCCGCCATTCACCATCAGAAACCTCCATATATAAAATCTGCCGCATCAAAGCCAAATCCATAGCTTCCGAATACCATGATCCCGGCCACCGCGGCCAGGGAAAGTCCCCACCGGACAACCAGCGGCTGTCTTAAGATCCGCTCCCGCACATCGGACTGCTCCTGCATCCTGTCTGCCTTCCAGAGGACCGCCGCCGACACCAGCAGAACTCCCCATTCCTTCCAGGACAGCCCCAGCCGCAGCAGGGAATCATCAAAAAAGATCCAGGGATTATAGACCGTAAACATCCCATGGATCATTCTGAGTCCCTGGCGCAGGCTCTCGGCCCGGAAGATAATCCAGGCCACCATTACCCAGAACCAGGTTCCCGCCCGTCTCAGCCAGCCCCTACCTCTTCCGGATTCCGGAAATCCTAGAACCTGGAAGAGACGGTTTTGCAGACTACCGGTCAGTTCCCCGCAGACCTGGTATGCCCCGTGCATCCATCCCCAGAACAGGTACTTATAGCCTGCCCCATGCCAGATTCCGCTGACCGTAAACACCACGAAAATGTGAAGCCATTTCCGCAGCCTTCCTTTCCGGTTTCCCCCCAGGGGAATATAGATATAGTCCCGCAGCCAGC
>CAJTOV010000153.1 GCA_910577765.1 uncultured Lachnospiraceae bacterium
ACAGGTTCTTCATTTCCTTCCATATATTGCGCCGGTCCACCGGTCTGCCGCTGCTGGTCACGAAAATGCTCCCGGAAGCCACTCCCATTCTCCGGCAGTACTTCCGCAGCTTCTCCACCAGGGTCCTGGGCAGAAGGATCTGGCGGAATTTCCCCTTGGAGCTGATGGACACCGTCTTCTGGTCCAAAGATTCCACCGTAATGGAGGAAAGCTCCCCCACCCGGACTCCGCTTCCGGCCATGGTCTGAAGCATGTGGGACAGGCGCACATTCCCCTCTGCATCCGCCTGCTTCACCAGACGGATATATTCCTCCACGGTCATGTCCCTGGATGCATCCCGGAACAGCTCCCTCTGGACCCGGAGCACCCGGACACAGCAGTCCTCCCTGCCCAGAAATACCAGAAACCCGTTGAGTGCCGCCAGCATGGAATTGACGCTGGAAGGGGCATAGGAAGCGACCAGGTACTCCCGGTAGCGGACCACCTGGCTGTGGTCCAGGTCCCTGCCCTGGCAGAAGGAAAGAAATTTTCTGGCATCCCGCAGGTATTTCTCCACGGTATTGGGCTTCTTGTCCCGGTCTGCCAGATAGCGTCTGAAGTCCTCCAGCAGTTCCCGGATCCGGTGCGGGGCATCTGTGGTTACCGTGCTGTACGCGGCGGAGCCGTCTGTTCTGTTTGCAGTATTGTATGCGTTATGGTCATCGGTTCTTTCTTCCATATGCTTGTCTGCCGGGTGTCCGGATACCGTCTTTATCTCTGCCATAGGTTGCTCCTTTCGTTTTTCCGTGTGTCTGTTGTTGTCCCTGCTCCTATGCTTCCCCTTTTCCCGGTCCTTATTCCTGGTGGGGATCATAATACCCTCAGTGAACAAGGAGCCGGTGTTCCCTTATTCACTGAGGGTATTATACGTTTTTCCATATTTTTCTGCAACAGATAACGGTGTCCTGGGTGGACAAGGCCCCCGTGTCCCCCTGTCCACTGAGGGTAACCAGAAACCATAACATCAAAAGCAGGTGTACGCCATACAAACCAGCGTACACCTGCCCCAATTTTCCTATAAAAGACATATCCCTGCCGGCCGCCTGGCCTGTTACAGGGTCTGCTCTGACCTGCGGATAATATCCTCCTGGGTCCCTGGTGTGAGAATCGTAAAGTAAGTGCTGTAACCGGCTACACGCACCACCAGGTCCTTATACTCTTTTGGGCTTTCCTGGGCCTTCTTTAAGGTCTCGTTGGATACCACATTGAACTGGACCTGCTTGCCGCCGTTTAACAGATAGGTTTTCACCATGGTGGCCAGTTTCATCCGGTCGGACTCGGTTTCCATGGAGGACGGAAGCATTTTCATGTTCAGAAGGGTGGCCTGGAACTCATCCTGGTTGATGGCCATGCCGCTGCGGAACACGGCAGTAGGGCCGTTCACGTCCGTGCCCTGGGCCGGGGAAATGGTGCCGTCCGCCAGGGCTTCCCCATAATGCCGCCCGTCCGGGGTGGCGCCGGTATAGGAGCCGCCGGGGATATTGGCCGTAATGGAAATCCCGGTTACCTTAGGCGGAACCCCGTAAATGGTGGTAAGCGTTTTGGCATTTTCCGCCCAGAAGTGGTACAGCTCCGCCGCAATCTCATCCACATATTGGTCGCCGTTGCCATACTTGGGAGCATCCTCGCACAGCTTCCTCATGTCCTCGTAGCCCTTCCAGTCTGCTTCCAGAGCCCTGTGCAGTTCTTCCATGGTAAACCGTTTCTCGTCAAATACCAGCTTTTTCACCGCTGCCATGGCATTGGCCACGTTGATCATGCCCACGGGATTCAAGACCGCGGAATTCTCGTACTTCATCTTCCTGCTGTTGATATCCCGGCCCGAGGAAATCCCTTCATAAGCAAAGGCTGAGTGGACCACGTCGCACTGGGTATGGCGGGTCACATAGTTAAGCACATTGTGTTCCTCATTGTACAAGGACTGGAAATAGGCAAGCTGGGTCTTGTAAGCATTCATAAAGTCCTCAAAAGAGGCAAAGTCTTTCATTTCCCCGGTCTTTGGCCCCAGCTGCTCCCCGGTGGAGGCCAGAAGCCCGTTGCGCATGGTGATTTCCAGCACCTTGGGGCAGATGAACATGCCGATGGCACTGATCCGGGACCTGCCGGGAATATTCAAATCCAGACAGCCGGACAAAGCAAAGGAACGTGCCGTCTCAATATCCATCCCCGGCTCCAGCATCACGGTCTTTATGTAGCTGTCCTCGGAGATAAAAGCCGGCATGCCGATCCCTGTGCGCACCACCTCCATGCCCTTCTTAAGCAGGGCCTCCGGGGTGTCTTTGCCCACCCGGATGGTGATGGTAAAGTGGGGCGTCCGGATCTCCTTTGCCGATTCCAGAATCAGGTAGGACAGATCATTGGTGGCGTCCTCCCCGGTCTCTGGGTCGCAGCCTCCGATGACCGTGTTGTTCCACCGGGCCATGCCTGCCCACTTGGAACGCTGGGCTTTGCCGCCGCTGACGAAATTGAACTGCATAATGCGGATACGCAGGTTCTCAATCAGTTCCAGGGCCTCCTCCCGGGTAATGTCCCCATTCTCCAGATCCTTCTTATAGTATGGGTAAAGATACTGGTCCATGCGCCCCAGAGGGGTGGTTCCATGGGCTACCATCATCCAGTAGAACCACACATTCTGGATGGCATCCCGGAAATTCCGGGAAGGATGCTCCGCGATCCAGTGACAGGTGTCTGCCATGCGTAAAAGCTCTTTTTTGCGTGCCTCATCCCCGGTCTGGGCCGCCTTTTTCTCACACTCGGTTCCATACCGGTGGTACATCCGCACCATGGCGCTGAGAGCGATGATCACGGCCCGGTAGTAATCGGACTTCTCGATGCCCTCCAGATCCCTGTAGGTAATCTTCTCCAGAGCCTCCTCCGCTTCCCGGAGGGTCTGGGAAATGCCTTCGTCAATGATCTTTCCGTAATCCGGGATAAACAGGGAATAGCCGATGCCAAGCCCCCAGCCAAATCCGGCTCCCCCCTGGCCTCTGCCTGCCTTCCGGTCCGTCCATGGGGGACACAGCACCCCGGAGCGGATAAAGGCCCAGATCCGGTCCCCGTCATAGAAACGGCCCTGCCACTCATTCATGGTGCGGCCTTTCTCTTTCCAGAACCCGTCGCACTCCCGCCATTTCTTCCGGTCCTCCGGGTCGATCTCCACCACGCCGCCTTTTAAGAACTCGTCAAAATCCTCCTCCGGCCACGCAGGACCCCACACCATCCCCTCCATGCCGTTTGGCCTGGAAGCCACATTGCCTGCGATCAGCTCATCGTCTTCAATGTAAATGGTCCGCTTATCCAGGTAATCCGCCGTGGCATACGCCCGCTGCAGAATGGCCGGAAGCCCCTCGTGGCGCTCAATGGATTCCTTATAAATCCATGGTTTTTCCACGCAGATTTTCAGCTTTCCGTTATTAATCTTACTGTACAGTCTCTGGATTCTGTCTGTCATCTGATCCTCCTTCTGTGCAGATCTGCTGCACGCCAGGTCTCCCCTCTGCTTTGTGCCAGCGCCGACGGTACAGCCGGGAAAAGACCTGGGCTGTTATGAATGTTTCATCTGACTCCATTGTATCCGGATGTCCCATATTGCACAAGGGTTTCCCGGAAATCCCCGGATTCTTATGCAGTTCTGCCTATGCTGCTGTTCACTGGTGCCCACCGGGAACACCCGATACTTCTTGTCCGGCATAGCCGGACAAGACGATGCCCCCTGTGAACAGTTACGGAAAAGGGCTGTAAAAAGCCGGAACCTTCTTGCGAAAAGAAAGTGCATGACTTTTTACAGCCCCTTTTCCACGGGCATCCTCCTCCGGTTGTGATAGGTCAACTTATTCTTTGATCCGGTCAGGCTCTGTCACATTGACCCTGGCATGATGGTTACTGCCAATATTATAAGTCAAACAAGGGATGATGTAAAGCCATTCCCCGCAATGACTTTCTTATACCATGCAAAGCTGTCCTTGGGGATGCGGCGGTTGGTTCCCTTCCCGGCTTCGTCCCGGTCCACGTAGATCACGCCGTAGCGTTTGTTCATCTCAATGGTTCCGCAGGACACAATGTCAAGGATTCCCCACATGGTGTAGCCGATTAAATCCACACCGTCGGCGATGGCTTCCCCCATCTGGGCAATATGCTCCCGCAGATACTGGATGCGGTAATCATCGTGAATCTTCCCGTCCTCTGCCACCACATCCCTGGCGCCGATGCCATTTTCCGCAATGAACAGGGGAAGATTGTACCGGTCATACATCTGGTTCAGGGAGATCCGCAGTCCCACGGGATCGATCTGCCAGCCCCATTCACTGGTCTGCAGGTAAGGGTTCTTCTTTCCGGAGAGAAGGTTGCCGCTGGTGACCTCATAGTCCGGGCTGTTGGTGGAAACCATGGACATATAGTAGCTGAAGGAAAGGAAATCCACCTTGCCGCCGGCCAGAATCTGGTCGTCTCCCGGCTCTTTCACGATCTCAACCCCAAGCTCCTTTAACATCCGCCGGGTATAGCCAGGATACCGGCCCCGCGCCATGACATCTGTATAAAAATAATTCTTGTAGTTTTCGTCCAGCAGGGCACACATCACATCGTCCGGGCTGCAGGTGGCAGGATAGGTTGTGAAGCGGGCGATCATGCCGCCCACCATGGAACCGGGCAGCATCTCATGGGCCATCTTCACCGCCAGGGCATTGGCCAGCAGCTGGTGATGGGTGCACTGGAAAATAGCCTGATCGTAGTTTTCCTCCTGGTCCCGGATGAGACAGCAGCCGTTCCAGGGATTGAACCGGGAACAGTTGATCTCATTAAAGGGAAGCCAGTAGTCCACCAGCCCTCCCAGCCGCTCAAACAGCGTCTGGCAGTAACGCAGGTAAAAGTCAATCATCTTCCGGTTCTTCCAGCCGCCGTATCTGGTCAGCAGGTTCACCGGGGTGGCGTAGTGCAGGATGGTGGCAAATACCTTCATCCCCCGTTTATGGCACTCGGTAAAAAGATCCACATAGAACCGGATGCCTTCCTCATTGGGAACCGGGTCGTCGCCATTTGGATAGATACGGGCCCAACTGATGGATGTGCGGAAAATCTTCAGCCCCAGTTCCTCCAGCAACGCCAGGTCTTCCCGCCAGTTATGGTAAAAGTCAATGGCCCAGCGGAATGGATAATGCTCCAGATCCGTGGCGGTAAGAGCCGCCTGAAACCGCTCTCCGGTCATATTGATATCCCGGTTCTTCCGCCGCATGTCTGCATCCCAGGAAGCGTCAAACACCCGCAGATCCTGGGTATCCATGCCTTTGCCTCCTTCATTCCAGGCACCCTCTGCCTGGGCGGAGGCGATAGCGCCTCCCCACAAAAAATTTTCCGGAAAATGGTTCATAGTCAGCCTCCAATCTCTTTCTGAATCTCAGGATCCCTGCGGATCAGTCCATAAGTAAGCGCGAATGTCACGACAAAGGTCACGGCAATACCCACCAGGGCAAAGACAAAATTCATGGCATTGTCCGGATCAATGAAGATGGCAATGGAAGTCAGTCCGGTGGGGCCGAACACAATCCGTTTGACACCGGCCAGACCACAGACGATACCGCCTGCCAGACCACCCAGAACGGATGCCGCCAGGGGCTTTTTCAGCCGCAGGTTCACACCGTAGAGCGCCGGTTCCGTAGTCCCCAGCAGGGCGCTGCATCCGGTGGAAATGGCCAGGGTGCGGAAACCGGAATCTTTGGCCTGCATGGCCACTGCGAACGCGGCAGCACCCTGGGCAATGTTGGCTACCAGGAAGCCTGCGCCCAGCATATCATACCCAAAGGCGGCAATGGCTGCCATGGCCAGGGGGATGGTAACGGCGTAGTGCATTCCCAGCATGATGACCATGGGGCCCAGTGCGCCGAAGAAGATAGGCAGGAACCAGGGCGCATTGTTCTGGATCACGGACAGTCCCGCCTCCAGGCCCTGGCCTGCCAGATTGCCAAGGGGGCCGATGATACAGTAGGTCAGCGGCGTCATGACCAGCAGGGTGAGCATGGGCCGGAAAAAGAACTTAACCACCTTGGGAGAGAGCCGGTCCGCCAGCTTCTGCACCCAGGACGCCACATAGATCACCAGAATCACCGGGATTACGGTAGATGTATAGGTGGCCAGGGTCACCGGCAGGAAGCCGAACATGGATACGGGCTCCCCGGCGCTGACCAGTGTCATGTAGTTGGGATGCACCATGGTGAAGCCGATCACCATGCCTACCATAGGATCCACGCCGAACTTCACCGAGGAGGTGTAGGCCAGAATCAGCGGCAGGAAGTAGAAGGGTGCATCCCCCACAATGCTGAACAGCTTGTAGGTCTGCCCGCCGGAGTCCATCAGGTGGGCCATGGTCAGGATCACCAGAATCACCTTGATCATGGCTGCCCCGGTGATGGCGGCAATGGCCGGGGTGAAAAGGCTGGAGATCGTGTCCATCAGGCGTTCCATCATTTTGGGCTTCTCCCCCTTCAGATCCGACGCCTCCACCTGGCCGGTGCTGCTCCCCTGGATGCCGGTCATCCGGGTAAGCTCGTTAAACACATGGCTGACGTCGGGGCCGATAATAATCTGGTACTGCCCGCCGGTGAACAGTGCCCCCATGACGCCTTTGATTTTTTTCAGCGTTTCCATATCGAATTCGTCGCCGTTGTTCAGTTGGAACCGCAGTCTTGTGGCGCAGTGCATCAGTGTGCGGATGTTGTCCTTTCCGCCGACGGCGGGCAGGATAGCGGATGCAAACTGTTTGTAATCCATATCTGTCTCCTCCTCCATAGAATGCCAATTTGGCAAATCAGGTTCCGTGCAGTGCTGCCAGAACACCGCATTACAGTTTTTTCATTATATCTGAATCCCCTCAAAAGTTTTTTCTTGATTTTCGCTTGTATATGGCCATATATCTGCTAAAATAAAGTCAGTAACATTTGATGGTTCTATCATAGAAGAATGGGAAGATTTTTTCAATGACACTGCGGAACAAGAGAACTACCAAAAGGTAAGATTCTATCCGGAAGGATCGCAGCAGTTTTGACAAGCCTGCGTATTTCCCAGGGGGGTATCGGAACTATTGCGGAAAATAAGGATATCAGGAGGTCTGTTATGGATAGACAGGAACTGGACTGCTTTCTGCGCAGGGTCACGCCGCGGGAGCAGTATTATCTGGATAATCCCGGAAGCCCCAGTCCCCGCTATGAGGCAATGGAGCGGCGGATGGTCGCCGGACAGGAGGTGCTGTGGTTCCCAATCCCGGATCTGGAGCGGGACGACATCCACCTGCGCAAGGACTCCCGCTTTACAGATGTGCCGAACCATATGCATGCCAATGTGAATGTGAATTTTATTTATTCGGGACATTGCGATTATGTGATTAACAAGACGCCGGTCACCCTGCAGCAAGGGGATCTGTGTATCTTTGACCTGGGTGTGGTGCGGCGGAAACAGTATCTGGGGGAAAATGATATTGTCATTAATCTGAATATGAGTCATGATTTCTTCAGCAACAGCTTCCTGCGGAAGGCTGGAGAGCAGAATATCTTTTCTGACTTTCTGCTTCATGTTCTTTCCGCCAGGACTCCCTCCCATAACCACTATATGATTTTCCGGGCCGGGGAGGATGCCATGGTATATGAGCTGTTCCTGGCTCTGCTGGCAGAATATTTTGATGAGGATCTGTACGGCAAGTCCATGGTCCAGGGGTATCTGCAGCTGATCTTCCTGCGGCTGCTGCGGCTGTACCAGCAGAAGCCGGACCAGCAGATAATCCGGATTTCCTCCGGGGGCAACAGCAGTATCCTGGATATGCTGTATTATCTGGAGAAAAATTCCGCCAGCTGTACCCTGACAGAGCTGGCGGAGCGTTTCGGCTATCATCCAAAGTATGTGACTGCGCTGTTTAAGCAGATGACGGGGCTGAGCTTCAAGCAGCTCCAGATCCGGGAGCGGATGAAGCATGCGGCGGCACTGCTGGAGAAAACGGATGCCTCCATCCAGGAGATAGCCCAGCAGACCGGCGCCGGAAATCTCAGCGCTTTCTATAAAGATTTCCAGCGGCAGTATGGAATGCTGCCGTCTGTCTGGCGCAGGCTGCACAGGGCGGAGGTGAAATTTCAGGCACGCTCCGGTACTGCAGCGAACATCTGAAACCGGACTCTGTTTCTGCAAAGGATAACGTCCAATATCAGCAGCAGTACCCGCCTGTTTCATTTCTTAAACAGCCATATATGATGTATTTGAACAGGCGGATTTCATAGCAGGCTCTGGACTGGTGGTCATGATTGCTCTTTCAATGCTTCCACCGCCCTGAGCTGCTCCTCCAGCTGCTTTTTCAGGTTTTCGATTTCTTCTTTCTGGGCTTCTATCACGGTATTTCTATGGCTTATGGCTGCATCCTTCTCCTCCAGCTGCGCCGCCTTCTCCTCCAGTTCCTTCTGCTGCATCTCTATCATATATTTAATTGTATTCTGATCCAGTATTCTTAAGGCTTCCGAAAACATCCCCAGCACCTCCTCCGGCTTCCGGCGCAGCATGGCCATCTCCTCATAGATCTCCTGGAGCCAGGGATATTCCCGGATCAGCTTCTCCGCCTCCTTAAGATCTTCCGTGACCAGCAAAGAAAGCCATGCCGTCTGCTCGCTTATGTTTTTAGGATACGGGAATTTCCGGAATACGTCAAGAGCTATGAGAAAATATTCCTGCAAAAGCTCCATCTCAAGCCCTGTGTCAAATCTGGTTCTGCCATGGTGTACATATGCGCAGGGAATTTTGTGGAACTCTCCGGGACTCTTTTCAAACAACACAATTACATAGACCTTTTTGATATCCTGGTATGTAAAGTTTCTTCCTTTGATCACCCTGGCCCTGACATACTGGCGCATGACCAGG
>CAJTOV010000154.1 GCA_910577765.1 uncultured Lachnospiraceae bacterium
TGCTTCTTGTCCGGCATAGCCGGACAAGAAGATGCCCCCCGTGAATAGTAACGATAGGAAGGTTAGTACAAGAAAGGAACAAATACATGTTAAGAATCGGCTGTCATCTTTCCTCCTCCAAAGGCTATCTGGCCATGGGGAGGGAAGCAGTGAATATTAAGGCGGGAACATTCCAGTTTTTTACCCGCAATCCCAGAGGCGGGAATGCCAAAGCCATTGTGCCTTCGGATGTGAAGGACTTTCTGGATTTTGCCGGGGAGCATGACATTTCCCGGATTCTGGGGCATGCGCCCTATACCCTCAACGCCTGTTCCGCAGATGAAAAGGTGCGGGATTTTGCCCTGCGGGCCATGACAGAGGATCTGGAGCGGATGGAGTATACACCGGGAAACTGCTATAATTTCCATCCTGGCAGTCATGTGGGCCAGGGGGTGGAAACCGGCATTGACCTGATCGCCCGGCTTCTGAACCAGGTCTTAAAGCCGGAACAGCATACCACGGTTCTCCTGGAAACCATGGCCGGCAAGGGAAGTGAGATCGGAAGCCGTTTTGAGGAACTCCGTGAGATTCTGGACCGGGCAGACTTAAAGGAGCACATGGGAGTCTGTCTGGATACCTGCCATGTCTGGGATGGAGGCTATGACATTGTGAACCATCTGGACCAGGTGGTGGCCGAATTTGACCGGATCATCGGCCTGCCCCGCCTGAAAGCCGTCCATCTCAATGACAGCATGAACCCCCTGGGGGCCCACAAGGACCGCCACGCCAGAATCGGGGAAGGCCATATAGGCGCAGATGCCATGGTCCGGATCATCAACCATCCGGCATTCCGTGAACTGCCTTTTTATCTGGAAACACCCAACGAGCTGCCCGGATATGCCCGGGAGATTGCATTTTTGCAGGAGCATTATGAGGATTGAATCCCGGGAACTGGAGAGCTGGTGTCGGCAGACGCCTTCCTGGTTACCGGACAGCAAAAAGCCCCGCCATCCGGCAGGGCTTTTGCTGTAATTGCTGACCCACTACAGCCTGTTTATTTCATCGCAGCGATTTTATCCAGAATATCCTTATACTCTTCGCCGAACTGGGCATTTAACTCGGTAACGCAGTCCATATAGCTCTGGCGTTCCTCATCCGTAAGGTCAATGATGGTGCAGCCTGCGTCGATACACTGCTGGCGGGCTTCCTCTTCACTCTTGGCCCACAGCTCACGCTGGTACTGGCTGGACTCGGCAGCGCACTCCTCAATGATCTGAAGCTGTTCAGGGGTTACCTTTTCCTTGCTCTTTTCGCTCATAATCAGCATATCCGCGGTACGGGTGTGCTCATCCATGGTGATCAGGGGCGCCACCTCGTTTAAGGACATGGAGAGATACCAGGGCAGGTTGTTCTCGGCGCCGCTGACCACACCGGTCTGCAGCGAAGAATACAGCTCACTGGCTGCCATGGCAACCGGATTCGCACCCATTGCCTTGACCATGCCGATCATCAGGTCAGACTCCTGAACCCGCAGGGTCAGGCCGGCCATATCCTTTACCCCGTGAACCTCATTGCTGGAGAAGAAGAAGTTCCGGGTGCCGTTGTCGTAGTAAGCAAGGCCGTACAGACCGTTGCTGGTCATGCCATCGCTTTTAAGCAGTTCCTGGCCGATGTCAGGAGCATCCATAACCTTCCAGAAATGCTCACGGCTGCTGTAGATGTAAGGCAGCTGCATGGAGCTGTATGCAGGCACAAACTCCGCCAGGGGAGACATGGACACACGGATAAAGTCGATGCCGCCATACTGGCACTGTTCCAGGGTGGCAGTCTCCTCACCCAGCACCGCGTCAAAGTAACACTCGATCTTAACGGCGCCCCCTGTTTTCTCCTCCACCTGCTCTGCAAAATGCTTGCAGGCCAGGGAGGTAACGAAATCCTGGGTGTGATTGGAAGCCAGGGTCATTACAACCACATCCCCGGCAGGCGCTGCATCGGGAGTGCCTGACTTGCCGTCCTGGCTGGCAGCCGTTGTGTCAGCCCCGCTGTCTTTGCTGGCAGCCGTCGTACTGGCCCCACCGCCTCCGGTGGTGGCTGTGGTGCTGGATGAACCGCCTCCGCAGGCAGTCAGGGACAGTGCCAAAGCAAGGGTCATGGACAATGCTACAAGCTTTTTCATAGTTAAAATCCTCCTTTTTTTAAATCATCCCCACTGACGTTCAAAACGCTCACAGGCTTTTTGCAGCCCTTCCGGCTGCCTGAAAATATTGTGCACGGTGCCGATAATCACATCCACACCGATCTGGGCACAGCGGCTCTCCAGCTCCAGGCTGATACCGCCGTCCACATTGATCAGGTAATGGGCACCATGGGTTTTGCGAAGCCCGGCAAGTTCTTCCAGCCGTTCCATGCTTCCGGGCAGCAGGGGCTGGCCGGAAAAGCCAGGTTCCACTGCCATAAGGGTGACCATATCCAGATCCTGTATGTAAGGTTCGATGCAGTCCAGCCTCTGGGACGGGTTGATCACCACCCCTGCCTTCATCCCCGCCTTGTGGGCCTGGGCAAGTACCCGCCGGCAAAAGGGGGTGCTGTCGGCATGGAAGCTGAAATACCCGGCCCCGGCGTCAGCCAGACGCTGTACATAAGCCGAGGGGTCCGTAACCATCAGATGCACGTCCATGACGATCTGGGGGTACTCTTTGGCCAGCTCCTGCACAAACTTCACCGGCATGCACAGATTTGGCACATAATGGCCGTCCATCAGGTCAATGTGGAAAAACTTTGCGCCGCCATCCACAATCTGGCGGGTCTCCTCCCGCAAGGTGAGAAAGCTGCAATTGACAATGGATGCTGAGTTAATCAAGGGCGATCCTCCTCCTTTCTTTCATTACTCTAATTTGTCTCCGAAAACCGTTTCCGTGCGCAGGTCCATAAACTGGCGCTCCCCCTCTTCCGTAGATACCATACAGTAAACATAATGGATGCCGCCGCCCGGGCAGCCGCAGTTGGGATGATACCCACGGGGAATGGCCACCAGATGCCCGTCCCGCACCAGGGCCGTGGTATAGGGATGGTCCTTGTGATCGTAGACAAGCTGCACTCCAAAGGAATCCCCCATGCCATAATAGACGTACAGCTCTTCCCGTTCCCTGGCGTGCTCATGGGGAGGCCAGGCTGTCCAGCCGCCGTCCCGTCCCATACAGATGCCCGTAAGCAGCCGCCCGGAAGGGAAGCTTTCGTCAATAAAGTTCCACACATCCCGCAGGGTGCCGTTCTCGGCTTTGCCGTACACCTTGTGGCGGCTGTCACCATCCACCTGGGCAAAGGGAATATGGGCAAACTCATACTGGCGGGTGCAGGGCGCCCCGAAGCAGACCATCTGTCCGGCGGCATTGTCCAGCTCAATCACCGTGTCCACCGGCACATACAGCATGTCGTTCATCACGGCTGTACCGGACTTCCGGCCGCAGCGGTAACCGGTCTGCCCCCCGATACACACAAGGCACAGCTCCCGCCCGCCGCTTTCCAGCCGGATACCGCCGGCCTCCTTCAGCCGCTGCACCGAGCCATATGCAAGGCCCAGTTCCCGGGGACCCAGGGGGGCATAGGTTTCCTGGGGCAAGAAATGATAGTTCATGCAAAACCTCTCCTTTCAAAAATGGTATTCCTGCCTGCATCCCCAGACGGGGACAGGATGCCGTCTGTCAGCCCATCATCAGATTGGGCAGCCAGGTGGAAATGGCCGGAACAAACGTAACCAGCATCAGCACCGTGAACATAATCAGGTACATGGGCAGCATTTCCTTGACCACCCGCTCAATGGAGATCTTGCCCACGGCACAGCCCACAAAAAGCGCCGAGCCCACCGGAGGGGTACAAAGCCCCACTGCCAGGTTCAGGATCATCATGGCGCCGAACTGCACCGGGTCCATGCCAAGGGACCGGACCACCGGCAGCAGGATGGGGGTGACAATGAAAATAATCGGGGCCATATCCATGATGCAGCCCAGGAAAAGCAGCATCAGGTTGATCAGCAGCAGCAGAATCACCTTGTTGTCCGTAACCGAAATCAGGAAATTGGTCAGCAGGGCCGGCACCTTCAGGAAAGCCAGCACATAGCCGAAGGCTGCCGCTGCCGCAATCAGGCTGAAGGAAAGGCACAGGGTATTGACCACATTGCTTAAAAGCTTTGGCAGGTCCTTCCAGTTCAGTTCCTTATAGACGAACATGGAGACGACGAACGCATAAATGCAGGCAATGGCTGCCGACTCGGTGGCAGTAAAGATACCGCCGATGACCCCGCCCAGGATAATGAGGGTGGTCATAATGGCCCAAAGGGCGTCAATGGTCACCCGGACCATCTTTTTAAAGGACATGGCCTCACCCTTGGGATAGTTGCGCCTGATGGAAATCACCGCCGAATAGGCCATCAGGGCCAGTCCCAGCAGGATGCCTGGTACCGCACCGGCCAGAAACAGCTTGCCCACCGAGACCCCTCCTGCCGCCATGGCAAAGAAGATCATATTGTGGGAAGGCGGGATCATGACCCCCTGGCAGGAGGTGGTAACCGTCAGGGCCACGGAAAAGTCCCGGTCATAGCCGGCCTTTTCCATCATGGGAATCTCAATGGAGCCCAGGGAGGACACATCCGCCACCGCCGAACCGGAGATGCCGCCAAAGAACATGGAGGCCAGACAGTTGACATAGGCGTATCCGCCCCGGAACCGCCCTACCACTGCATTGGCAAATTCCACCAGCCGGTCCGAGATTCCGCCCCGGCCCATGATCTCACCTGCCAGAATAAAGAAAGGTACGGCCATAAGGGAGAAGCTGTCGATCTGCTTGGCCATCTGCTGCACTGTCGTCATCAGCGGCAGCCCCAGATAGGACATGGTAATGGCCGTGGATGTAATCAGGGCAATGGGAATGGGCGTTTTAAGGATGGTCAGTCCGATAAAAATGCCAAGCAGCAGGATAATACCAATGGTTTGACTGGTCATGGTTTACGGTTCCTCCTTTCCCGCATCATCCGGCTCCTGGTCCACAAACCGTCTGGCAGCGTCCGGAAAGAAGATCTGGAGAATGGTGCAGTAGATCACAAAAAATCCTCCCACCGGGATC
This sequence comes from uncultured Lachnospiraceae bacterium, assembly GCA_910577765.1. GTDB lineage: Bacteria > Bacillota > Clostridia > Lachnospirales > Lachnospiraceae > Brotaphodocola. The sequence goes on from CAJTOV010000154.1 coordinate 5,098, forward strand.
ATCAGGTACAGCATGAATTTGGGCCACTTGGTGGTGGCAAGAGTGGAGGTGGTGGAAGCCGCTACCAGTCTGGCGCCGTAGACCATTATCACCGTGCCTGCAAACAGGGTGCAGATCCGCTCCAGCACATCTGCCGCCTTCTGCACAGGCACAGGAAGCCGGTCATAGAACATACTGATACTGATGTGGAGCCGTTTTGCCACGCCGATGGCCAGCGAGATAAAGGCCATCCACACCATCAGCAGCCGGGCCACCTCCTCGGACCAGATAATGCTGGTGCCCAGAAACTTGCGGGCCACCACCTGGGCGCTGACGATCAGCACAATAGCCAGCAGCACCACCTGGGAATAAAGCTCCAGCACCTGGAAGATTTTGTGGAAAAACCCATTGATGATTGTTAAAAGTTTTTTCATAAAATGGTTCGCCTCCTTCTGCCTTACGGCTGGGGGGATCTTACTGTCCGGCCTCAACCTGCCGCAGCACCTCATAGCCCTTTTCATTGGAAAGGCGTCTTGCCTGGGCGAATCCCTCGCACCAGCGGCCTGCCAGGAATTTCTCCGCCATCTCGCCGCCCATGTCCCAGCTTACCACCCGGGCTCCCATGGCAAGCACATTGGCATTGTTGATCAGGGAAATCTTTTCAGCGGTAAATACACTCTCGCAGGCCACACAGTAGCAGCCCTTAAACTTGTTGATGATCATACTGATCCCGCCGCCGGTACCGCACATGGCAATACCCCGGGCGCACTCTCCCCGCTGAATCACCTGGGCCAGCCGGCGTGCGGCATCGTAGTAGGCCACCTGCTGGTCAGCCGACTGGGCACCCACATCCAGCACCTGATATCCGGCAGCCTCCAGCCGCCTTTTGACTGCTTCTTTTAGCAGGAATGAGGAAGTTTCACAACTGATAACCACCTTCTGCTTCTGATTGTCCGGCATATCTGCCACGGCAAAGCACCTCCTTGTTATGTCTCCTGTCCGCTCCCTTACCCGGGACCGGGTGGGGCGGTTTCTTTTTCCTGTGGTTTCTGGTGTTTCCCAGGAAAAGCGAAACGTTTCCCTATATCCATAGAATAGCATCCGCAGCCAGAAAGTTCAACAAGATTTGTTGTGCGTAATGCATTTTCTCTAATATCACCTGTTTTTATTTGATTTTATTGTGCTATTTGCCAATTATATTTTGTTGTTTTTTCACAGAGAAACAATATGTTTCCTGACATTTTCATTAAAATTCACTCAGATAGAGAAACGGTTTCCCTTTCAGGAGAAGACAGAGCACCTTGTTTTTTAGGCCAATCCGTGTTATAGTAAAACCCAGCAGGGAACCGGACCCGGAAGGGGTTTTGCTTTCCTTTGCCAAGGCAGAAAAAGGGCTGCCAGGTCCACGGGGAACCGGTCTCCCGCTGCCCTTGGCCTTTTATGGAGGAATTCATTTTGAACAATCGATGCACCATCCGGGATATTGCTCATCTTGCACAGGTTTCCACCTCCACCGTACACAAAGCAATCTACGGCAAACCCGGTGTCGGTGAAGAGGTACGCCAGAAAATACTGCGCATTGCCGAAGAAAACCATTACACCATCAACCCAACGGCCAGCAACTTAAAACGCGGGCTGCTGAACGTGGTTGTGGCCCTGCCCCAGCTTCCCAAAAGCCAGGACCAGTTTTACCGCGGGCTGTGGCGGGGGATTGACAACAGCGAGCCCTTTATGCGTGACCGCAACGTGATGGTGCTGCGGATGTCCTGCGGGCAGAATGCGGAGGAACAGATGGCCGCCCTGGAAGAGGTGCTGGCCATGACCGATGTAGACGGGATGATCACCTACTGCTGGGACGACCAGCTGCTGAACCCTTATTTTGAACGGCTGCATGAGCGGGGAATCCCGGTGGTGACGGTGGAAGCCGACGCGCCGGACAGCTGCCGGGCAGGCTGTGTGACCATTGACGCGGAACGCTCCGGCAGGCTGGTGGCCGAGACCATGGGCAAGATGCTAAAGCGCCAGGGCCAGCTTCTGCTGCTCAGCGGTTTTCAGCCCCCTAATCTGCTGCGGGACAAGGCATACGGGTTTTCCACCTATGCGGCCCAGCATCTGCCTGGCCAGCGTATCCTGCAGCTATACAGCTCCAGCTATGACGATGACCTGGAGAACATCATTTTCCAGGAACTCCATGTCCACCCGGACATTGCAGGCGTGTACTGTGCCACCGGTTCCGCCGGGCTGCCCATGTGCCGTGCCCTGCACCGGGCCGGTGTGGCGGGGCAGGTGGTGGCTGTGGCTTCAGATGCATACGAAGAGCTGCTGCCCTATCTGGAGGACGGCACCGTACATGCCACGGTCTGGCAGGCACCGGAACAGCAGGCCGAGAACGCACTGCTTCTGCTGTACGACTTTATGACCGGCCGTGCCGCCGGACCGGTGATCCGGCATGTGCCCCTGGGGATTCTGTTCCAGAACAATTGTTCCTATTATATATAGGCATGAAAGAAAACGGGAGGTAATTATGTCAGAACGCAACACGCCACTGGAAAAAAGATTTGACAAACTGGGGCCCAGAGTGGCGGAGGCATTGGAGCGCCGCCATTTTGAAGCCTACTACTGCCCCACCAGGGAGGAAGCCGTCCGGCAGACCCTGGAGCTGATTCCCAAGGACAGCCTGGTAGCCTGGGGCGGTTCCGAGACCCTGGCACAGCTTGGCATCCTGGATTCGGTGAAAAAGTCCAATCCGGTCATTGACCGGGACACTGCCGTCTCCCTGGAGGAACGGGTGGAGCTGATGCGCAAGTCCCTGCTCTGTGATGTCTTTCTCATGAGCAGCAATGCCATCACCGAGGACGGACAATTGTACAATATCGACGGCAACGGCAACCGGGCCGCCGCCCTGGTCTATGGCCCCAAAAACGTAATCATTGTGGCCGGCATGAACAAGGTCACCCCGGACATAGAGAGCGCCGTCACCCGTGCCCGCTCCATAGCCGCTCCCATCAATGCCCAGCGTTTCTCCGTACAGACCGGCTGCATGGCCACGGGTACATGCAGCGACTGCTTAAGCCCCTCCAGCATCTGCGCCTCCATGGTCCGCACCCGCATCTGCCGCCCGGCAGGCAGGATCAAGGTGGTTCTGGTGGGGGAGGAACTGGGATTTTAACAATTTCACTGGAAAGAAGGGGGCTGCCAGGTGTTCCATGCTCCCTTTGATGTAAAGCTGTCCGACCAGCCCCTTACCATTGTCCAGCCTGACATTATGGTGATCTGTGACAAGGATAAACTGGACGGAAAGCGCTGTAACGGCGCCCCGGATTTTATCATTGAAATCGTTTCCCCTGGGAATCCGTCCGATGATTACATCCGGAAAGCATACTACTACAAAAATGCCGGAGTCCGTGAGTACTGGATTGCGGACCCCCGCCGGAAGATTGTGACTGTCAATTACTTTGAAGCCAATCTTGTCAGTGTGCAGTATCCGTTTGATTCCATTATCAAGGTCAATATCTATGAGGATTTGTTGATTAACTTCTCTGAGATTTCGGATTTGCTGAACATTTAGCCAAGGGAAAGGGACCGCCGAAAAATGGTCATCTGTATACCATTGATCGGCAGTCCCCCCTATTTAGAACCATCATCATACCAGTTTTAGCCCCTGGTTTTTAAGAAAGGGCCTCCCATTCCCAGAGGCTCCCTATTTCCGTTTCCTGCTAATCATTAATTGTAAATGGTTCCAGTAATGTGGATCGAATGGTTCATGTTATTATCAATGTATAACTTGTA
>CAJTOV010000155.1 GCA_910577765.1 uncultured Lachnospiraceae bacterium
GGACGCCCGATGCTTCTTGTCCGGCATAGCCGGACAAGAAGATGCCCCCCGTGAAAAGTAACAAACGCGCCTGGGGCGCGTTTTCTGTAATCATTTATTAAAACATACTGACGATCCGTACCGGTGTACGGTAATTCCAGTTGGAAATCTTAATGCCCGTCCGGTAGGTGGAGGCATGTACGATCTGACCGTTGCCAATATACATGGCCACATGGTTGATGCGGGAACCCTGGGCGTAAAACAGCAGGTCTCCCGGCTGCATGGCGTCTGCACTGATGGCAGTTCCCTGGCTGGCCTGGGCTCCGGAAGAGCGGTTCATGGATATCCCTGCTCCGTACTGCATCACATATTTCACAAATCCGGAACAGTCTGCGCCTACGTGGGGATCATTGCCTCCGGCCCGGTAGGGTCTGCCTACAAACTGAAGGGCATAATTCACCAGGTTCTGACGCGCCTCTTTGCTGGAATTCTTAGTTTCTTCCTCCGGTACCTCCTCAGCGCTGTCATCTTCAATCGCATCTCCGGTACCGGCCTCAATGACCTGGGAAAGCACCTCTTCCGTCTCCTGGTCAGCCGCCATCTCCTCTGCCGGGTCCTCTTCCTCTTCCGCCGGCGCAACCAGTACCGGAGAAGTGGTATCCGCCCACGCCGTCACCGGAACCGCCATAGTCAAAGAACCTGCAAGAATCGCTGCTGCTGTCATATATGCCTTAAATTTCATAGTTATTCACTCCCATGTCATTAATTTATGTATTTCTGTTACAAAATTGTTACAATTCATTACGTTTTCATTATACATTTAATTCTTTTCCATGTCAACCATCTTCTGGTTTTTTTATTATTTATTAATAAAAATGTGTTACCGTTCACGGGGCGGGGAAATCCGGACGAAAACAGACGTCAAGCTGGCTTGTAAGACTGTTTTTGTCCAGTTTTCCACATCGGGCGGACGCCCGATGCTTCTTGTCCGGCATAGCCGGACAAGAAGATGCCTCCTTGAATAGTAACAAAAATGTTACAGTTCACAGTGCGGGGAAAACCGGACAAGAAGATGCCCCTGCGATGGTTGCTTCCTATCCGGCACACAGGGCACAAAAAAACCAGGAAACGCAGTTTCCTGCATTTCCTGGTTTTCCAGTCCCCGCCCTTGCCGGGCCTTTATCTTCCTCTTACAAACCACATGATCAGGGCCACCATGATCAGGGCCGGAAGCAGGGGCACCACAATGGCCAGAATCCCGGACACAATGGACAGCACCACGGCCAGAACCAGAATCGCCACTGCGATTCCCAGCAGCTTCCAGTACCATTTGTTCAGATCATAGTAACGGATATTGCCGCTTCTCTGATACCGGGGGTCCTGTCCGGCATACTCCGGTTCCTGCTGCCGGCTCCCGCCGGAATACCCGTAGCCGGAGGCGCCGTAAGCTTCGTACTGTCCTTCCCCGGCTCCGGGGGTGGCGTCCACAATGGTCCTGGCAATCAGCCTGGGATCGCCCAGCTCCTCCATCACATCTGCCTCCCCCCGTCCGTTCCGGCACTGGGTGTTCATATAATCTTCATAATAATCCAGATTCTCCTTTACCACTGCCGGAGGCACCTGGCCGGAAAGGGCATTCTTCAGTCCCTGCAGAAATTCTTCTCTGTTCATTCCATCTCCTTAATATCACCGGACCGGTAGGCAGCTACCAGTTCCTTTAAGTCCGCGATACATGCCTTCAGTTCCACACCCTTGTCCGTATCCGCAACCATGATCCGGTTCTTCATCTTCTCCACAATGGTCACCCGGGGGGTACTTTCCTGCTCCGGGTCAAAGGGCTTGTGCTCCGCCAGGGCCAGATGGTGGGAATTGGATATGAGGGTGTACCCGGCAATCCCGGTCTGCTTCTGGTATGCCTTGGACAGGCCGCCGTCAATGATATACAGTTTGCCGTTGGCCTTGATGGGGGTCTCCCCATCCTTGATCTTTACCGGAACATGTCCGTTAATAATATGGGACCCTTTCACCGGAAGGCCGAACTCCTTAAGAATCCGGTCGCAGTGCTCCACCTTCTGGCTTAACTGGTAGTAGGGGTTCAGATGCTCCTTGTGGGTGCTTTTGTCTGCAATAAAATAATGTTCAAATGTGGTCATTTTATCCTTGCCAAATACCGGAGACTTGGCGCCGCACCAGAGATACCACATAAAATCCCTGGCATCTGCCTTGGCCGGGTCATGCTCGTCCAGACAGTAGGCCTTGCGGATCTGCTCGCTGATATAATCCATCAGGGCTTTCCCTGCCAGAGGCCTGCCTTCACAGAGCAATTCCTCAAAGCTGCCGTCCTCCCGCATCGGGATACAGCCGTGATACATCAGATTGCCGTTGTAGCATTTGTACAGTTCCCCGTTGGAGTAGAGAAAACGAATATGCTTGTGGAGCAGATCGCTGTGCTTAAAGGACAGCACCAGGGCGTGGAGCAGCTCTTCCTCCTCCTGGGTCAGCTTCAGGGGATCACCGGGGTCCACGGTGGGAAATGCCGTATCCAGCAGGGCATGTTCCTTTCCTCCGATCTTCACGGTGCCCTTGGCAAAATCCACGGCCTCCAGCAGAAGCCGGTCATTCATCTGGTAATCCGGGTGGCGCTTAATGATCTGGCCCTCCACCTTGAACTGGAGGATGGCAATGGCCTTGTGCATCTTGGCCGCCAGTCCCGGGTCCACAGCATCGTATATATTCTCGTCCAGAATCTTAGGCACAAACCGGGTGCAGGGGTCGTCCTTGTACACCTTTGCCGCAAACATGGAAAGGGGCCGCAGATTGATGCCGTATCCGTCTTCCAGTACGTCAAAGCTGTTGTAACTGATGGCAATCCGCAGCACATTGCAGACACAGGCCGGATTCCCGGTGGCTGCCCCCATCCAGGAAATGTCATGGTTCCCCCACTGGATATCCACATCATGGCACCGCATCAGTTCATTCATGATAATATCCGCCCGGGGACCTCTGTCGAAAATATCCCCGATAATGTGAAGGCTGTCAATGGTCAGGTTCTGGATCAGTTCGCATAAGGCAGCGATGAACTTGTCCGCAGTCTTGGTATCAATAATGGAGTAGATGATCTCCCCATAATAGACCCGCTTGTTCTCGTCGTTGTAATCCACATGCAGCAGCTCATCAATTACATAGGCGAATTCCGACGGCATTTTCTTACGGACCTTGGAGCGGGTGTATTTGGAGGAAACCACCTTGCAGATCTGTACCAGCCGGTAGATGGTGACCCGCTGCCATTCTTCCGTGTTCCTTCCCTCCCTGGTGAGCCGCGCCAGATTCCGGTCCGGATAGTAAATCAGGTGGGCCAGCTCAATCTGTTCATTTTCCGGTATGATGTGGCCGAAGGTTTCTTTGATCTTCTCCCGGATGATCCCGGATGCGCTGCGCAGAAGATTGATAAATGCCTCATACTCCCCATGAAGATCGCTGAAAAAATACTCCGTTCCCTTGGGCAGCCCGCAGATGGCTGTCAGGTTGATGATCTCGCTGGATGCGGCCTTTACGCTGGGATACTGTCTGGACAACAGTTTCAAATATGCTAAATCTCTCATGTCCCCTCCTGATACGTGTTGGTAATAACTGGTTTTATTATAGGCGATTGGCTGAAATATTTCAAGTATAGGAGAAAGTACAGTTTTAGATTACCGTTCGCTGGGTATTAGTGAACGGTAACCGTTTTAGACATTTGACCTTGGAGGAAGCCTGGTATATAATGGATGAAACCCGAGAAAAAGAACAACACCACAGGAGGACTCTTTTAATGGAAGAATTGTATGTGTTTGGTACCGGCAATGCGGCTGTAACCCATTATTACAATACCTGTTTTGCCATCCGGGACGGGGAGCAGTTTTTTATGGTGGATGCAGGAGGGGGCAATGGGATTCTGCGGATTCTGGAGGATATGGGTGTCCGGTATGAACAGATCCACCACATTTTTGTGACCCATGAACACACGGACCATCTGCTGGGCATTGTCTGGATGGTACGGTTTATTGCCACCCGGATGCTAAAGGGCAGCTACCGGGGGGATCTGTACATTTACTGCCATGAGGACCTGCCGGACACCATTGACACCTTCTGCCGCCTGACCCTCCAGGGGAAATTCTATAAACTGATCGGCCAGCGGATTCACCTGGTTCCTGTCCGGGACGGGGAGACCCGGCAGATTCTGGATTATGATGTAACCTTTTTTGATATTCACTCCACCAAGGCAAAGCAGTTCGGCTTTACCACCCGGCTGAAAAACGGCGGGCGCCTACCCTGCGCCGGGGACGAGCCGTACAATCCGGTCTGCGCTCCCTATGTGGAGGGAAGCGACTGGCTGCTTCATGAAGCCTTCTGTCTCTATGAAGAGCGGGAACTGCACCAGCCCTATGAGAAGCACCACAGCACGGTAAAGGATGCCTGCATACTGGCCCAGGAGCTTCACATTCCCAATCTGGTGCTGTGGCATACAGAGGACAAGACCACCGTAGGCTGCCGCAGGGAGCGCTATCTGGCAGAAGGCCGCCCCTATTACCAGGGCAATCTCCACATTCCGGAGGACCGGGAGATCATTCCCCTCCATTCATGATTATCCGCCTTCCCGCATATGCTTTTAGTAATATTGCGTGCGGGGAGGTTCCTTATGAAAGCTGTCAAACGGCTGTTTCTCTGTCTGTTGTTATTCCTGTTTCTTGCTGCCCTTTTTAAAACCCATGCAGACCCGGGGGCAGTCCCCACCATGCTGGCCGGAATTCCGGATGCCATCACTTCGGCAAAATCCGGCCTGCCCTGGATTTCCAGGGCACCGGGCCAATCCGGCACCTCTCCTGGTTCGGGAGAGCCTTCCGGTGCCGGGGCTTCCGGCTCCCAGGGCACGGACGGGCAGAAGGATACTGCCGATGCCCCCAAAAAGTATATTAAATGGGTGGATTTTCAGGTTACTTCCGATGCCATGGCCCAGGCACTCCGCTATGATGTGGAAACCTGCGGCCAGGAGCCCCATTTCTCCTGGATTGAGCTGCTGGCCTGGCTGGGCGCAAAATACGGCGGTGATTTCTCCCGCTATAAGCAGTCCGATCTCAGGGATCTTGTGGAAAAGCTGAAATCCGGCACTACCATGGCAGAGCTTACCGCGGATTCCAAATATTATTCCTATTATCTGGAGGCCTACACCGCAGTCCTGGGCGGCATGGTCGGCGCCTATGAGATTCAGGTTCCTGACCAGGCCACCGGAGAGCCGATGTGGGTCACCAAATACGGGCTGAAAGCCTTCTCCCCCATTGCCAAAAACTATCCCTACCAGGACTATGATGATTTCGGCGCTGCCCGCAGCTACGGCTTCCGCAGGCAGCATCTGGGACACGACCTTATGGGGCAGGTGGGCACCCCGGTCATTGCCGTGGAGTCCGGCTATGTGGAAGCCATAGGCTGGAACCAGTACGGTGGCTGGCGGCTGGGTATCCGCAGCTTTGACAAGAAGCGTTATTACTACTATGCACACCTGCGGAAGAACTATCCCTACCACAAATCCCTTAAGGAAGGAAGCCATGTCCAGGCAGGGGATGTGATCGGCTACCTGGGCCGCACCGGCTACAGTACTGCCGAAAACACCAACAACATTGACGAACCCCACCTGCATTTCGGTATGCAGCTGATCTTCGATGAATCCCAGAAGGACGGGAACAACGAAATATGGATCAGCTGCTACGAACTGACCAGATTTCTCTCTGCCAACCGTTCCGAGACAGTCAAAAACCAGGAAACCAAAGAATACTACCGGGTCTACCAGATGAAAGACCCCGCCATTCCTGGCGGGGCCGTGATGCAGAGTATCTCTGATTAAATCAGTTGTTTTTAAGAGTTCCGTCGCTTCCCAGAATATAACCGTCCGGAGTCGTGGTGTTGGTCAGCATGGCTCCGGAATTCTCATCGCAGTAATACCGCTTTCCTTCCCAGTCAATCCACCCGGTCTTCATATATCCGTTCTCGTCAAAGAAATACCAGTCATTCTTGATCCGTTCCCAGTTGTTCTTTGTGCAGGTTCCGTCGCTGTGGGAATACCACCAGCCTATATCGTCACGGACCCACTCCCCCCGGACAGGGATATCTCCGGCGCTTCCGCTGCGGATGGCCTCTGCCTGGGCATCGCTGATGGTCACTGCGGCAGATTCTCCCCACTTGCCTTTGTTCTCCGGATTCAGCTTGTTGACCCCCCGGACCTTGGCACTGTAGGTTCCCGGCTTGGACATCTGGGTACGTGCATCCAGGTAAGGGGTCTCGGTGGTCATGTAGCTGGCGCCTACACCGGTTCCGTTCCTGTATAAGCGGACCTCGTAGCTTCCTGCGTTAAGTACCTCATCCCAGTACACATATCCGTTGTCCGCAATGGTCACCTCCGTCTGGGCGCCTACCTGCTCTGCCATGGGAGGCAGCTTCACCCGCAGCGCCAGGGTCTCGGAGGAGTCCTGCTTGGTGGCCTTCACATAGGTTGCCCCAGCCAGCTTCACATCACTGGCCTTGGTCAGGGAAAAATAGTACCCCTCATCGGCTCTAAGGTAGATGGTCAGCTCCGGCACATCCTCATTCATCCACTCAAATCCTACGTTCTCAATATCGTAATAATCATAGGAGCAGTTGCCTCCCCGGACCTCAACCTCAATCTGTTCTTCCCCAAACCGGGTCTCCGGCTCAATCACTGCTTCCACATTGACACTGACGGACCGGATCTTCTTCCGGGTAGCAGCCAGGGCCGGCACCGCAGATGTGGTCAGAATTGCCGCCACTGACACTGCCAGCAGAATTCCTTTTCCCAATCGTCTCATATATATCCCCCATCACCTTTCTTATTTATTTTCATAAATTCAATTTATTACAGAAAGACATTGCTGTCAATAGATTTCCCAATATTGTAATTATTTCAATAAAAAATGTAAGAAATGGAAGGAGGTGTCCGTCCCCGGCAAGAGTCTGTTTTATGAGGAGACCATTTCCCACTTAAAAATGGGGCTGTCGGAAAATAACTTCCACACACAATCTGTTGCTGTGATACTATCAGGATCACAGAATATCTTGTATGCAGACAATGATTTTCCGACAGCCCCATTATATGGAACCGTTCTCTAAGCCCTGTTACCGGACAGCTTACTTGGCGTAATCGGTAGCACGGGATTCCCGGATCACATTGACCTTGATCTGGCCGGGATATTCCAGCTCATTCTCAATCCGCTTGGATATCTCACGGGCCATGAGAATCATGTCATCGTCGCTGACCTGTTCCGGTACTACCATAATTCTGACCTCACGGCCGGCCTGAATCGCAAAGGACTTGTCCACTCCCTTGAAGGAATTGGTAATATCCTCCAGCTGTTTCAGCCGGTTGGTATATGTCTCCAGAGTCTCTCTTCTGGCACCGGGCCTTGCCGCGGAAATGGTATCCGCAGCCTGGACAATGCAGGCAATGAGACTCTGCGGCTCAACGTCGCTGTGATGGGATTCCACGGAATTGATCACAACCGCGGATTCCTTATACTTTCTGCAAAGATCGGAACCAAGCTGCACATGGGAACCCTCCATCTCGTGATCGACGGATTTGCCAATGTCATGGAGCAGACCAGCACGCTTCGCCATACGTACATCCACACCTACTTCTGCTGCCAGAAGACCGGCCAACTGGGCCACCTCCACGGAATGCCGCAGGGCGTTCTGGCCATAACTGGTGCGGAACTTCATCTTGCCAAGAAGCTTCACCAGTTCCGGATGGATGCCGTGGATTCCTACCTCCAGGGTAGCTGCCTCGCCATCTTCCCGCATATTGGCTTCTACTTCCTTCTGTGCCTTCTCAACCATCTCCTCAATCCTGGCCGGGTGAATCCGCCCGTCCACGATCAGACGTTCCAGGGCCACACGGGCAACCTCCCGCCGGATGGGATCAAAGCCTGACAGAACCACAGCCTCCGGCGTATCGTCAATGATCAGTTCCACGCCGGTCATGGTCTCCAGGGTACGGATATTACGTCCCTCACGGCCGATAATACGTCCTTTCATCTCGTCGCTGGGAAGCTGTACCACAGACACCGTGGTCTCGGCAACATGGTCAGCCGCACATCTCTGAATGGCTGTAACCACGTAATCCCTGGCCTTCTTGTCCGCCTCTTCCCTGGCCTTGTTCTCCAGCTCCTTGATCAGGCGGGCCGTGTCATGCTTCACGTCGTCTTCCACGGATTTGAGAAGGTAATCCCTGGCCTGCTCGGAAGTCAGACCGGAGATCCGCTCCAGTTCCTGCATCCCTTTCTCGTAGAGGGTCTCTACCTCGGCACTGCGCCGGTTTAAGGCTTCCTCCCGGGCTGCCAGACCGGCCTCCCGCTTCTCCATGTTCTCTGCTTTCTTGTCCAGATTCTCTTCTTTGCTCAGTACACGTCTTTCATAGCGCTGAAGCTCAGCTCTTCTTTCCTTTGTTTCTCTATCCAGCTCATTCTTAGTCTTTATAGACTCTTCTTTCGCTTCCAGGAGAGCTTCTCGCTTCTTTGTCTCTGCTACTTTTAACGCTTCATCGATTATCTCCCTGGATTTTTCTTCCGCAGAACCTACCTTGCTTTCATAAGTCTTTTTCTGATA
>CAJTOV010000156.1 GCA_910577765.1 uncultured Lachnospiraceae bacterium
TTTCTTCCGCAGCCGGGTCGTCGGCACTGATACCGCCCATGCCGGTACTGCGTATCTTATCCAGCAGCCCTTGAATGTGCCGCCATTCCTCCATGTTGCCATCCCTTGCCCGGTTCTGCTTTTCTTTCTGCCGGACCGGGAAATTGGCAGGCCCCGCGATCATTACGGAAGGAACTCTTGCGTCAATGGCAAAGCCCTGGTTCATGTTCTCCGCCAGTTTCCGGGCGTAGGTGTCCAGCAGATGGTCGATCTTTTCATGGTACACGGGGTCAACCCTTGCTTTCTGGTGTTCCGCCACAGTGGCGGCCTTATCGACCATCGCCCGGTATTCCGCCGTTGCGCTCCCTTCCCGATAGTCGGAAAAGCTGTTCATTTCCTTTGCCCGCCGGGCGGCAGTTTCATTGATGGGATAATATTTAATCGGTTCACACCTCCTTGCGCTTCGGGCCATGTTGGCCCGAAGTCTTATCGTTCCTCATGGGAAGGCCCCGCCTTATCCCTTCTCGGAGCAGGCGGGGCCTCTTGAAATTCCCGGATGGTTTTTAAGATGGAGCGGGCAGGTTCAGCCTCCTTCGGGTAGGCAAAAACCCGGTGTTCCTTCGGAATGTCCTCCGGGCCGTGGTAATACTCGATAAATGCGCCGGGGTCTGTGGCCACATAGCCGCCGGGAGCGAATACGCCGTTTTCCCTGATCTTCACATCCCGCCCGTATGCCTCATAATCGAAATAGTTCTGGATATGTCCGGGTATCTCAATGGCGTGAAGCTCGTCCGCATACAGGCGGCCCAGTTCTTCCTCATTGGATATATCCGGGTAGAAGCGGTACAGGTCAAGGTTCTGGGCCAGATTGATAAGGTCTTTCACGCTTTCCGTGTGCTTTCCTAAGACAAGAGCGGCTTCGTACTTTTCCAGCTCGCCCTTGTCCCGTACTCCAAGCAGGGTGTGCGCCAGCTCGTTGAGTTCGTCAATGCCCGCGTATTCATAGAGATAATCATACAGCCCCAGCACGTCGTCACTGTCAAAGCTGGTAAAGAAAACCTCGGTGTACTGCTTTCCGTCAATCCCGATCTTCGCAAGGGCGGCCTGAACCTCCTGCGTGGTGGCCGGGAATTTCAATGTTGTTCCGACCTCCACCCCGGCTTCGGGATAAAGGGCGGCGTTTGTGATATAGGCTTCAAACATGGGGAATTTCCTCCTTTCCGTCCCCGCCGGTCAGCGCCTCATATATCCCGTCCATGATGTAATCGGCACAGGGAAGGGCGATAGCGTTCCCCAGCGCCTTGTAGCGGCTGGAAGAACGGATTTCCTCGCCGTCCGCCCCGTACTTTGTCCATCCCTCCGGCAGCCCCATGAGCCGCTCGCTTTCTGTCTCCGTTACAAAACGGATACAGCCGCCCTCCGGGTCGTCCTCATACCAGAAGGAGAAGGGCGTCACATCGCTGGCTAAAAGAGTGGGAAAAGGGTCAGTTGGTAAACCGAAGCTGTTTCGGAAGGAGACTTCTTCCTTCCTTTTTGACGCACCCCGCATACGGAAGCACTGAAAGGGTCGGACGACTGGTATTCTCCGCCCTGTTTCAATAAAAGGCGCTCGATCTCCTTCGGGGGAGGCGTCCCCGCCCGCTCCGCAAGGCGCAGGAAGTGGGAGCACTGGACGGGGCTTAAAAAGTATTTCGGCAGAACGCCGCCCTCCAAAATCGGCCACGACAAAAATCCGCTGCCTTCTTGCCAGCCTCCGGGTTCCTGCCCAATACTGGGCGTCCATGAGCCGCCAGGACACATCAGGCGTTCCCCCTCGCACCATTCCGGCGTTTCCCCATCTTCCCGAAGGAGGCATTGGAACCTCGGTGTCTGCGAAGGCGGATAGGACGGCTCTAAAATCCATCCGGTCATTTGTAGAAAACGCTCCCATGACGTTTTCCCAAACAAGGATAACTGGATATAGGTTATCAGTGGCACCCCTCATTTCATGTACGATACGGAAAGCCTGATAGAACAGGCTTGATTTTGCCCCGGCAAGGCCGGAGCGGTTGCCGATCAGTGAAAGGTTTTGACAGGGGGAGCCGAAGGTCAGCACATGGACGGGCTCAATTTTCCCGCCGTCTATCTTCGTAATATCCCCCAGATGTTCCATTTCTGGGAAGTGCCTTTTGGTGATGGAGATAGGGGCCTTCTCGATCTCACTGGCCCACACCGGACGGATACCGCACCGGGAGGCCGCAAGCGGAAAGACCCCTATTCCGTCAAAGAGGCTCCCCAGCTTAATATCCGGCACTGTCCGGGGAGCCATGCCCCTTCACGTTCATAATGCCTTCCAGCGTGGTCGCCGCAATCCCATACCGGGCGGCAACCGCAATGTCGTTTTTCACGTCCTCGTCCACAGTCCCGCCGCAGACAAGGAGCATACGGGAGCGTTTGAGCATATCCCGGCCCATGTCGATACCGTCCTTATGTTCCTCCGGCACGTTGTCATTGAGGATCAGCGGAAGGTACAGCTTCGGGCAGATGGGGGCAAGGCCCGCTTCATAGGCTGCCCGGCAGAACTCCACGGCAAGGTCGGTGTCCACCTCGGGAATACCGCACCATGCGGCGGTGATGTATGCTAAAGGTCGCTTCATTTCTGGTTCCCTCCATTTCACTTATTAAATAAGGCAAAGCAAGGTACGCCCAACCCCTCCGCCCCTTCCCCCGGGAAGGGGGACGGCTCTGGAGAATTTATATCCCCGTCGCTTGATTGTGATAAAGCATAACCGGGAGAAATCCGTCAAGGGTGCCTCCGGCACCGCCTGCGGCGGCTCTGCCCTTGACTGATTTTCCCGGCTATGCTACGGAATAACTGGCGACGGGGAATAATTTTATATCTCCAGAGCTTCGGGGCGTGGGGCAGAGCCCCACAGGTCTTGTGTCCTCGGGCCAGCATGGCCCGAAGTCCCGCTTATTTTTCCTTCTCGGTTTTCTTCTCCGGCTTCTCATGTTCCTTCTGCTGTCCTTTCCAGTCGTCCAGCAGCTTGATGATCTGGTCCTTCATTTCCCTCGGAGTGGTTTCCTTCCCGAAATATTTGCTCAGTTCAGCGCCCGTCAAAATCACTTTGTCTACCTCCTTCTTGTCCTCCATCATAATGCCGTCGATCACATCCCCGTTTAAGAGCTTCTTCTCGTCCAGCTCCCTCATGCGCTTTGCCTGCGCCTGGGATGGGGAGGACTGCTGGCTGTCGATGGCAACGGCGATATAGTTCTGGTTCTTCTTGCTGATATAGGAGAGCTCCACGGCAGTCGTGAAGCCCAGCTTCTTTGCGTCCATGAGGGCCATCAGGTCAGGGACAAGCTCATTGAGCCGGATATACCGTTGTACCTGCTTGACCGCCATCTTGTTCCGCTCGGCTACAATCTCGTTGGAGCGTTTACCTGCGTCCTTCGGGTCAATCTGGCCCGAAGTGCGGGAGCCCTGGTGCTTGATGGCTTCAAGCTGCATTTTCAGCGCCTTTGCCCGCTCACTGGGGAGTATTTCTTCACGCTGGTTTAAGTTGTCCTCCACCATCTGCGTGATTGCTTCATCATCCGTCAGGTTGCGGACGATACAGGGCATATCCGCAAATCCGGCAAGCTCGCTGGCCTTCTGGCGGCGGTGGCCGGAGACAATCTCATAGCCGCCGTCCTCCCGGGGCCGGACGATAGCGGGCTGGGTGACGCCCTTATCCTTAACACTGGACACCATTGCCCGCATTTCATCATCGTCCCGGACCTGGAACGGGTGGTTCTTGAAGGCGTGGAGCTCGTCCAGCTTGATATAGACGATCTGTTCATCGCCACGGCGGGGCGCTTCTTTGGGCGGCTCCTGCGGCTTCGGCTGTTCCGGGGCCGGAGGCTTCACAGCGGCAGAACCCTTGTCAGCCGCCTTTTTCGGAGCGGCAGCCTTTGGGGCCTTTTCCTTGCCCCCAGCGGTCTTATCCGCCGGTTCCTTCCAGATGGAAGTTTTCTTCGTGGCCGCAGGCTCTTTTGCCGGAGTGGCCTTTTTCTTGTCCGCCGGAGCTTTCGCCTGCGCCTCCTTTGGAGGGCGGCCTTTGCGCTTCGGTGGCTCCGCTGTTTTGTCAGGCTCCTTCTTCACAGCCTTGTCCGGCTTTTCGGGCTCCTTTCCCTTATCCGGTGCGGGGGCTGCCTTCTCCGGCGCTTTTTCTTTTTCCGCCGCTTTCTTCTCGGCCATGATCTCTGAAAAGTTGTAGACGGAAACATTCGGGCTTTTCTCCGCACCTGCCTTCTCGGAAGTGGGAGCCTCCTTATCCTTCGGCGGGGCGGTTTTGTCTGCGGCCTGCTCCGGGGGCTTCTGTTCCGGCATGGGCGGTTCGGTTTTCACAGGTTCCTTGATGGGAGCCTGTTCCGGGGGCTTGCCCGGCCCGGTGTCCGGCGTTGCCGTCTCCGGGACTTTTGTGGTTTTATCATCTGGCATACACGTTTACCTCCTGATTTTGAGCATGAAAAAAGGGGCCTGATTTTTCATCAGGCCCCGGTGGGGTGGTTCCTCCTTTCTTGCCAAGCTACAAAAATACCGCCCGTAGTCTCGTTTGGGCGGTATCTCTGCGTAAGATTGGCAGTCCATTGTTAATTTTTATAATGTTCCCTTTGTACACCGTTGCAAGCATTTCTCTTGAAATGACATTTCTTAAACTGATACGGTTTGCATCCTCCAGAAAAAATTTATCCAGCAGGTGCTTTCTTGCAAACTCCATCAGTAAATCATAACTTTCAATCAGATTTGTCTTAATAATTTCCCGGTCATCATAGCGGTCTATATTAATCTTTCTGACCAGAGCATCCGTTACATAAGCCGGGACAATATCTTGTATCACCTCATCTTTTCCCAAAAGCATAATTGCCGCCAAATTATAACCGCTCTGTCCAGTTGCATGGTCAACACCATATAACCCTGAACTTCTAAGTAACTCCACATCATCCATATCCTTCCATGGATGTATTCCCATAGCATGATTGACTGCCATTTGACGGACTCTCGGTAATAAATCAAGGCGCAGGTCATCCAGCGTCGCATAGGGATAAATTCTTTTCTCCGTGAAAATATTCTGCTTGCGGATATACATTCCGGCAATCTGTGATGTAGCGGTTACTTTCACATCTGCATCATCCACACGGTCATAGATTATTTTTTTGTAACTGTGCACCTCGGCACTGGGAGGAACATGAACGTGGATGACCGTATGGCCTTCATATTCTATCCGTTCCGGTTCCAGATAAATAGTGGGAGTGAAATTGTCCGGATTACTGACAACGCTGATGAAATTTTTAACCATATCAGGTGCTGCCTTTTCTGGAACGCCAATTACAGTACCGTCATCCTTCACTCCCATAAAAATATCACCACCAAACCGGTTCAGGAAAGCGCAGACAGTCTCATAGGTATCGTGTCCAATCCCATTTCCGCAACGTTTGAACTCCACTGCTATGGTTTCTCCTATTGTGAGAATAGACTCCAGTGTATTTACATTCATTATCACTAACCCTTTCCTGCATCAGTATTTACAGCTTCAAAGCTGATTCAGATAACACTGCTCCTGTTCCACACTGTGCATGGTATTGCAAAGAATCAGATTATACGTGGTCTTCATTTGGAAGGAACGCGTTTCAAAAACAGACAGATATCCCAGTTGAACTGCGGTTTCCCTGATATCATTTTATATGAAATCCGTTAAATGTGCAAGAACACATAGGATGCAGAGAACAAAACTTGTTGTCTCCTTTTTAGAATAAGATACTCCCGGAATCTCACAAAGACAAGTATAGGGAGACTCCGAGAGTACACAATATTTTTCGTTGTCTGTCAACTTCCAAGTGCTTTTTCTGCTTCGAAAGTAATGACCGCATTCCCCGGTTCGCAGACCGGGTGGCCCTCCCTGCCCTCCGGGCAGCCCTTACCACAGACTCCTGCCACCCTCTCAAACGCCCCAATACATCCCCCATCCCGGGACCGGTCCAGTACGGCATGGAAGACAGAATCAAACCGTTCTCCCCAGCCTGCCTCCAGAAGCTCCTTCCACCAGGCTGCCACCTGGGCCGGGTCATTGCGGAATACCCCGCAGCCGTAGGCACCCAGCACCAGATGCCGGGCTCCCTGGCTGGCGAAGATAGCCAGGGCCAGCTCCATCCGCCGCCGCATGGCCTGCCGGGCCTGCTGCCGGTCTTCTCCCTTTTGAATCACCTGGCCCATGTTGACCGCAGGCAGTGTCAGCACGGAAGCCTCCACCGGATCTTTTGTCAGCCGGAACAGTCCGTCCCGGAAGAACAGCACCCGGGGACTGTAGATGGCATGGTCTGTGTAGATCATGGATGTCTGGGCCCGGTTGGCCCGGTAGTATTCCTCGTGGGCAGTCAGGGTCCGGTAAAGGGTACTGGAAGCAGCCAGGCTCTCCTCCTGGGCCATGGCCCCATTGAGAAATCCCCCACCCGGATTCTTTGCGCTGGCAAAGTTCAGCACCCCGATCTGTCGTTTTCCCTCCTGGTACAGACGCCGGACAGCGTCCACGGTGGAAATATTTTCGACTGTGACAAGGCAGGTGTCCGGCCTCTGGCCGTTCTGTTCTGACTCATACAACTCCCGCGCCACTGCCCCGGCTGTCTGCTCCAGCAACCGGGCTCCCTCTCCCGGCGTAATTAACTGACTGCCACAGATGGAATTTCTCATATGCTCTTCTATGTTAATCCGCGTTCCCCCACACTCATAATATCCTTTATGCATAATTTCCAGAGTTTCTCTTGCAACTGCTTTCCGGTCCATAGGATCATCCCCCCGATCATTTCATTCTCAAGCCAGGCTCCGTCATCCGTTGGAATCCTGGCTGCGCTTATACAGCCTGGAGGGCCTGTGCCCCTCATTGCTGGTATACTGCTGTGTCTCCTCCACCAGGCCCACCACCTTTCTGCGAAAGGCCGCTGTAGGCAGCTCCTTGTCCAGCACCACCTCGTACACCTGCTGCAGCTGTCTCAGGGTAAAATGCTCCGGCATCAGGTGAAATGCCAGATCCGTATATTGCAACTTCCCCCGCAGCCGCTCCAGCCCATAAGCGATGATCCTGGCATGGTCAAATGCCAGACCATGGTTTTCCAGAATCCTGCAATGGGCAAAGGATTCCCCCTCCTTCTTCTCCAGAACAGCAGTCAGAACTGAGGTTCCATGGGACAGGATGATGTCCCACCGCCGGGGCTGCTTCAAACCGCCACCGGACTCCTGGTCTCTGGACCTGCCTTTCTTTCCGTCCGGCTCCTGTTCCCCATACTTCTGCCCCTGGAAGCGGTTGACCTCTGTTTCTGCCTCCTGCCCGCAGCTTCTGCCCGAATCCGCGTCTTCCTCACCTTCCCGGGGCCGGAAGGCGAGCCGGAACCAGGCCGCGTCGTCGGCATCATCCCCGGCCCGGACCGCTACCTGGCTGCTGTCCACCAGGGCCATGTAGGAACAGCTCATGACCCAGGTCCTGGGGTCCCTCCCCGGCTGGCTGAAGGTATATAACTGCTCCAGATACACCTGGTCCACGCCGGTCTCTTCCCTAAGCTCCCGCTCTGCCGCTTCTTCCGTAGTCTCCGCAGGCCGCACAAATCCTCCCGGCAAAGCCCAGCATCCCAGAAAAGGATGGCCGCCCCGGCGGACTAACAGCACCCGCAGCTCCTTCTCCGGAAGCTTCCGGTAATTATCCTCATCCTCGTCGGTCACCGTGAAGATCACCATGTCCGTGGCAACCGAGGGCCTGGGATAATCCCCAGGCTGGTAGGATGCCAGAAATTCCGCTTCTGTCAGGCCGTTTTTATCTCTTAATTGGTTCTGCTTATTCATCGTTATCGTTCTCCACTCCCTCTCCTATATGACCGTTACAGTCCCAATATTCCCTGAAGTGTTATATCCGAATCAGCTCTCCAGATTCCCGGTCTGAATGCTTCAGACCTTCTGCCCGTTTTCCTTCTCCAGCATCTCATCCCTCACCCGGGTCAGGACAAACCCCAGCAGGTTAGTCCCTTTCCACTTCAAAGGACACAGGGCGTCCGGGTTGGTCCGGCCCATGCCGATTCCCCATACCCGGTCCCGGGGGCTGGCTTCCACCAGAATCCGGTTCCTGGTTCCCTTTAAGAATTCCCACAGTTCCGGGTTCTGGGAGAATTTCGCCTCATTCCCCCGCCGCACGATCTCCTGGCAGGAACGGTTCCACACAGTCTCGTCAAATCCCCGGACTGCCCGCCCATAAGCCTTCATCTTCTTGGGATGGACCGCCTCCATGATCTTCCTAAACATCTCCTGGTCCCCGAACAGCCGTGCCTTCTCCGCCATCATATACTGCTCCGCGCAGGAATACTCCGTTTCTTCCACCTCAAACCGGCATTGCCACCACTGGCTTAGACAGGCTTCGGTGATCCCCCCGTCCGCTGCCGGGGTGTTGCCCCAGAAAAACAGATATTTAAAGGTCTGCCCCGCTTCATATGCGCTCCTTAAATCCTCCAGATTGTAGATCATGTTCCACCTCCATCGTCTTATCTCAGTCTAGTACTGCCTTGCGGAAATAACGGTGAATAAAGTGCCAGATGTCTGCGGCATCTGTGCGTCTG
>CAJTOV010000157.1 GCA_910577765.1 uncultured Lachnospiraceae bacterium
GGCCATGGCAGAGTACATAGCCGGCGGGGAGCCGGAGTTTGTGCAGATGATGAATGAGCGGGCGGCAGGGCTGGGGATGACAGGAACCCATTTTGAGGACTGCTGTGGTCTGACAGATTCAGCTACCCACCTGACGACTGCCAGGGATATCGCCCTGATGTCGCGGGAGCTGATCACAAAGTACCCGCAGATCCATAATTATTCTACGATCTGGATGGATACCATCACCCATGTGACAAAGCAGGGAACCAAAGAATTCGGCCTTTCCAACACCAATAAGCTTCTGAAAATGGCCACCGGCTTCAAGGTCACCGGCTTAAAGACCGGCTCTACCTCCCTGGCCAGGTACTGTCTTTCCGCCACTGCGGAAAAGGACGGGGTACGGCTCATTGCCTCCATTATGGCGGCCCCGGATTACAAGGCCCGGTTTGCCGATGCCCAGACCCTGCTGAACTACGGCTATGCCAACTGCCGGCTCTATGAGGACCATGAGATGCCGCTTCTGCCTCCCATGGCCGTACGCAACGGTGTGGAGGATACGGTGCCCCTGGCCTATGCAGGGGGATTCTCCTACCTGGGGCTTGGAGGCGAGGATTTCAGCGCCGTGGAGAAGAAACTGATGGTGCCGGAGGAGCTGACCGCCCCGGTGGAACCGGGAAGCAAGGTAGGGGTACTGCGGTACGAGCTGGCAGGCAAGGTTCTGGGGGAGGTGGAGATCCTTACCGACGGCGCCGTGAAAAAGGCAGGCTTTCTGGATTATCTGAGACGGCTTAAGAACAGGTGGATGATGGAGGAAGGGACAGCAGACTAAGGAAGAAACCGGAGAGGCTGCCGCAAAATGACAGATTTCCGCAATATGCAGCTCTGATATCCGGCAGATATCATCTGTATATTGCGGAATCATGGAATTTTGCGACAGCCCTTTTATGGAACAGAATAGCCCTGCGGTCCGGCAGAGAACAGCAGTGACAAAGAAGCCGCCCACTATTTACCGTTTATGGCAATTGTAACAAATGTATGGTTATCCCGGTTATTTGGTTACTATTTTGTTGAAATCTTTATACAAACATGTTACAATGAAATCGCTGAAAAAGATGGTGCAACAAAAATGCACAATTAAACTAAGAGGAGGGTTTTCAGTATGTGGAAGAAATGTATCGCAGTTGCCATGGCTGCAGTCATGGCAGCCAGTATGGCAGCCTGCGGCTCCAAGCCGGCAGAGACAGAAGCAGCCAAGACAGAAGCAGCAGCCCAGGCAGGAGAAAGCAAGGCAGAAGAAGCACCGGCTGATTCTGCGGAGCCGGCTGGAAACTATAAGATCGGCCTGATGATCAGCCCCCTGGCTACCCGTGAGGAGCATTTCCGTACAGCAGAGATGCTCATGGAAGAATTCGGAGCGGACAAGTTCGTGATGGATGTCTACCCGGAGAATGCGGCTACCGAGCAGGAAGTCACCATTTCCAAGGCCATGAACCTGGCCATGGACCCGGATGTAAAGGTTATTATCTTTGACTCCGCCGATGTGGGAACCATTGCCGCGGTTGAGAAGATCAAGGAAGAGCGCCCGGACTTAAAGGTTATCTTCGGTTCCATGAATGAGGACGTGTACGAGATGGCCAAAGTAGGCGATCTGTGCCTTTCCATTGACCCGGAGCTTTACGGGGAATCCGTGGCACAGATGGCTGTGGATGCCGGCGCCAAGCACTTTATTTTCTACAGCTTTGCCCGTCACATGAGCAACTCCATCAAGATCCGTTACAGAGATGCCATGAAGGCTGTCTGCGAAGCCAACAACGTGCCTTTCGAAGAGGTTTCCATGCCTGATCCCATGGGGGATGCCGGTGTACCGGGAGCCCAGCAGTTCCTGATCGAGAATATTCCGTCCCTGATGGAGCAGTACGGCACCAAGGATATTGCCTACTTTGTAACCGTGTCCACGGTGGAGCAGGCATTTATCAAGAGCATCGTGGAGAACGGCGGTATCTTCCCGTGCCATACGGACCCGTCTCCCTTCAGCGATTTCGCTCCGGCCCTTGGTCTTGAGATCGATGAGGCCCACAAGTTTGACGCGGAGTATGTGTCTGACCTGATCACCAAGAAGCTGGCCGAGTACAATATGAACGGAAGAGTAGGCGGCTGGGAGAAGTCCCTGGTCCGTCTTGAGATGGAATTTTTGATCCGCTACGCCATTGAGTACTGTGAGGGCCGTACCAGTGAAGTGGACGGTAAGCCTGACAAGGAAGTGGCAGCCAGCCTTCTGATGGAAGTTTACGGCGAAGGCGGCAAGTTCAACAATGCAGTCAATGACACTACCGGTGAGACCTATGATAACTGGTATACGGTTGCAAGGGATCTGTACTTATATTAATGGGACAGCCGGCCGTGACGCATGAGCCCGGATCAGTGCCGGACTGCTGCGTTGTGAATCCCTGATATTACAGAAATAAAAGTGTTGCGGCCTGAAGCGGAGCGGCTTTATGCCGCAGCACTTTTTGGTTTCTCTTAAAGACAGGAGCGAAACACATGCAAAATGTATTGTTGGAAATGAAGCAGATCGAAAAAGAGTTCGGTCAGACAAAGGTGTTAAAGGGGGTTGATCTGCGTCTGGACGCAGGGGAGGTGCTGTCCCTGGTAGGGGAGAACGGCGCGGGAAAATCCACCCTGATGAACATTCTCTTTGGCATGCCGGGGATCGTCAATACCGGCGGTTACGGCGGAGAAATCCTGTGGGAAGGCCAGACCGTAAAGGTCAGTTCCCCGGCCCAGGCCATGGAGCTTGGCATCGGGATGGTACACCAGGAATTCATGCTGCTGCCTGCTTACACGGTGACGGAGAATGTGAAGCTGAACCGCGAGCTTACAAAGTCCAATCTGATCAGCCGGGTGCTGGGGCCATCCATGGGTACCCTGGACCATAAGACCATGGACCAGGAGACCCGGGAGGCACTGGACAAGATTCATCTGAATGTGAAGCCGGGCACCCAGGTGGGAAGCATGTCCGTAGGCTTTAAACAGTTTGTGGAGATTGCCCGGGAGATTGACAAGAAGAATATCCGGCTTATTGTATTTGACGAACCCACTGCCGTTCTGACGGATGTGGAATCCCGGTGGCTTATGGACACCATCAAGGAGATCACCGCAGCCGGGGTGGCCGTGATCTTCATCAGCCACAAGCTTAATGAGGTCATTGAGCTGTCGGACCGGATCGTGGTCTTAAGAGACGGGGAGCTGGTGGAGACTTTGGAGCGGGGAGAGACCGATGCCACCGGCCTTGCCCGTCTCATGGTGGGAAGAAACGTGGACTTTTCCAATATGGAAGGCCGTCCGGTGGAAGAGATCGAGAAGCAGGAGGTAGTCATGGAGATCCGGGATTTAAAGGTCTCCATGCCGGGTGAAAAGGCCAAAAGCGTCACCATTGATATCCACAAGGGAGAGATTCTGGGCTTCTGCGGTCTGGCCGGCCAGGGAAAACTGGCCATCTCCAACGGGATTGCCGGTCTGTATCCCTCCAGCGGGGAAGTGCGCTATAAGGGGGAGGTGCTTCCCTTCGGCAATCCCCTGGCAGTGCTGAAAAAGAAAATCGGCTTTGTGTCCGAGGACCGCCGGGGAATCGGACTTCTGCTGGACGAAAGCATCCGCATGAATATCTGTCTGCTGGCCATGCAGATCCGCAGCCAGTTTTTCCGCTCCTTTGGATTCTTTAAGCAGGTGGATGCAAAGAGCATGAAGGAGACGGCAGATACCATGATCCGGGAGCTGGGAATCAAATGCGAGGGGGACAGCCAGCACCCTTCAGCCCTTTCCGGGGGAAACCAGCAGAAGGTATGTATTGCCAGGGCCGTGGTATTTGACCCGGATGTGCTGTTTGTCTCAGAGCCTACCCGGGGCATTGACATCGGCGCCAAGAAGGTGATTCTGGATTACCTGGTGCGCCTGAACCGGGAGAAGGGAACCACCATTGTCATGACATCCAGCGAACTGACCGAGCTGCGCACCATGTGCGACCGCATTGCGGTGATCTATGACGGCAAGGTCAAGGCAATCTTGAAACCCACGGATTCCGACGAGAAATTTGGTCTTCTCATGTCCGGAATCGATGCATAGGAGGTGAGACGGAGATGAAAATGAAATGTAGGCAGTTTTTTGAAGACTTCGGTGTCACCCGTATGATTGCCGTGGGATTTTTCCTGGCCATTGCCATCGCGGTTCCGGTGCTCCATCTGAATACCCTGACCCTGTATTCCCAGGCTCTGACCCGTATGGCCATGAACGGTGTCCTGGTGCTGACCATGGTGCCTATTATGGTCTGCGGCGCCGGCATGAACTTTGCTTTGCCCATCGGGATTATCTGCGGCCTCATCGGCGGCCTGATCAGTATGAACATGAATCTTACGGGCTTTACGGGATTTTTTGCATCCATCCTTTTTTCCATTCCCTTTTCCCTGGTTATGGGCTACCTGTACGGTCTCTTAATGAACCGGGTAAAGGGCTCCGAGATGATGATTGCCACCTATGTGGGCTTTGCCATGATATCCGCCATGTGTATCGTATGGCTCTTTGTTCCCATTGACAATCTGCTTCTGCGGATGCAGATGGGACGTGGCCTGAGAAAGGACGTGACCCTGACGGATTTCTGGGCAGGCATTCTGGACGAGCTGTGGCCGGTGACCATCGGCGGGCTGACCATCCCCATGGGCACCTTCCTGTTCCTGTTCCTGATGTGTTTCCTGGTCTATCTCTACATGCACTCCAAGACCGGCACCATGATGCGGGCCGCCGGACAGAATCCGGGACTTGCCAGGGCCAACGGCATCAATGTGGACCGGATGCGGATCTGGGGCATTACCCTGTCCACCATGCTGGGCGCCGTGGGAATCCTGGTCTATGCCCAGAGCTACGGCTTTATGCAGTTTTACGAATCCCCGAAAATGATGTCCTTCTCGGCTGTGGCCGCGGTGCTTCTTGGGGGCGCCTCCAACAAGCGGGCATCGATTTTCAACGTGATCTTCGGTGTCATGGTCTTCCAGGGAATTTTGACGCTTTCCATGCCGGTGGCCAATGTCCTTTTGCCTGAGAGTAATATTTCGGACATTGTAAGAATGATCATCAGTAATGGAATTATTCTCTATGCATTAGGAAAGGGCTCAGGTAAAAAATGAAGACGATAAAACAGTTTTTTTCAGAAAATGTGGTTGTGATCTTTTTCGCGCTGTTGTGCCTGGGCGCTTATCTGATTGCCGGACAGGCGCCTTATGTGGTGGTCAGTGACCTGATTAACCGGGTCATGCGCAACAGCATTCTGGTGCTGGCTCTGATTATTCCCATTATGGCCGGTATGGGACTGAACTTCGGGATTGTGGTGGGAGCCATGAGCGCCCAGGCGGCCATTATTATGATTACCCACTGGCGGATGACCGGCATGGCCGGTATTGGGGTGGCCCTTGCAGTCTGCACCGTGATCTCCGTGATCTGCGGGTATCTTCTGGGTATGCTGTTTAACAAGACAAGGGGCCAGGAGATGATCACCGGCATGATCGCCGGATACTTTGGCAACGGTATCTATCTGCTGATTTTCCTGGTGCTTCTGGGCACGGTGATTCCCTTCTGGGACGAGGAGATCAGTATCCGCAACGGAATCGGTGTCAAGGATACCCTGAAAATGATTGACGGTATGAAAGGGGCCATGGACAATGTATGGAAGCTGCGGCTGTCCCAGGTGCTGGTGGCTGTCTTTGTGCTGTACACCCTTTTCCTTGCCTGGTGCATCGTAAAACGGGGAAAGGAGAACAAAAGCGCCGTCAAAGCATCCCTGATCAGATGGGCAGCATGGGGGGCGGCCCTGGTCTTTGTGCTGGCGGTTCCTGCCGTGTCCGCCGTGGTGACAAAATGTAAGATTCCCATGATGACCCTGGCCTTCATTGTCCTGGTCAGTATGCTGTGCCAGTTTATCACCAGCACCAAGCTGGGACAGGACTTCCGCAGTGTGGGAATGGATATCGGCATTGCGGAGGCGTCGGGCATCAATGTGAACCGGGTGCGGATACTGGCTACCATCTTCTCCACGGTCATTGCCTCCTGGGGACAGTTTGCTTTCCTCCAGAACATGGGCACCTTCTCCACCTATACGGCACAGCAGAATGTGGGCACCTTCTCCATTGCGGCCCTGCTGGTGGGGGGAGCTTCCATTGACAAGGCCACGGTGCGGCAGGCTTTTATCGGCGTGGTGCTGTTCCAGCTTCTGTTTCTGCTGGCGCCCTCTGCCGGAACGAAGATTTTCAATGACACCCAGGTAGGCGAGTATTTCCGTACCGTGATCTCCAACGGAGTGATCGCAGTGGCCCTGGTGCTCCATGCCCTGAACAAGAACCGGCAGAAAGCAGCCCAGGCGGAAACCGCCTAATATCGGAAAGGAGACTACAGCTATGAGATTACCGGAAAACAAACGAAATGTTCCCTCCCTGTTCACCTGCCTGGACGGCACCCAGGTGACCACGGCAAAGGAGTGGCAGGAGAAGCGCCGGCCGGAGATTCTGGAGATGCTGCGCCGGGAGGAATACGGCCGTCTGCCGGATATGAGCGACGTGAAGGTGGAAATGCGGGTGGTGGCAGAGCGTCAGGGCGGTCCCATGCTGGACCCACGGGAGCTGCGCAAGACCGTGGAGGTGGAAGCCGTGAGAAAGGACCGGCATTTCATCTTCTGTTTCGAAGTGTTCATTCCCAGAAATGCCGGGAAGCCGGTTCCCGCATTTATCGAAATCTGCAACCGGGGCACCATGCTCTGTGACCCGGCCAGAGAGCATCCCAGCCAGTTCTATCCGGTGGAGGCCATTATAGAGCGGGGATATGCCTGCGCTGCCTTCCGTACCCAGGAGGTTGCCCCGGATTATGAGGAAGGCTTCCATACAGGCTTCCACCGCCTGTTCCCGGAATATACCCAGAACAGGCCGGATGATGCCTGGGGAACCATCAGCGCCTGGGCCTGGGCGGCCAGCCGGGTCATGGATTACTTTGAGACCGATCCCATGATTGATGACAAACATGTGGCAGTGGTGGGCCATTCCCGGGGCGGCAAGACGGCTCTGTGGTGCGGGGCCCAGGATGAGCGCATTGCCCTGGCCGTCAGCAGCTGCTCCGGCAACAGCGGGGATGCCATCTCCAGAGGCAAGTCCGGGGAGTCCATCCGCCAGATTCTCACCCGCTTCCCCTTCTGGTTTGCAAAGAACTACCAGAAGCATGCGGACCATGAGGAGGAAATGCCCTTTGACCAGCATATGCTGGTGGCCATGATGGCCCCGCGGCTGGTATACAGCTCCACCCGGAGTCTGGATGCCTGGGCAGACCCGGAGTCCGAGTTCGAATCCCTGGTGCAGGCATCGCCGGTGTATGAGCTGTTCGGAAAGGAAGGCCTGGAAAGCTGGGATATGCCTTATGCGGAGGTGCCCCTCCACAAAGGCTCCATCGGCTTCCACAAGCATAGCGGGGAACATGATATGGAAGACTATGACTGGCACCGGTATATGGATTTTGCAGACCGGCACTGGAAATAGCAGAGCCACTGGCAGGAAGGCCCATCCGGTTCATACCCGGATGGGCTTTGCCGGCCTTTTTTACTTGCCTTTGGCGGCTTTGGAGAATTCCGTGTTGACCAGGTCTTTATAGGGAACCCGTTCCGGAAGCTGGCCTGCTTCCTCCAGAATATTCTGCAGCAGCTCAAAGCTTTCCTCCTCAAATATGGTGTCCCCTTTCCAGGTATCCTGCTCCTGGTACCGTTCCACGATCCGGGTAATGTTCTCCAGGGGTGTTTCCTTAAACTGGGGCTGGATGGTTTTGGCGATTTCCTCGGCAGAATGGGAGTTGACATAATCCAGGCCTTTCTGGATGGCATTGGTAAACTGCTGGATCACCTCCGGGTGGGCCTTTATATAGCTTTGTTTGGCGCTGTAGGCCGTGTAGGGCACATAACCGGAATCTTTGCCCAGGGAAGCCACCACATAGCCGCTGCCCTCCAGCTCCAGGGTGGTGGCAAAGGGTTCAAACTCCACCGTGTAATCCGAGTCGTCGCTGGTAAAGGCTGCTGCGGTCAGGCCGAAATTTATGCTCTGGTCAATGGAAAGATCGGTTTTGGGGTCAATGCCCTGCTTTTTTAAAATGTATTCGAAGACCATCTGGGGCATACCGCCAGTCTGCCCTAGCATGATGAACATATTTTCCACACACGTCAATTTCTCCTTAGAAGCCACGATTCTGTATGGATAATGGTAGATTCCCGTCTTTTCCACCAGCCCCAGGTCCAGCAGATGCTCCATATAGGTAC
>CAJTOV010000158.1 GCA_910577765.1 uncultured Lachnospiraceae bacterium
TTGTCTGCTTTCTCATAATGAATGCACTCTCCTTTTTGTTTTTTGAATTTCCTCCCGGAAATTCCTTTTGAAATTCGCAGGAATTTCTTTTCTGGGGACTTCAGAGATTCCAATTGGTCATTTCGGGTCTCCGGGGAGCCCGCAATTCCCGAAAATCAACTGAAAATCCTCAGCTTCGCATTACATGGTGATTATACTTCTGATAAGGGGAATTATCAATAGTTTTTTGCACTTTTTCAGTAATCTGGTAAAAATGCTTTTACTGGTGAGTTCCCCAGGAAGTTATCACCTTCCCATCACATTACCCAGTATAATATACTTTATTCAGAAATGCTATAACAAAACCCTAAGCGTTTTCTTACGAAAATATTACGAAAGGCGAATTTTTTCCATAATTTGTATTAAAATAAATACAATCTTTTGTGAAGCTATGTTTTCCTGGACATTTATGGTATGATGTTCATAAGTTTCTGTTTAAGAATGATTTTGAACAACTTTAGCTGGAAAGGATGAAATATGGATCGGACTGGACTGGTTTGCAGATATATGAAGGAGCACCCATACTGTACCCAGCGGGAGCTGGCCCAGGAGCTTGGACTGTCTTTGGGCACCGTCAATACCCTGATCAAGGAGTGTACGAAGCGGTATCTGATTGCTCCGGGGAAGAGCTGCGCAGGGACTTATGAGCTGACAGACAGCGGGGAAGAATTCCTGGAGCAGTTTCGGGTGGACGGGGCCCTGGTGATTGCGGCGGGCTTCGGGTCCCGGTTTGTCCCCCTGACCTATGAGACCCCCAAGGGCCTTCTGGAGGTGTTCGGAGAGCGGATGATTGAGCGGCAGATCCGGCAGCTTCATGAAGTGGGCATCCGGGATATCACCATTGTGGTGGGGTATCTTAAGGAAAAGTTTGATTATCTCATTGACAAATTCGGTGTGAAGCTTTTGTACAACCCGGAATATTCCTGCAAAAACACTCTGGCTACCCTCTACCGGGCCCGCCAGGTGCTGCGGGGGCGGAATATGTATGTGCTTTCCTCGGACAACTGGATGCGGGAAAATATGTACCGGACCTGGGAATGCGGCGCCTGGTACGCGGCTTCTTATATGGAAGGAAATACTTCCGAATGGGTTCTTTCTTATAATAAGAAGGGACGCATCACGGATGTGCAGATAGGCGGCCGGGACGTGTGGTGTATGTACGGGCCAGTCTATTTCTCCCGGGAATTTTCCCAGGCATTTCTGCCGCTGCTGGAGAAAGAGTACGCAGCTCCCGGAACCGAACAGCAGTACTGGGAGCATGTGCTGATGAAATACATTTCCGTTCTGGAGATGGATATTAACCGGCAGCCTGGGGATCAGGTCTATGAGTTCGAGAATCTGGAAGAGCTGCGCAAATTTGATCCCAGGTACCAGAACCATTCGGACAACCAGGCCATGGAGCTGGTTGCGGAGGTATTTGAAGTGCCGGAGTCCCGGATTCAGGATATCCGGTGTCTGAAATCCGGTATGACCAACAATTCTTTCTTATTTAAAATAGAAGACAGGCATTATATCTGCCGGATTCCGGGGCCGGGGACGGAACTGTTAGTGAACCGGCGGCAGGAGGCGGCTGTGTACAGGGCCATTGCGCCCCTTGGCATTTCCGAGCATGTGGTCTACATGAATGAGCGGTCCGGGTATAAGATTGCTGCGTATTATGAGGGGTCACGGACAGCACGGCACACGGACCAGGGAGATATGCGGGCCTGCATGGAGGTGCTGCGCAGGCTCCATGGCTCCGGCTTCCAGGTGGATCATAGGTTTGATATCCGGGAACGGATTGATTTTTACGAGAGGCTCTGTACAGCCCACGGGGGTACCCTGTTTGAGGATTATGACAAGGTACGGGTGGGGATGGATAAGCTGATGGACCGGCTGGACCGGATTTATAGCCGGGAGGATGCCCCAAGACCCCGGGTCCTGGCCCATATTGACAGCAATGTGGACAATTTCCTATTCCTGCCGGATGGCGGGGTGCGGCTTATTGACTGGGAGTATTCAGGCATGTGCGATCCGCTGATTGATGTGGCCATGTGCGCCATTTATTCCTATTATAATGAGCAGGAGCTGGACTGGCTGACCCGGACCTACCTGGAGCGGGAACCGGAACCGGAGGAACGTCTGGTGGTCTACGCCTACGCGGCCCTGGGCGGCTTTCTGTGGAGCCTGTGGGCTGTGTACAAAAGTGCTGTCGGGGACGAATTCGGAGAGTATACGCTGATTATGTACCGGTACGCCAAGGATTATTTCAGGAAGATTCAGGAAATGTTCCCGGAGGGTACGGACACGCCATAGGATGCGGGAAATGTTCCCGATTACCGGCCAAAGTTTTACAGAAATCGTAATAAAAATGTTACCCATTTCAGTATGGGGTATGATATAATCGGTTACAGTCCATGTAATTAAATATGAGGAGGATGGGATATGAAGAGCGAACGGCGTCTGGCTGCGATTGCATTTGCCGGAATGATAGGTGCCATGTCCCTGGCGGGCGGTTTTTCCGCGTATGCGGCTACCGGCTGGGTCCAGAATGGCGACAAATACGTATACTATGATGCGGACGGTTCCCTGCACAAGGGCTGGA
The DNA here is from genome assembly GCA_910577765.1 of uncultured Lachnospiraceae bacterium. Classification (GTDB taxonomy): domain Bacteria; phylum Bacillota; class Clostridia; order Lachnospirales; family Lachnospiraceae; genus Brotaphodocola. The sequence continues at coordinate 2,624 of CAJTOV010000158.1, forward strand.
TCAATACTTCTGACGGGTATTATTATACGGATCTTTCCACCGGCGTCATGAGTGTGGGCTGGAAGAAGATCAATGATAAATGGTACTATTTCAAAAGCGACGGCCTGATGCAGACCGGCTGGGTCAATGACAACAACAAGTATTATTATACCTTAAATGACGGCACCATGGTGTCCCACCAGTGGCTGAAAATCGGGGAGGATTATTATTATACCCGGGGAGACGGCTCCATGGCAGCCGGCTGGCGGCAGATGGACAATGCCTGGTATTATTTTGATACCACTTCCTTTAAATGTGTGGTAAACCGGGCGGCGGAGATTGATAACACCTGGTATATGTTCGGCACTGACGGCAAGATGCTGACCGGGTGGCAGCAGATGAATGGCAATTACTATTATTTTCACACCGACGGCAAGATGCTGACCGGATGGCTCAGTGACGGTACCAACAAGTATTACATGGACCCGGCCAACGGCTGCATGTCTGCAGGCTGGAAACAGATTGACGGGTATTACTATTATTTCAATAATTCCGGTCACCGCCAGACCGGGTGGATCAAGGTAGACAATGTCTATTATTACCTGGACCCGGCGGCAGACGGCAAGATGGTGGCCGGCACCACCCGGACCATTGACGGGATTACCTACCAGTTCGCGGCCAACGGGGTCTGCAACACCGGCGGCAATACCAACAATACGTACAATTCCTCCGGAACTCCGGGGAACAGCGGCGGTAATAGCGGAGGTACAACCGGCGGCAGGTATACTTCTTCCACGCCTACGGTTACCGGAGGCGGGGCCCAGGATGATTATTCCAATTATGGTCCGGGAGTGGTGAACCGGGGCGGCAGCTCTGCTCCTGGGGGAACTTCCAGTTCGCCTGCTGCCAGTGCTCCTGGCGGTGCATCTGTACCTGGCGGGAATTCCTCCCATAATTTGCAGCCAGGGATGACCGGCGGGCCCCATCCCTGATCATGGACATAACAACAAGAAACTGAAAGTACAGAATTGAGAAAAGGTTTGGTGATTGAGTGATACGGTACATAGGAAAGCGTGCGGGGGCAGCGGTGACTGCCCTCGCCATCGTTACGGCAACGGTTCTTCCGTCTCCCGGGCTGGCCAGCGTCCAGGCAGCTTCCACCCACACAAAGCTGGCAGAGGGGACTTACCAGCTGCTGGATGGTACGCCGGTGGGAGGCGTTCTGGCCAGGGGCATTGACGTGTCCCACTGGCAGGGCAGTATTGACTGGGATAAGGTGGCCAGGGATGACATTTCTTTTGTCATGCTGGGCACCCGTTATAACGGCCAGGTAGACCCACGGTTCCATGAAAATGCCCAGGGGGCTGTCAGAGCCGGGGTAAAGCTGGGGGCTTATATCTATTCTTATGCCACAGATGTGGCCATGGCGGAAGCTGAGGCGGATTTTGTCCTGGATCTGATCAAGGACTATCCCATTTCCTATCCGGTGGCATTTGATGTGGAGGCAGAGGTCCAGAGACCCTTGTCCCCGGATCTGCTGGCGGACATGATCAATGCTTTCTGCCGCAAGATTGAGGCCGCCGGATATCATCCGGTTCTGTATGCCAACGACTACTGGCTGGCCAATGAGATCAATATGGACCGGGTGAACTGTGATGTCTGGGTGGCCCGGTACGAGACCCGCCACCAGTTTGGCGATCCGGTCATGTGGCAGGCTTCTTCCACCGGCAGGGTGGAAGGGATTACCGGAAATGTGGACATTGACTTCCAGTATCAGGACTTTTCACCGGTGATTCGGCCGGATTTGTGGCGGACCATCGGGGAAAATACCTATTATTACAAAGATTATGTGATGCAGAAGGATACCTGGATTGAGGACGGAACCGGATGGTTCTACATGGATCCCCAGGGCCAGGCGGTGACCGGGTGGATGACGCGGGCAGACAAGACCTATTATCTGGACCCGGCGTCGGGGCGGATGCACATAGGCTGGCTCTCCACAGACCAGGGCTGGCGGTATCTGGCCGGCAGCGGGGAGCTTAAGACCGGGTGGGTCCATGACGGGACCGGCTGGTATTATCTGAACAGCCAGGCCCTGATGCATACGGGCTGGCTCCAGGAGGGTGCTGCCTGGTATCATCTGGGAAGCTCCGGGGCCATGTCTTCCGGATGGAAGCAGATCGACGGAAGCTGGTATTATTTTGACGGCAATGGTGTCATGCAGACCGGACGGCAGCAGATTGACGGAAAATGGTATTATCTGGATAATAGCGGTGCCATGCAGACCGGGCGGCAGCAGATCGACGGAAAATGGTATTATTTTGACAGCAGCGGTGTCCTGCAGACGGGGCAGCAGCAGATCGACGGAAAGTGGTATTACTTTGACGGCAGCGGCGTCATGCAGACCGGGTGGCAGCAGATTGACGGAAAGTGGTATTATTTGGATGACAGCGGGGTGGTGCAGACCGGGCAGCAGCAGATTGACGGTGTGTGGTACTACCTGGACGGCAGCGGCGTCATGCAGACCGGATGGCAGCAGATCGGCGGGTCCTGGTATTACTTTAGCGGCAGCGGTGCCATGAGAACCGGCTGGGTAGGTGACGATTCCGCCTGGTATTATCTGGACCCGGCTTCGGGAATCATGTATACCAGCACGCAGATTACGGTAGACCAGGTGACTTACCAGGTAGACGGAAATGGGGTCTGTGTGGCGGTGACGGGAAATGACGGCGGAAACACCGGCAACGCCGACACCAGCAACGGTCAGGAGGCAGATAACCGTCCTGCTCCGGAGAATACCCCGGCAGGCAATGTCAGCCCGGGGCCTGGCTCCGGAGCAGCAGGAGACGGAAACCAGAATGGAACTTCAAGCATCGTGGCAGGCGGCCATTCCGGCTCCGAGAGCACCAGTGTGGGACCGGGGGACAAGGCCCCGGGCGGGACGTATATTGCTCCGTTTGAGGGATAAAGAACCCAGGTCTGCGCGTTTTCCAAGGGACGCCTTCGGTGCACCACGCGACCGTACGATAACCTAATGGCCGCGGGTATACGGCCCTCTACACTCCGTTTCGGCCGGTCCCTAACAGGCGTCACTGGCGCCTGGGACCGCGAAGCGATTCTAAATGGCCGTATGCCGTAACAGTTCAAGGGGTATCTGAACTGCTACCTGTCATTTGCATTTTCTAATAAAAAAGAGCTTGTGCGGATTGAAAACAAATCCCGCATAAGCTCTTTTTTGCAATGATTTAAACGTTACCGTTCACGGGGCGGGGAAAACTGGACGGACGCCCGATGCTTCTTGTCCGTCCCAAGACGGACAAGAAGATGCGCCCCGTGAATAGTAACGTTTAAACAACGTAATCGGTTACATATCCCATTACGAATAGAACAGACGGTTCACGGCACTGAAAATACCGCGGACAGAGGCCCTGGTTATGTTGGAACTGATACCCACACCGTAGGTTACGCGTCCGCTGAGCTGGTCGATCAGATGGATGTAGGACACGGCCTGGGCGTTGGAACCGGCACTGAGTGCGTGCTCGTTATAGTCCAGAACCTTGATCTGGATATTGAGGGCGTCCTCAAGCCCCCGCTGTACGGCATCAATGGGACCGTTGCCCACGCCTTCGAATACTTTCTCGATTCCATGGTCTGTGTAGGTTACCTTGGCCAGGGTTGCAAATACATTCTCCTCCACTTCCGTATCCGTAATCTGGCATTTGCGGAAGTGCAGGGGCTCTTTCCGGTCAAGATAGCAGGCCCGGAATTGGTTGAGAATCTGCTCGGGAGCCACTTCACCCTGCTTTTCGGAAATCGCCTGGATCACATCGGCGAATTCTTTGTGCATGCCTTTGGGCAGCTTGAAACCGTAGAAAGTGTCCATGACAAATGCTACGCCGCCCTTGCCGGACTGGCTGTTGATCCGGACAATCGGCTCATACTGCCTTCCGATATCCGAGGGATCAATGGGAAGATAGGGTACCTCCCAGTATTCCCCGCCCCGTTCCTGAAGGGCGTGCATGCCCTTGTTGATGGCATCCTGGTGGGAACCGGAAAATGCGGTAAACACCAGCTTGCCGGCGTATGGATGCCGGGGATGGATGTCCATCTTGGTGCAGCGTTCGTATATCTCTGCAATCTCCCGCACATTTTCCAGCGCCAGCTGTGGGTCAATTCCCTGGGAGAACATATTGTAGGCCAGGGTCACAATATCCACGTTGCCGGTGCGCTCCCCGTTGCCGAACAGAGTTCCCTCCACCCGGTCTGCTCCGGCCAGCAGGGCCTGCTCCGTGGCGGCAATGCCGGTGCCCCGGTCATTGTGGGGATGTACACTTAAAATGATGCTGTCCCGGTTTTTGAAATGCCGGTTCATCCACTCGATCTGGTCCGCATAGACATTGGGCGTGGTCATCTCAACAGTGGATGGCAGATTCATGATAATCGGCTTCTCAGGGGTCGCCTGGCCCCAGGTATCCTGGACCGCCGTACATACTTCCAGGGCGTAATCCAGCTCCGTACCGGTGAAGCTCTCCGGGGAATATTCCAGCATCAGGTCACCGTCATACCCCTGGGCATATTTTTTCACCAGTTGGGTGCCTTCAATGGCGATCTGTTTGATTTCCTCCCGGTTCTTGTGGAACACCACATCCCGCTGTAAGGTGGAGGTGGAGTTGTAAATATGCACAATGACTTTCCGGATTCCCTGGATGGCTTCAAAGGTTCTCTTGATCAGATGCTCCCGGCACTGGACCAGTACCTGGACACGGACATCGTCAGGGATCATCTTCCGCTCCACAAGCTGGCGCAGAAAGTCGTATTCGATCTGGGATGCTGCCGGAAAACCGATCTCGATTTCCTTAAAACCAAGCTTTACCAGCATGTTGAAGAATTCGATCTTTTCCTCCACCACCATAGGCTCAATCAGCGCCTGGTTCCCATCCCGCAGGTCTACACTGCACCATATGGGTGCTTTCTGGATCTCTTTGTTGGGCCATTCTCTCTCCGGATAAGTAACTACGGGTACTCTCTTATACCTTTTAAAATTTAACATGATCATTTTCCTCCTGAAATCTGTAGTTTGTTTTTCTGACGTGTATGGGTTATGCCCAGTCCTATAAAACTTGTCTACAGCTTCACAGTCGGTAGATCACGCCATAATGTTTGACAATAAATATTGTCACACGTCGGCTCTCAGCCCCATTATTCATCATTCCTTTGCTATCAGTCTTCTGCCGTGGCTTGTGTCACAGCATTTTTATATTTTAGCACACTTCCTGGTGACTGACAAGATGTTCTGGAAAACTTCGTGGGCTTGTGTGGACTATGATATTTTTGTTCACTGGGGGAACTTCATTTGTTATACTCATTTGCCGCTGGTTGTTGGGATTGTGTTATCCTGGGAAGGTTTTTGTGACTTCCGCTACTTCCCCTTATCAGAAGTATAATCACCATGTAATGCAAAACCGGGGATTTTTCCTTTCATTCCGGGAATTCCGGGCATGTTAAAGGCCGGGAACACTCCCCCAAAAGATAGGAAAGTCCCGCAAAGAAATTCCTATGAATTTCAAAAGGAATTTCCAGGAGGAAATTCAAAAAACAAAAAGGAGAGTGCATTCATTATGAGAAAGCAGACAA
>CAJTOV010000159.1 GCA_910577765.1 uncultured Lachnospiraceae bacterium
CACGAATATCAAGCACTATTTACTTCGGGATTAATGCAACGATGTACTAGCACTGTCTATTCCTGGTCTTCTTTTTTTCCAGTGGTCTGGGGACATTGGTGAGTCCCGCCAGATAATCAATGGTTACATCATAAAACAGGGCAAGCCGGATCATGAATTCAAAGGGCGGCTCCCGTTTCCCCTGCTCATAGTTGGTGTAGGTGGTCTTGTGCATTTGCAGGATTTCCACCACCTGGTTCTGGGTCAGGTCATGATCTTCCCGTAAATCACGGATTCTCTGATAATAAGCCATTTGTTGTACCTCTCTTAAATTGTTTCTGTTGTCGGGTATCCCGATGGAAAATTAAACGGGACGGCACAGTGGAGACAGCTCCGGGAGGAGGCCGGCCGGGGGGAGCGGAGACTTCTGCATGTGATTGAAGGGGTGGCGCCGGAGGGAACCACCACACGGTATGAGGACGGTATTCTTTACTATGATGAAGTGATGATCCTTACGTTCTTTTTCTCCTATGTGGTGCATCCCGGGAACCGGAATCCGGACCACAGGTTTTTGCTGATTGACGGCCAGTTCTATATTACGGGAATGTTCGCAATCTGGGAGCGGGTGTGCGCGGCGGCCCGGTATGGGGCTGCCAGAGGGTACCGGCCTGCGTTTATGATCGTCTCCGCGGATTCCAGCATGTATTCCGACTATCCCGGGGATGATATCTGGAATAAATTTTTCTTACAGCCGGGAGACTACTCCATCCAGGAGGTTCTGGAAAGCAGCTATGTGGCCCTTTCGCCCAATACCTTTCTGGTGAAAAACGTGCTGCGGCGGATCCTGGACGAGGCCTGTGCAGGCCAGGAGCTGGTGTGGCCCAGGGGCATGTTCAATGAGCAGGTAAAGGACTATATCCGCAGCAGGCAGGAGCGGTTTCTTCCCTGCCCCCAGCGGACCCTGGGAGTGCTGGTCCGGGGAACCGATTACATCCACAATCCGTTTCCCAACCATCCCAGGCAGGCCGACCCGGAGCAGGTCATCAGGAAGATCACGGAGGTGGAAAAGGAGTGGGAGTTTGACCGGATCTTTCTTTCCACGGAGGATGCGGATGTATGCCTGCGGATGAAGGAAGCCTATGGGGACCGGATCTCCTTTACCGACCAGGAGCGGTACCGGGTCCGGCCAGGGCAGGTGCTGGTTCAGCTTCACCAGGAGAAGAAGCCGGGGGAGGGCTTCCGCCTGGGGGTGGAGTATCTGTGTACCCTCAACCTTCTGTCCCAGTGCAGAAGCCTGATCGCTTCCGGGGGATGCTGCGGGCTGACGGAAGTGCTGCGGGAAAATGAGGGAAGGTATGAGCATGTGTTTGTGTTTGAGCTGGGGTGCAGTTAAGAAACCGGTTATCTCAATGGGTAAAATGGATTTTTTCTTAATTTTCTGATATAGTACTAAAAAAGAAGCGTTCTGTTGCAGAGAGACAGGGCGATAAATGGATGATGGAATTAACCTATGACATAGTTCAGACGGGCAGCAAATCGGAAGGACCATGATATTATCTGTTTCGATATTCTTGCAATTTTTCCCGTTCAGTGATAGGATAATCCATATTGGGTTAAGAACGGCTGGTGCCGCTGCCGGGGAATCCCCGGCAGCGGGTAAAAGGGAAACAGGTGCAGGAAGCTGTAAGGCCGGATGTGTTCCGGCAGGGCTTCCCAGTCCTGTACGATCTCGTCACTGTAAGCAGGTAGCGCATTGTCCGGAGTCTGGGACGGATATTCCAGACAGCCACTGGTCCCTCCGGGGCCGGGAAGGCGGATGCTGCGTGAGGATCTGCAAGTCAGGAAACCTGCCAGCCGCAGGTGCAGGAGAAAAGTCCGGATCACGAGGAATTGGTCGCGCCGGCCTGGGGTGGATACCGCAGGTCTCTGACTCAGACGGGAAAAAGGGGAGTATCTGCATGGCCCGCACATGGGAGTGCAGGCTTGTATCCGTGGCTGCTGTGTGCAGAAACCAGGGAACCTTGTCTTGTCCGGTCTGGTCTGCCATTTTGTTCTGTGTGATGTCTTTTTGTGCCGTGCACCAGGCTTAGCCTGGTAAAAGCAGGATGCCGAAAATCGGATAGTTTTCGGCGGACCCAGACAGGAGGAAAAAGACATGGGACAGAAACAGATGGCATTTTTATTTGCAGCAGCCGCAGTATTGGCCGGGATAACGGGATGTGCCGCACATACTTCCCCAGGGACCGTGGCAGCATCCCTCCAGGAGACGGCAGCAGATACAGACGGGAGCCGGGAGGCAGCAGCCGGCGGAGAAACTTCCGGCAGCAGCACCAATGAAGGGGACAAGGAAGATTACAGTACAGGGGATGCATCCATGGACAACACCAGGAATCAGGACGGAATCGGTGATAAGGAGCTGCTGGTGGTCAGCTTCGGTACCAGCTACAATGACAGCCGGAGAAAGACCATTGGGGCCATTGAGGACGCCGTGGAGCAGGCCTTTCCCGATTTTTCGGTACGGAGGGCATTTACCAGCCAGATGATCATCCGGCGTGTAAAATCCAGGGACCAGGTTTCCATCGATTCTGTGGGGGAGGCTCTGGAGCGGGCAGTGGACAACGGGGTAAAGACCCTGGTAGTCCAGCCTACCCATCTGATGAACGGCCTGGAATATGAAGAACTGATGGGTGAGCTGACAGCGTATGGGGAGGCTTTTGAAGAAATTGCGGTGGGAGAGCCGCTTTTGACTTCGGAGGAAGATTTCCGGGCAGTGATCCGGGCAATCACAGAAGACACGGCAGCATACGATGACGGGAAGACTGCCATCTGTTTCATGGGCCACGGCACGGAGGCAGATGCCAACCGGGTCTACAAGAAATTGCAGGAAATGCTGAGGGCGGCAGGATATGCCCATTATTTTGTCGGGACCGTGGAGGCGGAGCCTGCCCTAAAGGATGTGGTGGCCCTGGTCCGGCAGGGAAGCTATGAGCGGGTGGTGCTGCAGCCTCTGATGATTGTGGCCGGGGACCATGCAGTCAATGACATGGCAGGTGATGAGGAGGATTCCTGGAAGTCGGTATTTGAACAGGAAGGCTATCAGGTGACCTGCGTCCTGCGGGGCCTGGGAGAGCTGGAATCCATCCGGCAGATCTTTGCGGACCATGCACGGGCAGCCATGGAGCAGCCGGGGCAGAATGCGGCAGGAACAGCCGCCGGGCAGCCGGAGCCGGGGCAGAAAAAGGCCGGGACCATGGAGCTGCGCTACGCCAGCCAGTTTGCCGTGGACTACTACCAGGACGGCAGCGCCCTGGTTACCATCCGGGATGTGGGCCGGTATCTGGTGGTGCCGGAGGGCGGGCAGGTGCCCCGGGAGCTTCCGGAAGATGTGACAGTGATCCGCCGGCCTCTGGAGCATATTTATCTGGCAGCCACCTCGGCTATGGATCTGTTCCGGAGTCTGGATGGGATCGGACAGATCACCTTGTCAGGAACAGACGCTTCCGGCTGGTATATCCCGGAAGCGCGGCAGGCCATGGAGGCCGGGAACATGGTCTATGCAGGAAAATACAGCGCGCCGGACTATGAGCGGATTCTGGCAGAGGGCTGTGACCTGGCCATTGAGTCCACCATGATCTTTCACACCCCGGAGGTGAAAGAGCAGCTGGAGCGTCTGGGAATTCCGGTGCTGGTGGAGCGCTCCAGCTATGAGAGCCATCCGCTGGGGCGGCTGGAGTGGCTGAAGCTTTACGGCCTTTTGCTGGGAAAGGAAGACCTGGCAGAAGCGGTTCTGGCAGACTGTCTGGGACGGCTGGAGCCGGTGCTGGGACAGGAGCCTGCCGGGAAGACCGTGGCATTTTTCTATGTGACGTCCAATGGAGCCGTCAATGTGCGCAAATCCGGAGACTATATGGCCAGGCTTATCGGTCTGGCCGGAGGGACCTATATTCCCGGTGACCTGGATGAGACGGGAAATGCCCAGTCTACCATGAATATCCAGATGGAGGCCTTTTACCAGGCAGCCAGGGATGCCGATTATCTGGTCTACAGCGGTTCCATTGACCAGGCGCCGGGGAATCTGGAGGAATTTCTGGCCAAAAGCCCGCTGCTGGCGGATTTCAAGGCGGTAAAGGAGGGGAATGTCTGGTGCACGGACAAGGATTTCTTTCAGGAGACCATGGGGCTGGGAGAGATGCTGCTGGATTTAAACCGGATGATGAAGGGGGCAGGGGAAGACTTGTCCGGGATGACTTACTTAAGGCGTCTGAAATGAGAGGGCATGGCAGATACAGGGCCGTAAAGTGCCTTCTGGTTCTGGCGGCACTGGCGGGAGCAGTGGTTCTGCTGTCTGTCTGGAGTATCTGCCGGGGCAGTGTGGCTCTGGATCTGGAAGATATGAGACAGGCATTTTCCGTGTGGAGCAGCCAGACCAGCCAGGATGTTGAAACCATCCGGTCTGACCCGGCCAGGCAGGACATGGTCCGCCGGATTGTCTGGGATATCCGTCTGCCCCGGGTTCTGGCAGCGGTGATTCTGGGAGGCGCCTTGTCTGTTTCCGGTTTTCTCCTTCAGACCTTTTTTTCCAACCCCATTGCAGGGCCCTTTGTGCTGGGAATCTCCTCCGGCGCCAGGATGGCCGTGTGCCTGGTGATGCTTCTTGTTCTGGGCCAGGGGGCAGCCGTAACCTCCGCAGGTCTGGTCCTGGCGGCTTTTGGAGGCGCCCTGGTATCCACGGGCCTGGTGCTGCTGGCCGCGGTAAGGGTGAAGGCCATGTCCTCCCTGGTGGTCTGCGGTGTGATGCTGGGCTATATCTGTTCCGCAGTCACCGACTTTGCAGTGACCTTTGCCGAGGATGCCAACATCGTCAATCTCCACAACTGGTCTGTGGGAAGCTTTTCCGGCATTACCTGGGAGAATATCCGGGTCATGGGGACCGTGGTGTTTCCGGCAATGGTCCTGGCCTGGGTCCTGGCAAAGCCTATCAGCGCCTATCAGATGGGAGAGGCCTATGCCAGGAGTGTGGGGGTTGGCATCCGCCGGTTCCGCCTGGAACTGATCCTGTTGTCCAGCCTGCTGTCCGCCTGCGTCACTGCCTTTGCAGGCCCGGTTTCCTTCGTAGGCATTGCAGTTCCCCACCTGGTGAAACGCCTGATGGGAACGGCAAAACCCTTGTGGATGATCCCGGGATGTTTTTTTGGAGGCGGCGCCTTCTGCCTTCTCAGCGATTTCATCGCCCGCACTGTTTTTTCTCCCAGGGAGCTGGGAATCAGTTCCGTCACAGCCCTGCTGGGAGCGCCGGTGGTGATCGGTATGATGCTGCACCCTAAAAAACCGTAAAGGAGTTCTCCATGACAGACGTTCTTCACACTTCCCGCATGACCGTAGGCTATCACCACACCCCCCTGATCCGTGACATTTGCCTAAAGCTTCACCGGGGACAGATCATGACCCTCATCGGTCCCAATGGGGCCGGAAAGTCCACCATCCTCAAATCCATTACCCGCCAGATGGACCTTCTGGGCGGAACCGTGTATCTGGACGGGACCTCCATGGCAGACATGACCGGAAAACAGATCGCCGGGAAAATGTCCGTGGTGCTGACAGAGCGGGCTGCTGCGGAATATATGACCTGCCGGGACGTGGTGGCCATGGGCCGTTATCCCTACACAGGCCTTCTGGGAATTCCTGGCCGGGCCGGTCAGGAAAAGGTCCGGGAGGCCCTGGAGCTGGTACATGGGCAGGAGCTGGCGGACCGGGACTTCTCCCGCATCAGTGACGGTGAGCGGCAGCGGATTCTGCTGGCCAGGGCCATCTGCCAGGAGCCGGAACTGATTGTCCTGGACGAGCCGGTATCCTACCTGGACATCCGCCACAAGCTGGAAGTGCTGGAGATTCTGGGGGAACTGGTCCGCAGACGCCAGGTGGCAGTGCTGATGTCCCTACACGAGCTGGACCTGGCCCAGAGGATCTCGGATTACGTGGTCTGCGTCAAAGGCAGTACTATCTGGAAGGCCGGTCCGCCGGAGGAAATTTTCACAACCGGATGTATCCGGGAACTGTATGGAATTGGGAAGGGAACCTATTACGCAGAATTGGGATGGACGGAACTGGAACCGGTAAAGGGACGCCCCCAGGTGTTTGTCATCGGAGGCGGAGGCAGCGGAATCCCTGTATACCGCAGGCTGCGGAACCAGGGGATTCCCTTTGCCGCCGGGGTACTTCACGAGCATGATGTGGAGTACCCGGTTGCCAGGGCCCTGGCGGCAGAAGTGGTCAGTGAGAAAGCTTTTGAGCCGGTCAGTGAGGAGGCCTTGTGCCGGGCGGCAAAAATCCTGGAAGGATGCAGCCAGGTGATCTGCACGGTGGAGCGGTTCGGGACCATGAATGCCGGGAATCGGAGGCTGGCAGAGATGGCAGCCCGCAACCGCCCAGGAGGCATCTGAGCGGCTGCTCCCCTCCTACTCCACCTCCAGTTTCACATTGGTAAACACCACGTCGGCACTCCGCGCCACAAACATCCCCACATACACATGCTCCGGGTCCAGGCCGGTCAGGGGGAAGTCAAAGCCGGCAGAGACCGGGGCATTGTCCCCGAAGGTGCAGGTGTAGCCGTCAGAGGATTTGCGGATCTCCACATGGACCGTGTCCCCGGGGCCGTAGGAGCGGGTCAGGGCTCCGCCGCTGGTTAAGACGCCGCTTTTGCGGGCAAAGCAGTTCCAGGGGTCCGGGTCCCCCAGCATCAGGGGGCCTGCTGCCACATAATCCCCCAGGGTGTCATTGCTTACCGTGTCAATGTAGATGTCGTCCCTGGCCATGAGACCGAAGGAAGCCTGGTTGTTGGGGTCCAGCTTCTGGATGGTCACATCCGCCGAAAAGGTGAAATTCCGGCTGGCAGGTACGGCCTGGTAATACATGGCGATACCGTCGGTTCTGGTGGAAATCTTGCCTACCTTGGCTCCCACAGTGGTGTCGTCCCCGTCCAGCCGTCCTGCGGCAATGCGGAAGGCGTCCTCATCGTAAGGGGCCAGGGTAAAGTAAATGTCATTGATATACTCCATGGCCTCCACGTCCCCAAAGACGGTTCCCTTCCAGTCCCCCACAGAGGTCCAGTGGGAGCTGTCCTGGGTTGGCATGGAAAATGCCCGGTCCTGGTAATCCGGATTGGCAGTGAGAAGCCACTTGTTGGGCGGCGTGGGATTGGCGATCAGGTAGTTCTTCAGGGAGCAGTCGGTCTGGGACAGTTCATTGGCAATGAGCCAGGCGTTCCAGGCGGCCCCGTACAGGTTGGTATGGGTGTTGTCGATGCTGACCTCACGGGAGGACAGCCAGGCGTGGCGGTCCCGGACCTTCCAGGAGCCCAGGGTCTTGTAGATCTCCCGGGTACGCTTGGTTAAGTTCAGCACCGGAACATTCTTTGCCACAGCGGCCATCTGGATGGCTTTGGCATAGTCACCTCCTTCAAAGGTTCCCTCGATGGTGGTCTGGTCTCCGATGATATGTCCGCTTTCCCCGGTATAGTTGTCGCCAGGGTCCCGGCGGACGATGGGAGTGCACACCACCGGAGTCACCCCGGCTGTCCGTGCCGGCTCTATGTAGGCTTCCGTCAGATAATACTGGATGGAGCCGGGGGTGGAGGCGGTTCCGTTGGGATTTGTGTAGCGGGCGGACTCTGCCTTCTCGTCATTGTGGCCGAAGCCGATGATCAGATAATCCCCAGTCTGCATCCCGTTTAACAGGGTCTGGTACTGGGGGGTCTCCATAAAGCTTTTGGTGCTGGTGCCGGACACGGCCAGGTTGCGGATCTCAATTCCCTGGAAATACCGGTAAAGCTGGGTTCCCCACCCGTAGCGGGGGATATAATAATTATCCTGAAATTCCGCTGCCGTGGAATCCCCCACCACCCACAGGGTAGGCACAGACCCGGCTCCGCTGTCCTGGGCCGCCGGATCTGCCGGCTCCGCAAATGCCATAAAGCTTCCTAACATAAGAACAGCCGTACCAAAGAGTGCGGCTGTTATTCCTTTCAACATACTCTTCTGCATGAACATACTCCTTTATCATCACAGCCCTTTTTCTCCGGGCATTTTACCAGAATCAATACAAATTCTGACAAATTATATTATACATAAAAAATGCCCCATTGCAAACAGAATTAAAAAAAATTTCCCTGCCCTGCATACGGCGTTACAGTTCACGGGGCGGGGAAAACTGGACGAAAACAGACGTCAAGCTGGCTT
>CAJTOV010000160.1 GCA_910577765.1 uncultured Lachnospiraceae bacterium
AGGGCCGAAAGGCCCGTGAGCGAGACGAAGTCGAGCTGCACTGCGAAAGCTGCCCGCACAAAAGCAGTGCAAAACCATATAAGAATCACATTCATGTCACAATTTGGGTATTATAGAATTATGAAGAAGGAATACAAAACAGCCATGCAGGAACGCAGGATTGCCCTGCTTCTCCCGGTCCTGCTTACATTCTTTATCCTGGGAGGCGTGGTCTACGGGATCTCCGGAAAGATCCTGCGTGAGATGTCGGAATCTGCCGTAACCAACCTTAGTGAAAGTCTGGATCTGATTGAAGGAACGATCGAAGCGATTCTCAACAAGGAAGCGGAATTCCAGAAGATGATTGCCCGGGAGCTTGCCGTACTGGATGATCCGGAGACATTTATACGCACCTACAACCGGAACAGGACCATGGTGCGCCTTTCCCTTGTTCCAGAGGGGGAGAGCCAGGGGGTGTCCAACGTGGGGGAAGTATTTTCACCGGAAGAACTGGATTTCTCTGCAGGCAAGACCGTAGGAGGTCTTCCCGTTTCCAAATCTTACGTTAACTCCATGGGAACCTGGGCCTATACCATCCAGTGCCCTGTGGAGAAGGACGGCAAAACCGTAGCCACCTTCTATGCAGAGTATGCCTACACCTCCTTTGATGATGCCCTGCCTGGCCGTTTTTACAACAACAACGCACTCCTTTATATCATGGATGCAACCAGCCAGCGGCTGGTGCTGAACCCCAAAGGGGTGGGAGAACGGGACGCAGGTCATTTGAACCTGGAGGATTTTTACCGGGCCAACCGGATCATGGAACCGGAGATTCAGGAAGAGGTAGCCCGGAATATCCAGAAAGGAAAGAATGTTCTGTTCTACCATGACATCCGCAATAAGGAGTCTCTGATCTATATGTGGGCCGTCAATGACGGCTCCCTGTACCTGATCGGATATGTGCCGGTGGAAGCGGTCCAGAAGGAAGGGCGGTCCGTGAACCAGAACATTCTGGTTGTGGTGACCGTGATGCTGGCGGCATTTGTCTTCTGCTGTGTTCTCTATTTTGTCAACGAGAAACAGCAGATCCGCATCCGCCAGGAGCAGGAGCGGGAACGGGAGATCCACAGCAGACAGCTTGCAGAAGCCCTGCAGGCGGCCCAGATTGCCAACAGCTCCAAAACCATGTTTCTGTCCAATATGTCCCATGATATCCGTACCCCCATGAATGCCATTCTGGGTTTTACCACGCTGCTTGCCAGGGATGCGGAGAATCCGTTAAAGGTCAGGGAGTATATCAAGAAGATCACTGCCTCGGGCCAGCATCTGTTAAGTCTGATCAACGACGTACTGGATGTCTCCAAGATTGAAAGCGGCAAAGCCGTGCTGACCATCGGAGAGTTCCGTCTCAGTACCATGATCGCCTCGGTGGATGCCATTATCCGGCCTGCTGCCAGAACCAGGGGACAGACCTTTGACGTAACGGTGACCGGGGTCAAACATGAGGAACTGGTGGGAGATGAGACCAGACTGAACCAGATTCTGATTAATCTCTTATCCAATGCGGTGAAATATACCCAGGAGGGAGGCCGGATCTGGCTGCGGATCATTGGCCTGGAACAGCGGTCCAGCCAGTATGAGCATATCCGCATTGAAGTGGAAGATAACGGTTTCGGCATGACCCAGGAGTATCTGGAAGTGATTTTTGACGCCTTTACCCGGGCGGAGAACAGCACCACCAACAAAGTCCAGGGGACGGGCCTGGGCATGGCCATTACCAAGAATATTGTGGAGATGATGGGCGGAACCATCACCGTCACCAGCCAGGTAGGTAAGGGAAGCCTGTTCCGGGTGGAGCTGGAGCTGCGGATCGCAGACGAAAAGATGGAAGAACAGTTCTGGAAAAAACACGGAATTTCCCGGATTCTGGCAGTGGACGATGACAAAGAAGTTCTGGAAAATATCCGGATGCTGATGGAGGATAGCGGAGTCCGGCTGGATATGGCCCAAGACCAGGAGACTGCCATGAATATGGTCCGGGAAGCAGGCAGGGACAGTGATGGATATGATGTGGTCCTGCTGGACTTAGAGCTTCTGGACTCCCGGGATATGGGGCTGGCAAAGCAGATGCGTTCCCTTCTTCCCCAGCAGGTGCCTATTCTGCTTTTGACCACCTGTGACTGGGAGGAAACAGACGAAAAGGGTGCAATTGAAGGAAGCAGCGGATTCCTTACCAGACCGTTTTTCGTATCCGTCCTGAAGGAGAAAATTCTGGAGTTTCAGGCAGAAACAAGCGGAGACGAACCGGCAGCGGAAGCAGGAACCAGCTGTCTGGACGGATGCCGGTTCCTGGTTGCAGAGGACAATGAGATCAATGCGGAGATACTGTCGGAACTGCTGGAGCTGGAGGGAGCGTTCTGTGAGATTCTGGAGAACGGAAAGCTGGCCCTGGAACGGTTTATCCAGGCAGAGCCAGGAGAGTTTGATGCCATTCTGATGGACGTCCAGATGCCGGTGATGAACGGCTATGAGACTACCCGGGCCATCCGGGCCCTGGACCGGGAAGATGCCGGGACCATCCCCATCATTGCCATGACGGCCAATGCTTTTGCGGAGGATGTAAAGGATGCCATGGATGCAGGCATGAATGCCCATGTATCCAAGCCTATCAATATGGAGCTTTTGCGACGGACTGTCCACAGATTTCTGTAGGGTCAGTTTTGGAGACCGCTTCCATACGGGATGTGACAGCACATCTCCATCAGGGGAAGATTTGAAATCAGAGAGGAATGCAGGACATGAAGAAAATGAAAATGGCCAGGCAATTACAGACTGTCATACTGGCGGCAGTGGTGGCCATGACTCTGGTAAGCTGCGGAAAGAAAGAAGCTTTCCAGGGCAACCTGGCGGTCGAAGATGAAGAAAACGAACGGGTGGTTCTTTTGTTTTCTCCCATGGAAAAATCCAACCCGGACAAGGTGAATACTGCCCGTACTGCCCATGACAAGACCGTGGCCCTGGCGGAGGAGAAGCTGGGAGTGATGGTGGAATACCGGACCTACACTGCGGATAACTATCAGGAGCGGACCTATGACGAAGTGCTGGAGGACCGGGCCAGGAACAATATGGACGATTTCTATCTGATGAATCCGGATTCCATCCAGATTCTGGGAGAGGAAGGCAGGCTGGCAGACTTGTCGGGCCTTAGCATTGTGGAGAATCTGCGGGAGGTTGTGAAGGCAGCCAATACGGTCAACGGAAAGCTGGTAGCCATTCCCCAGGAGGTGGTTGCCTACGGTCTGTTCATCAACAAAGACATGTTTGACAAGTACCAGCTTGCTCTGCCCCGGACCCCGGAGGATCTGCTGGAATGCTGCCGTGTATTTAAGGAGAACGGTATTGAGACTCCCATCGGGGCCAACCGCTGGTGGCTGGAAAACTTTGTCTTTGCCATTGGCTTTGCCGACTTATATAACGGGGGCAATACCGAGGCAGAAATCCAGGCCATTAACAGCGGCCAGGTAAAGCTCAGTGCGTATATGCGTCCCGGCTTCGAGTTCCTGAAAGAACTGATTGACAAGGGATATATTGATGCGGAGAAAGCCTATATTTCCGAGGCCATCGAAGGGGAGGGGCCTGACTTTCTGGCCCAGAAGACCCCTGTTGTCATGGCTTACTGGGGGGCGGCCAACGCGGATACTGCCTATGGAAAAGCGGATTTCAACATGCAGGTCATCGGCTTTCCCAGCAGCCGGGGTCCCATGCCGGTAGTGCCCATTACCGGTTTCGGTGTGGGGGCAGAAGCGGAGCATCTGGAGGATACCCTGGCAGTACTGGACGTGCTGCTTTCCGACGAGGCGCTCCAGATCTATATGGAGACCAATAAGGTGATCTCCCCCTCAAAGAATATTCAGGTAGACTGTATCGATGCCCTGAAACCCCTTAATGACCGGATCAACGAAGGCGTCTATGTACTTGCCTCCAATGCCGGCCTGAAGGTGGAGCAGTGGGGCAATACCTGCCTGATCGTGCGGGAACTGCTGGCCGGGGCCACCGTGGAGGAATGTATGGCCCGGTTTGACCAGTTGCAGGCCGAAGCCATGGAGAAATGATTATGTACAATGAGATTGATTTAGACAGAATGGACCCGTCCCTGGACCCACCGGCAGAGGAGCCGGAGAGGCAGTATTACTTTATGGCCAGGTGCCGGGAGTGGGTTCTGGCCTTTCAGCAGGATCACGGACGCCCTCCCAGGGCATGCATCCAGACCTTTGGCTGTCAGATGAATGCCAGGGATTCGGAGAAGCTTCTGGGGATACTGAGCCAGACCGGCTTTGAGGAGACGGACCGGGAGGAGGCAGACCTGGTTCTCTACAACACCTGCACGGTCCGGGACAATGCCAACCAGAAGGTCTACGGACGCCTGGGCCGCTTAAGCGTCCTGAAACGGAAGAATCCCCACATGATCATTGCCTTGTGCGGCTGTATGATGCAGGAGCGGCAGGCTGTGGAGAAGATTCGGAAAAGCTACCCCTTTGTAGACATTATTTTCGGAACCCACAATATCTTTAAACTGGCGGAGCTTCTTTATGACCGGCTGTGCCGCCAACAGATGGTGGTGGATATCTGGGATGGTACAAAGGCAGTGGTGGAGGAGCTTCCCACACAGCGGAAGTTCCCCTTTAAGTCCGGTGTGAACATTATGTTCGGCTGCAACAATTTCTGCAGTTACTGTATTGTTCCCTATGTGCGTGGACGGGAGCGGAGCCGGGAGCCGGAGGAGATTCTGGCGGAGATCCGCCGTCTGGTGGCGGACGGGGTGGTGGAGGTCATGCTTCTGGGCCAGAACGTGAATTCCTACGGAAAGAACCTGGCACGTCCCATGACCTTTGCCCAGCTTTTGCGTCAGGTCAATGAGATTCCGGGCCTTGCCCGAATCCGCTTTATGACCTCCCATCCCAAGGACTTGTCCGTGGACCTGATTGAGGCCATGAAGGACTGCCAAAAGGTATGCCGCCATCTCCATCTGCCCATCCAGTCCGGCAGCAGCCGGATTCTGGAGCAGATGAACCGCAGGTACACCAAAGAAGGGTATCTTGCGCTGGTGGACCGGATTCGGCAGGCCATGCCGGATATCTCCCTGACCACGGATATCATAGTAGGCTTTCCCGGCGAGACAGAGGAAGACTTCCAGGAGACCCTGGATGTGGTCCGTCGGGTCCGCTATGACAGTGCGTTTACCTTCCTCTACTCAAAGAGGACCGGTACCCCGGCGGCAGCCATGGCGGCCCAGGTGCCGGAGGATGTGGCAAAGGATCGGTTTGACCGGCTGCTTGCCCTGGTCCAGCAGACCGCAGGGCAGGTATGCGGCCGGGATACAGGGACAGTGGGAAAGGTGCTGGTAGAGTGTCCCGATGATCATCAGGATGGATACGTGACCGGACGTCTCTCCAACAACACCACTGTCCATTTTCCCGGAACCGTGGAGCTGGTAGGTAAGCTTGTGGATGTGTATCTGGAGGAATCCAGAGGCTTTTACTATATGGGAAGACTTGTAAAGGAACCATAACAGGCAGGTTCCGGGATACCGGACTGCCGGGGAAAAGGACAGCATATGTGTTCTGCGGCTTTGGCCGCAGAACACTTTTGTCTGACGGAAATGTCAAAAGAAAAGGAGAAACGAACGTGGCCGGATTATCACCGATGATGGTCCAGTATATGGAGACCAAAAAGCAGTACCAGGACTGTATTCTGTTTTACCGCCTGGGAGATTTTTATGAAATGTTCTTTGAGGATGCCCTGACCGTGTCAAAGGAGCTGGAGCTGACCCTGACCGGAAAGGAATGCGGTCTTGAGGAACGGGCCCCCATGTGCGGTGTACCCTACCATGCGGCGGACAGTTATCTGGGACGTCTGGTGCAGAAGGGCTACAAGGTAGCCATTGCAGAACAGATGGAGGACCCAAAGCAGGCCAAGGGACTGGTAAAACGGGAGGTGATCCGGGTGGTGACCCCAGGGACCATCACCAGCTCCCAGGCCCTGGACGAGTCCAGGAACAATTACCTGATGGGAATCGTCTGTCTGGGAGAGAAGCTGGGAGTGTCTGTGGCGGATATTACTACCGGAGAATTTCTGGTGACCGAGGTGGAGTCGGAACGGTGCCTGGTGGATGAGATCAACAAGTTTTCGCCTTCGGAGGTGGTGTGCAACGACGCCTTTGCCATGTGCAGCATGGATCTGGAACAGATCCGGGACCGTTACCAGTTTGCCTTCTATCCCCTGGATGCCCGTTTCTTTCAGGAGGAAGGGTGCCGGAAGGTGCTGCGGGAGCATTTTAAGGTGGGAAGCCTGGAGGGACTGGGGCTGGGAGACTATGAGTGCGGAACCATTGCCGCCGGTGCCATCTTACAGTACCTGTACGAGACCCAGAAATGCAGCCTGGACCATATTACGGCCATTGTCCCTTATTCCACCGGCAATTATATGGTGGTGGATTCCTCCACCAGGCGGAACCTGGAGCTTCTGGAGACCATGCGGGAAAAGCAGAAACGGGGAAGCCTTCTGTGGGTGCTGGACAGGACAAAGACCGCCATGGGGGCCAGGCTTCTGCGGGCATGGATTGAGCAGCCCTTAATCAGCCGGGAGGAAATCCTGGAGCGGCAGAAGGCCGTGGAAGAGCTGAATGTCAATTACATCAGCCGGGAGGAACTGGGGGAATATCTGAATCCGGTCTATGACCTGGAACGGCTCATCGGACGGATCAGCTACAAAAGCGCTACCCCCAGGGACCTTCTGGCTTTCTGCAATTCCATTGCCATGGTACCCCACATCAAGAACCTGCTGGGGGAGTTTACCTGCCAGAACCTGACGGCTCTCAGGGAAGAGCTGGATTCCCTGGAGGATCTGCATGAGCTGGTGACCCGGGCCATAGTGGAGGAACCGCCCCTGACCGTCCGGGAAGGAGGCATTATCCGGGAGGGGTACAGTGAGGAGGCAGACCGGCTGCGCAGCGCCAAGACCCAGGGCAAGAGCTGGCTGGCGGAGCTGGAGGTCCGGGAGCGGGACAAAACCGGCATCCGCAATCTGAAGGTAAAGTTCAACAAGGTATTCGGATACTATTTTGAGGTGACCAATTCCTTCAAGGCCCAGGTGCCGGACTATTTTATCCGCAAGCAGACCTTAACCAACGCAGAGCGCTATACCACCGACGAGCTGAAGAATCTGGAGGATGTGATCCTGGGGGCAGAGGACAAGCTGTACTCCCTGGAATATGAGCTGTTCTGTGATGTCCGGGACCGGATTGGGGCCCAGGTGGTGCGGATTCAGCGGACAGCCCGGGCTATTGCCGCGGTGGATGTGTATGCATCCCTATCCACGGTGGCTACACGCAATGATTACATAAAGCCGGCCATCAACGAAAAGGGCACCATCCAGATCCGGGGAGGCCGCCATCCGGTGGTGGAGCGGATGATGCGGGATGACCTGTTCGTGTCCAACGACACGTATCTGGACAACGGTAAGAACCGGATCTCCATTATCACCGGTCCCAACATGGCAGGCAAATCCACCTACATGCGCCAGACAGCCCTGATTGTTCTCATGGCCCAGATCGGCAGCTTCGTTCCGGCAGACCAGGCCAATATCGGCATCTGTGACCGGATCTTCACCCGGGTGGGGGCTTCCGACGACCTGGCCTCAGGCCAGAGTACCTTTATGGTGGAAATGACGGAGGTGGCCAATATTCTCCGCAACGCCACCCGCAACAGCCTTCTGATTCTGGACGAGATCGGCAGGGGCACCAGCACCTTTGACGGCATGAGCATTGCCTGGGCCGTGGTGGAGCACATCAGCAACACAAAGCTTCTGGGAGCCAAGACCCTGTTCGCCACCCATTACCATGAGCTGACGGAGCTGGAGGGGATCATAAGCGGAGTCAACAATTACTGTATTGCCGTCAAGGAGCAGGGGGACAACATTGTCTTTCTGCGCAAGATTGTCCGGGGCGGGGCAGACAAAAGCTACGGAATCCAGGTGGCCAAGCTGGCCGGGGTTCCCGACTCGGTCATTGCCCGGGCCAAGGAGCTGGTGGAGGAGCTGGTGGATTCGGACCTGACTGCCAGGACCCGGGAGATCGCCGAAAGCAGCTCCGGCACCCCGGTCCGCAGGCCGGTGCCAAAGCCCGATGAGATCGAGATGAGCCAGCTGACCCTGTTTGACACGGTCCGT
>CAJTOV010000161.1 GCA_910577765.1 uncultured Lachnospiraceae bacterium
ACCTGCGGTGATGGGCGGCCCGGGTTCCGGCCAACACTAACACTTCCTCCACTTTCTGGAAATTTTTCCCTCATATTTACTTTTTCTCCTGGCCCATGGTAAGATATTTTGGAACCGTTCAGTCCTTGCTGAACCGGTGTTACCAGAAATTCTTAGAAAAAGAGATCCTTTGCAGGGTCCGGGGAGAACCATGGAGAATACATGTAAGGAGATATGCGCCATTTGCCCAAGCCAGGAGCTGGCCGAGAATGTGAGAAAGGTCTGCCGGGAGGCCCATTATGAAAATGTCAGCACCTTTGTGGCGGTTCTGGATGACGGCCTTAAGATTGCCCGGAAGGTACAGAAGCAGGGGGCCAGAGTCCTGGTCAGCAGAAAGGGGACTGCCGGGGTCTTGCAGCAGCGCAGCGGCATGCAGGTGGTACAGATCCGCACCACCATGAACGATTACCTGCGGCATATCCGTCTGCTGAAGGACCACCCTGGAAAGCTGGGAATCGTGGAGTACAGCACCTTTATTCCGGAGCTGGAGAAGCTGTGTGAATATGTGGAGCTTCCCGGAGCCACCCTTTATCCTTACGACAATTCCGCTGAGTATGAGAAGATCGCTTCCAAGGCGGTTGCAGACGGCAATACACTTCTCATCGGCGGAGGGGTGAGTCTGAAACAGTATGCCAGCGAGGCCGGCATCCCCCACCAGATTGTGGAAAATACCCTGGACTCCATCCGTTATGCCCTGGAATCGGCCCAGCAGCTTGTGGCCCTCCAGAAGCATGAGCAGAAAAAACAGTGGGAATACCAGGTTACCAGCCAGCGCTTGTCCATGATCCTGAACAACACCAACGAAGGAATTCTCTCAGCGGACCGGATGGGCCGCATCCAGGTGGCCAACCAGGCAGCCCTCCAGCTGCTGAAGCGGCGGCTGCCGCAGGTCTCCGGTATGCCCATGGCACAAATACTCCCGGAACTGGGTTCCCCCACCGGCAGCAGTCCCTACAGCCGTCTGGTCCGTCTCCACGGCGGAATGTGTTCCGTGGATCACATTCCCTTAAAGATTGACGGAAACGTGGAAGGGGCCCTTTATATTCTGCGGAACGTCCGGGATGTGCAGCGGAGTGAACACAACATCCGTATGCAGCTATATAAGAAAGGAAACCGGGCAAAATATCATTTTGAGGACATTCAGGGGAAAAGCTCTCTGCTGGAGCAGGCAAAACGTATTGCCTCCAGCTATTCCCAGACCGATTCCACGGTTCTGGTCTGCGGGGAGACGGGAACAGGAAAAGAGCTGTTTGCCCAGAGTATCCACAATGCCAGCAGCCGGGCGGCAGGCCCCTTTGTGGCAATCAACTGTGCCTCCCTGGGAAAGGAGCTTCTGGAAAGCCAGCTTTTCGGCTATGTGGAGGGGGCCTTTACCGGAGCTGCCAAAGGCGGCCGTCCGGGGCTTTTCGAAATCGCCCACGGCGGAACCATCTTTCTGGATGAGATCGGGGAGATTCCCATGGAGACCCAGACCCAGCTTCTGCGGGTGCTCCAGGAGAAGGAGATCCGCCGGATCGGAAGCGACCATACACTGCCGGTGGATGTGCGGGTTATCACCGCCACCAACCGGAATCTGGCCCAGGAGGTGGACACGGGACATTTCCGCAGGGATCTGTATTACCGGATCAATATTCTGAGACTGACCATTCCTCCCTTGCGGGAGCGGAAAGGGGATGTTATGGTTCTGGCAGAATATTTTTTGCAGATGTATTTCCCACGGGAGCGGGAGGCCATTATGCAGATACTCCGGAGAAACCGGCTTCTGGAGCAGTATACGTGGCCCGGGAATATCCGGGAGCTGATGGGACTTCTGGAGCGGATGGCTGCCTTGTGGAAATACGGCGGCGGGGAAGTAGCGGAGACGGTGCTGCGGGAATCCCTGGGAGCGGCAGGGAAGCTTCCTGATATTCCGGAGCCGGAGCCGGCTGCAGATGCTTCCGGGACAGTCCGGCCTGACCGGGCTGCCATTGAAAAGGCTCTGGAGCTGTGCCACTATCACCGGGGCCAGGCCGCCAGAATGCTGGGCTGTTCCCGCAGTACCCTGTGGCGTTATATGAAGCAGCTGGGAATCTGACAGGGAAAAGGCTGCTGGCGGAAATGAATTTTCAGACACGCTCCGGCATGGCTGGTATTGTTTTTTTGTAAAACAGTTTGTTTCCATGAAACAGACAGACTGAAACAAGTTGTTTCCCATGGTATTTCCAAAGGCCCGAAAACAGCCCCGAATCCGGCGGAAATTCCGTTGGCACCGTTTTTGCTTTATATAAGTGATAGAAACGAGTCAACAGGTCTGGATGTACTCCAGGATTCCTTCCGGCAGCTGCCGGAAGGGTTACCTTGTCGTATTCCTGGAAGTGCATTCCCGAAAGGAGGAGGAAACATGGCTATACTATCACTTGTATTTCTGTTTCTGGCAATTTTTCTGGGATTCTGGCGGAAAACCAATATGGGGCTGGTAGCCTTTGGACTGGCACTGGTTCTGGGCAAGATTGCGGGGGTGGCTGCCAAGACCATCCAGGCAGGCTTTCCCACCAAGCTGTTTGTGACCCTGCTGGGGGTGATGCTTTTGTTCAGCATTGCCCAGGAGAATAAAACCATGGAACAAATAGCCCGCAGGATTATTTCCCTGGCAGGAAAGCGGACTGCCCTGATTCCTATTATTGTCTATGTATTTTCAGCGGTTCTGGCAGCAGTAGGCCCGGGGACGGTTCCGGTTATGGGGCTGATGGCCGTATTCACCTGTTCCCTGGCAGCGGAGATGCGGATCTCCCCGGTGCTGCTGTCCGCCACCTCGGTGCTGGGGGCCGCAGCCGGAGGCCTGACGCCTATTGCACCTACCGGAATTCTGGGACTGTCCCTGGCGGAGGAGCAGGGGATCACCGGCATCGCCCTTCCCTATGCCCTGAATATGGTCATGGCCATGACCGTGTACTTTGTTGTGATCTACATTGTGCTGAAAGGGTATCAGATGAAGTCCCAGGCAGAAGTGTCTGAGATGAAGATCACCCCTCTGGACCGGTCCCAGGCCATTACCCTGGCCGGGATTGTCCTGCTGGTGGTGCTGGTGGTGGGCATGGGATATGATGTGGGCCTGACCAGTTTTACCATTGCCATGGTGCTGCTTTTGGCGAAGGCAGGGGACCAGAAGAAAGCCATTGCCGGGATTCCCTGGGGGACCCTTCTGATGATTGCCGGTATCAACACCTTGATGGCCATGGTTATCGCCCTGGAAGGCATTGACCTGCTGGCAGACGGACTGGCGTCCCTGATGACTCCGGCCACGGCTCCCGGCATCATGGGCGTCACCGCCGGAATCATGTCCTTCTTCAGCTCCACCAGCGGCGTGGTCATGCCCACCCTGATTCCCACAGTGTCCGGCGTGGCGGCCCAGGTAGGCGGTGTCTCTGCCCTGTCACTGATCTCGGCTATTACCAACACGGCCAGCGCGGCAGGCATGAGCCCCATTTCCACTGGCGGTTCCATGGGACTGGCTGCTTACTCCCAGATCGCCCAGCCCACCCCGGAGGAGCAGAGCAGACTTTTTGTCCAGCTTTTCCTGGTGTCCATTGGCGGAGTGATTGTGATTGCGCTGTTCGGCATGACCGGTGCCTATAACTGGTTCGGATGAGAGGGGGCATGGACATGGGATACACACTTTCCGAAAAGCTTCTGGCCCGGGGGGCAGGCCGGGAAAGGGTACAGGCCGGTGACATTATCTGGACAGACATTGACAAAGCCATGATGGACGATGTGCTGGGTCCCAGGCTGGAAATCGACCAGTGTCTGAAACAGATGGAGGCCCAGGTCTGGGACCCGGAGCGGGTGGTCATAATTTCAGACCACTACACACCGCCGGCCAACAGCAACCAGGCAGACATTGTAAAATTCACCCGGGAGTGGGCACGGGACCACGGTGTCCGCAATTATTATGAATTTGCAGGCCCATGCCACCAGGTGATGGTGGAAAAGGGCCATGTAATGCCGGGAGATGTGATCGTGGGAACCGACTCCCACACCTGCACCTATGGAGCCCTGGCCAGCTTCAGCACCGGCGTAGGCTCTACGGAAATGGCGGGGGTGCTGGCTACGGGCCAGACCTGGATGAAAGTGCCCCAGACCATTCTGGCCCGGTGGGAGGGAACCCTGGGGCCCGGAGTCATGGCAAAGGATGTTTCCCTGAAAACCATTGGGACCGTAGGCCATGGAGGCGCCACCTACAAGACGCTGGAATACACCGGAAGCACCATTGCTTCCATGCACATGGATGAACGGTTCTGTCTTTCCAACATGGCTGTGGAGGCAGGAGCCAAGGCGGGACTGATCGGGTATGATGATGAGACGGCCCGGTATCTGGCCCGGTTTGGGGTGACCCGCCGGTTCGACCATCTCCGGTCTGACCCGGATGCGGTCTTTGCCAGGACCCTGGTCTTTGACGCAGAATGTCTGGTGCCCCAGGTGGCATGTCCTCATGAAGTGGACCATGTCTGCGACCTTGCAGATGCCGGACAGATCCCCATCCACCAGGCTTACATTGGAAGCTGTACCGGCGGGCGGTACACGGACCTGGAAATGGCGGCCCGCATGCTCAAAGGCAGGCAGGTGGCCCCGGGTATTCGGCTGCTGGTGTCTCCTGCCAGCAGAGAGATTTATAATCTCTGTATGAAGAACGGGATTCTGGAGACTCTGGCAGATGCCGGTGCGGTGATTCTGGCTTCCAGCTGCGGAGCCTGCCTGGGGATTCACTCGGGAGCCCTGGCCTCCGGCGAAGTCTGTATTTCCACCACCAACCGGAACTTTATCGGGCGGATGGGAAGCAAAGAATCCCGTGTATATCTGGCATCCCCGGCCTCGGTGGCAGCTTCGGCAGTGGCCGGGCGGATCATGGACCCCAGGGAACTGATGTAAGGGAGGAGAACAGATATGGCACAAGGAAAGGTATGGAAATATACGGATAATATTAATACGGATATCATTTCACCCCCCGCCTCCCTGGAGCTTCCGGTCCAGGAGGCCGCCAGATATACCATGAACGCTGTGGACCCGGATTTCGCGGCCCAGTACCGGCCAGGGGATATTTTTGTGGCCCAGCACAATCTGGGCTCCGGCTCCAGCCGGGAAAATGCGCCGCTGATGCTGAAAGCCCTGGGGGTGAGACTGATCGTGGCTATGGATTATGCCCGGATCTTCTACCGCAACTGTATCAATGTGGGGATCCTGGCAGTGGAATGTGAGGATACGGACAAAATCAGCAAAGGAGACCAGATCGACGTGGATTATGGAAACGGCGTGATCCGCAACCTGACTACCGGGGAAATCTACCCATGCAGCCGGATTCCGGCCCATATTGAGGCGATTGTGGCAGAAGGCGGCCTGGTACCCTATATCCGGCGTGTAAAGCTGGGAAGATACCCTCAGTAAGCAGGGGGACACCGCCCCTTGTGCACTGGGGAAAGACACGGAAGTACCGGGTTTGGCCATCAGACATAACAAAATCCCGGAGTGCCCACATAAGCAGCACTCCGGGAAATCTTTTTGTGTTCCCTTGTTCACATAGGGTATTTACACCTGGGAAAACTGATCCTTCCCTACAGAGCACAGCGGGCACTCAAAATCCTCGGGCACATCCTCCCATTTGGTTCCCGGTGCGATTCCGCCATCGGGATAGCCTGCTTCCTCATCGTATTCCCAGCCGCACACATCACATACGTATTTCATGGTAATATCCTCCTGTATACCCTCAGGGTTCTCTTGTTCCCTGGGGGTAGAATTTGTCGGGCTCCCTGCCTTGCACAGGTTGCCAGATCCTACATGCTTTCCTTTAATAACTTCGTCATATTTTCGTTTAACATAAGAAAATTATGAGCCGCTGTTACATTTCAAAGCAATTGGATATTACCGTGCCGGATGTCTGTCGGATTACTGAGGGGCAGCTGATTTTGTCAGCACTTTCTTGCAATAGCTTCTTTCTCCGCAATTGGGACATTTTAATCTCCGCCTGGTAAGGGTATGGGGACCCATAAGATAATCCTTCATACTGGGGACAAACCGGGTGCGGCATGCAGGGCACTGGAATGCGCCCGCCTCCCTGTCAAGCACACAGGCGGCACCGATTCCCAAAGCCATTACGATAGAAGCGGAGAATATCAGCAGACCCCGCATCCAGGACTTCAGTAACATTGCACTTGAAATCACAAACAGCGGAGTTGCGGCAATGACCGAAATTGTGGCGGCCAATGCAGATAACAAGATTTTTTTCCTGCTTTCCTGAGCTTCTTTTACTAAATTCATTCTGTTATCCTCCAAAATGTTAGTTGCAGGTCTGTCAGTTGCAGAAACGGGTTTATGGTTTCTTTTTATTATATCCAGGTTTATATGAATTATCAAGATGACATGAGATTCTTTCTTGTAGCGCGACACGATTTTTGAGAAATACGGACAAAATAAATGAGAAATTTAATCCTCTTTTTCACGAAAAGCAGGAGACAGTATCATCTTGATTGATGAACTGCCTCCTGCTATTTTTAGGCATCAACTGGAATCGCCCCAACTGCAAGATATTTCATCACCACAGCGGTTCTCTTTCCATTCTTCCCTGCTGCAAAATTCCACGGAATCTATCCGGTCGAATTTTTCGTAAACCTTCTTCATGCTCCGTTTTATGCTCTGTAATCTGAACCATCCCAGGGGCTTTCCGAACTCGCCGTCAAATTTTGCATAGTAAGTTTCACTTTTCCCAACAATACGGAAATACAGCTCCACATATCCGATCATTCCGCACCAGCCTGATTATTCATGGCTACAGTTCCCATGCCCAGGCCCACCAGGGACATGCCCGGGCTTTACGTGGTCTGCGGTGCCTGGGGTACTGTCACCGTCATAGCGGTCAGTGCCCAGTACCTCATTTTTCGGTTCCGGGGTGGGTACTCCGGTTGCTGGTCCGTAAGGGATGTGCGGGGTTACGCTTTCATTTCTTCTCTTTCTCATTTTGTTTGGTCCTCTCTTTCTAATGTTTATTTTTACCCGGTTTCCCGGGGGGTTACCAGTGGTACCGGTCCATTATTCCAGTCGTATCCGCTTAATCTGCCAGATTCCGCTCCTTGTCTCGAATTCAAAGACTGGAACAAATGTTTTCTGGTTATTGACCAGCGAAAAAGTTACCGTATATTCATTTCCTGCTGCCAGGTTGGATGCATCCTTAAGATTGTACTTTAATTCGCTGCCACCAGTCATGTGTACATACTGGGAGCCAGTGCCTGCGTATAATTTTGCTATCCGCAGTGTGATTTTCAAATTGCTGTATCCGGCAAAATTATAACTCTTGTTTGCTTTTATATTGACAGTATTTGCCGATGTTGTCCCGGAGTTAATGGTTATGTACGTGTTATCAAAGCTGCACACACCATTTGCAAGCAGTGAGCCGCTAAGTGCAAATCCCGCCGGATTGGCCCCATTGTAGTACAGGTCCGTAGCCGCTGCCACATACCCCTCCCAGGTCCCGGTTATGCCAAAAATTGTAACTCCCTTTTTGATATTGGCGGCCTTAAGGTTCCCATCCCCTTTGATGGTCTGCACCCCGGTCAGATACTGGCTGGCAGCAATGGTCTGGTTGGCTGTTCCCGGCGTATAGGTGGCCGCAGCCTTTTCAGCCATGTTCCCGGTGACCTTGATTCCTTTGACAAATGCGGTCTTGTTCTTCCGGATATCCCCTGCAGCCGCATTGGCATCCGTCTGGCTGGCAAGGGAGTTGGCTGTTACCTTACCCTGGCCGTTATGCCAGCCTGCCGGGATCGTATAGGACCCGCCGCAGTTCATGGCTGCCGTCTTGGCACCCTGGTTAGCCATGTCACCGTTTACCCAGGCTCCATTCACCCAGGCCCCATACCCGTTGAGAATATGGGCAGCACCCGCCGCTGACTTGCCATTCTGCACGCCTGTCTGGCTGGCCAGGGAATTGGCTGTCACTGTACCTGCCCCATTGTGGTGTCCGTCCAGTATTGTGCAGGACTGCCCACAGTTAAGGGATGCTTTCTGTGCCCCGCGCTCGGGCATTTTGCCGGTCCGCAGTGTCTTTGCATCCGTATTGTAGTAGGTCTTCCCGTCCAGCACCTGGGAGTCTGCCGCCGTGCCGGTGAGGGCCAG
>CAJTOV010000162.1:0-5615 GCA_910577765.1 uncultured Lachnospiraceae bacterium
CGCGGTGCACCGAAGGCGTCCCTTGGGAAACGCGCAGACCTATCTGAACTGTTACCTCCGGGTTACTGTTCGCCTGGTACCAGTGAACAGTAACAGGCAGTCCCCCGGGGATCTGCTCCCCCTGGAAACTGCCTGGGTCTATGTGAATCCATGGAACTGCCTGCGTCTCTACCGTTCTTATTTAAAAAATTCATGCCGGTCATGATGGAACAGATAGGTCAGATTCCGGTCAAACCAGCTAACATTCCGTGCCCGGGACCTTCCCCGGTTCATAAAATACAATGCTCCCTGGGAGTAATCCTCCCCGGCCAGGGCCCGGTTCACCGCATCCACGGTCTCCGGTGTCACCACGCAGGAGTTAAGTCTGCCGTCCCGCACCGGCGAGAACTGGGCTCTCTGGTAAACCACCTCTGTGACCGTGTTGGGAAACTGGCTGCTTCTCACCCGGTTCAGTACCACATTGGCCACCAGAATCCGGCCTTTGGTATCGCAGATTCCGGCTTCCGCCTCCACGATCCGTTTCAGCACTTCATAATCCTGCTGGGAACAGTTGACCGCCGCTGCCTGTACCGTGGCTTCCCGGGGTTCCTCCCCGGCTGCCAGGGCCCGCTGCTCTTCCGCCTTCTGTATCTCGTCCTTGGCCTTCTCTACCACTGCCCGGATTTCGTTCTTTGCTGCTTCCTGTCTCTGTATATCCTCCGCCAGCATGCTTCCTGCCAGCGCCTGCCCTTCACGCAAATTCTCCCCGTCCGTAAGCCGAAACTGTACTTTTGCTTCCGTAAGCGTCCCGCTTTCTTCTGTGCCGGACTGATGTACCAGGGCCTGGGAAGGTTCCTCCCCCGGCACCTCGGCATAAGCAGTCAGTACTGCCCTGCCGCCGCCTGCAAACCCGTTGAGGGTCATGGTCATCACTGCCACAGCAGTCATTCCTGCCACCATGACGCCCATCCGGCGGCACATCCGCTTTGACAGACCTGCCATCCCGGAAGACCCCACAAGCCTGGTCCAGAACTGAAGAAATGAGCATAATGTAAGCATACATACACCTCTCTTCCAGAAAATAAGCAATTCCCAATTTCACCTCCATATTTCGACAAAAGTGGGGGATCAGATCCGAAATTGCCTTGTCTTCTTGCTTCGGAGGCTATTATAGTGGGGGAAACTTGAAAATGTCAATAAGGATTTTAAATTTTTGTTACATTTTACACGGATTATTTTAGGATTTCCAATTTTATGGACATACCGCACAATTTCATCTCGGATTTTTCGGCATTTCTTATAGTCTTTTTATCTCTATTGTTACATTTATATTACATTTATGTTACTTTTGACGACGCAAAAAAAGAGTCGCACTGTGTCGGCTCTTTTTTATGTAAACTCACATTTATTTTTTCAGCCACTTCCCACTCCCCTGAAAGGGTGTCCGGGAACCGGCACTTTTCAAACCAGCTCACAAAATTCTGCTCCCACATACAGGCCCAGGGCCTGGGGACTCACAAGCACCTGGACTCCCCGCATGCCTGCGCTGACCGCAATCTCATCAAACAGCTCAGCCGTCTCATCTATATAGGTAGGAAACCGCTTCTTCATCCCCACCGGAGAACAGCCGCCCCGGATATATCCGGTTACAGCCAGCAGATCCTTCATGGGGATC
The DNA here is from genome assembly GCA_910577765.1 of uncultured Lachnospiraceae bacterium. GTDB lineage: Bacteria > Bacillota > Clostridia > Lachnospirales > Lachnospiraceae > Brotaphodocola. The sequence goes on from CAJTOV010000162.1 coordinate 1,655, forward strand.
ATCTCCACCTTTTTGTCACCGGCTGCACGGGCTGCCTTTTTTAAGTCCAGCTCTTCTGCCACCGGGATGCAGCAGACCAGATATCCGGTCTTCTCTCCCTTAAGCACCAGTGTTTTAAAGCAGGTATCCGGGTCCTGGCCCAGCTGGCTGGCCACATGGATGCCGGACAGGTCCTGCTCATCCACCTCATATTCCATGGACCTATAGGGGATGCCTGCTGCCTCCAGAAGCCGCATGACATTGGTCTTTTCCTTCTTGTGCTCCTTCATAGGATACATTCCTTTCCGCCGTGATGGTTCCCGCCGCCGCGCAGGCTGCCGCCGTAGCCGGGGATGCCAGGTAGATCTCCACCTTGGAGGTGCCCATGCGTCCCAGAAAATTCCGGTTGTTGGTAGCCACCACCCGCTCCCCGTCGCTTAAGATTCCGCCGGTACGTCCGCAACACAGGCCGCAGCCCGGATGGGTCAGGATGGCCCCGGCTTCCACCAGGACTTTCAGAATCCCGGCTTTCAGGGCATCTTCATAGACTTTCCGGCTGGCAGGAGTCACCACCAGCTTCACAAAAGGAGCCACCTTCTTTCCCTTAAGCACCCGGGCCGCTGCTTCCAGATCCTCCAGACGGCCGTTGGTGCAGGAGCCGATAAACACCTGGTCAATGGGAGTTCCCTCCAGTTCCCGGACTTCCTGGATCTTGTCCACCTGGGAAGGGCAGGCCATTACCGGCACCAGCTCCTCTGCCTGGTAGACCATGGTCCGCTCATACACGGCATCCGCGTCCCCGGTAAGCCCCTTCTGGAACTGGTCCAGCTCCACGTTGCAGTATTCTGCGGTCTTTGCATCCGGCGTAAAGAGGGCGCATTTGGCCCCGGCTTCAATGGCCATATTGGCCATGGTCATACGGCTGGCCACGGACATGGCATCCACTGCGGGGCCTGAGAATTCCAGGGCCCGGTAAGTGGCTCCGTCTGCTCCCAGATCCCCGATGAGCCGCAGAATCAGATCCTTGGACATGACTCCCTCCGGCATTTCCCCTTCAATAACCACCTTTATGGTCTCCGGCACCTTCACCCACAGGGTGCCGGTGCCCAGGATGGCTGCCATTTCCGTGTAACCGATTCCCGTGGAGAAGGCGCCTACGCACCCATAGGTGGTGGTGTGGCTGTCGGTGCCGAAGACCACATCCCCCGGCTTCACATACCCGGCTTCCGTCATCAGCTGGTGGCAGATGCCGTCGCTTCTGTGGACATTGCGGATTCCGTACTTTTCCGCAAACCTGTCCCCCACCTGGTAATGGCGCACATCGTCCTGCTGGCTGGCCGGAACCAGATGGTCGTAGATCATCACCACCTTGTCCGGGTCCCACACCTTCCCAAAGCCCATCTCATTGAATTTACTGACAATAAAGGGCATCATAATATCATCCACCATGACCCGGTCCGCCTGGACCGTAACGATCTGCCCCGGCTTTACGGAAGGGGCGCCTATGTTGTGGGCAATGATTTTCTCAATAATGGTCTGTCCCATGGTCCTCCTCCTTTTCCAGCCCGTTGCGCTTTCTCATGGCCTTCACCAGCCCGCCTGCATTCAGAATCTCCACCAGGTTGTCCGGCAGGGAGGCAATGGGGTAGTTCTTTCCATTATAATGTACCGCCTGGTTGACGGTAACAGTGATCTGGTCCCCCTCGGCTACGTCATCATAAAGATCCGGCTGTTCCATCAGAAGCAGACCGTTGTTAATGGCATTGCGGAAAAAGATGCGGGCAAAGGACCTGGCAATGACACAGCGGATTCCCAGGGCCTTTACCACCTCCGGCGCCTGCTCTCTGGATGAGCCGCAGCCAAAGTTCTTCCCAGCCACAATGATATCCCCTTTCCCGATCTTTGCCGCCAGCTCCGGCCGCAGAGGCGAAAAACCGTACTGCTTCATATCTTCAATGGTCTTCATGGCCAGGTATTCCGTAGGGATAATGATGTCAGTATCAATGTCATCCCCCAGCACCCAGACCTTCCCGGTAAACTGTTCCATACTGGTTCCTCTTTTCTTTTTTAAGTCTGCAACCCCTCTGTCATGGTGTCACAGCCGGTCTGCCGTGCAGATCTCCCCCTTCACTGCGGAGGCTGCCACTGTGGCCGCGGAGGCCAGATAGACTTTGGAGGACGGATGCCCGGCCCGGCCCTTAAAGTTGCGGGTTCCGGTACTGATGAGAACCTCCCCTTCCCCAATGACCCCCTGGCAGCTTCCCCAGCACACACTACAGTTGGGATTCATGACAATGGCGCCGCTTTCCATGAAGATCTGCAGCAGTCCTTCCTCCATGGCCTGAAGATATACCTCCTGGGAAGCAGGCACTACCAGGAAACGCACATGGTCCGCAACCTTTCTTCCCTTGAGAATGGCGGCCCCTGTCCGCAGCTCCCCGATCCGTCCGTTGTTGCAGGAGCCTAAGAACGCCTGGTCAATGTGCACGCCGCATACCTCACTGGCAGGAGCCAGGGCATCCACGAAATCCGGCTTGGCTACCACCGGCCGGATCTTGGACAAATCAAAGGTGTATTCACTGTGGTAGACTGCATCCGCATCGCTGCAAAATACTGCCTTGGGCTCCCTGCCCCGGGCCTTTAAGTATTCCAGGGCAATCTGGTCTGCCTGGAAAATGGCTGTCTTGGCTCCGGCCTCTACGGCCAGATTGCACAGCACCATCCGGTCATCCACGCTCAGGGTCTCTGCCCCGTCCCCACAGAATTCCATGACCCGGTAGTTGGCCCCGTTGGCTCCGATGGTCCCGATGATGGTCAGCATCAGGTCCCTGGGATACACCCCCTCCGGCAGCTTCCCCGTAAGCCGGAACTTCATGGTCTCCGGCGCCAGCACCCAGGAGGTTCCCGTGACCATGCCGTAGAGAAGGTCCGTGCAGCCCACCCCGGTACCGAAGGCTCCCAGGGCCCCATAGGTGCAGGTGTGGCTGTCTGCGCCGAAGATCAGTTCCCCCGGACAGACATAATGCTCCATCATAATCTGGTGGCACACCCCTTTTCCTTCCCAGAAATCAATGCCGTGCTCCCGGGCAAAATCCCGCATCTTTTTCTGGGAAGCCGCGGTCTTAGGGCTGTCGGAAGGCACATTGTGGTCCACAATAAAGACCATCTTCTTTGTGTCGGCAATGTGGGGATTCTTCAGTTTATTATGGTACATATCCACGGTCAGGTGGGTGGTTCCGTCGTTGCTCATCATCCGGTCCAGATTCACCGTATAGATATTTCCCGCCTTCGCCTCCGGCACTCCGGCAGCCAGGGCAATAATCTTTTCAGCAATTGTCATTCCCATGTTATGCTTCCTCCCTGTTCAGTGATGCAATCAGCCCGCCCTGACTTAAAATCTGCTGCATGTACTCCGGCAGCTTCGTGCAGGTGTAAGTCTTTCCCCCGGCCCGGGCTACCCCCTCTGTCATGGACAGTTCCATTTCATCCCCGGTCTTTACCTCATCGGGAAGCTCCTTGCAGACAATGACCGGAAGGCCGATATTGATGGCATTGCGGTAGAAGATGCGGGCAAAGGATTTGGCAATGACAGCCTCCACTCCCAGGGCTTTCAGCACTCCAGGGGCCTGCTCTCTCGAGGAACCGCAGCCAAAGTTCTCCCCGCCTACCACATAGTCCCCGGGCTTTACCTTGTCCGGAAACTCCGGGTCCAGGGATTCAAAGGTATGTACCTTCATCTCCTCCAGATTCGGCAAAAGCAGATACTGGGACGCAATAATCTGGTCTGTGTCCAGATCGTCATGAAACTTGAAAATTTTACCCATGGACATGTTTTTCCTCCGAATTCTTATGCTTAAATGATAGTTGTATTATACCATCGGCACTGGTATAATAACAATACATAATACTCATATGTATTATAATATACAGTTATAGTTCACGGGGCGGGGAAAACTGGACGAAAACAGACGTCAAGCTGGCC
>CAJTOV010000162.1:5625-8124 GCA_910577765.1 uncultured Lachnospiraceae bacterium
TGGAAAACTGGCCTGTAAGACTGTTTTCGTCCAGTTTTCCACATCGGGCGGACGCCCGGTGCTTCTTGTCCGGCATAGCCGGGCAAGAAGATGCCCCCGTGAACTGTCACTTATGGAGATTATAGGAGAACCCCTATGGAACAGAATTTATCCCAGTACCGTATCTTTCATGCCGTGGCCCGGGCCGGGAATATATCCAAAGCAGCCAAGGAGCTGTACATCAGCCAGCCTGCCATCAGCAAGTCTGTCAGCAGGCTGGAGGAAAGCCTGGGCACCACCCTGTTCACCCGCAGCTCCCGGGGAGTCCATCTGACCGAAGAAGGGAAAATCCTTTTTGAACATACCAGTGCCGCTTTCGACGCCTTAAGCCAGGGGGAGCTGGAGCTGCGGCGCATCCGGGAATTTCATATGGGCCAGCTGCGTCTGGGAGGAAGCAACACCCTCTGCCGGTTTGTCCTGGTGTCCTATTTAAAACGGTTCATTGAGCAGTACCCTCACATCAAAATCACCATCGAAAGCCAGTCTTCCTCCCGCACACTGTCCATGGTGGAGCAGCAGCAGATTGATATCGGACTGGTGGCAGAGCCCGGGACCCTGAAGAACCTGGTGTTTCTGCCGGTTATGGAAATCGAGGATATCTTCGTGGCCACCCCCAGCTACCTGGAGAACATGCATCTGCGGGAGGGGCAGGAGGCAGACTTATTCCAGGTAGGCAATATCATGCTTCTGGACCGGAACAACATTACCCGCACCCACATTGACGATTATCTGAAATCCAGCCGGATTCCGGTGAACCATCCTCTGGAGGTGACCACCATGGACCTGCTCATTGAGTTTGCCAGAATCGGCCTGGGAGTGGGATGCGTGATCCGGGAATTTGTAAAGGAGGACCTGGACAATGGCCGCCTGGTGGAAATCCGGCTGGGAAGCCCGATCCCACGGCGTACCATCGGCTTTGCCTACCGGAACGGCCATACCTCCCGGGCGCTGGAGACCTTTCTGCGGTTCTGCGGAACATGCATATGAAAAAACCGTTTTCGCCTCCGCCCCGGAGCATATAGGAAAATGGGTTTCCGGCCAGAATCTAAGGATACAGCTCCAGCCCTCCCCCTGCATCGGCACTTACCCTCCCGGTCTTTCTGTGGACCCGGTAATTGTTCAGGGTTGTGTACTGGTTGGGGCCGTCAATGGCACGCAGGGACACATAGATCAGGCTGCCCTGGCGGTAATCCACAGTCACCACCAGCTCCCGGTCCTCGTCTCCATAATAGCCGGTTCCCTGGATCTGGTTTTCCATCAGATGAACCACTGCCGTGTCATCCAGCACCGGCCTGGACACCCAGGCTCCTGTGGCCGAATCCAGACAGTACCAGAGCCCGTCCTCCGCAGCCCGGACCCATCCGGTCTGCATGATCCCATCCCTGTCAAAATAATACCAGGTTCCGTCGATCTGACGCCACCCGGAAGCAAAACCTCCATCCTCTTCATAACGCCAGGCCTGATTTTCCGTCTGCTGCCAGCCGGCTGCCATTGCCGGCCGGCACATGCATGCTGCCGCCAGAAATACCGCAAAAACCAGTCTGCCTCCGGCGCCCTTTATTTGATTAACCAACATAATTGTACGCTCCCTTCCAAACCATTGGTTTTCCTGAAAAAAGCCAGGGGGAATCAAGGACCACAGCCTCAATTCCCCCCTGCCGGTAATATAAGCGTTTTTCCCGCCTGCTGCCCGGCCATGTGCTTTTTAGTTATTAATCAGTTTGTCATCTTCGTTGTTCCAGCTATAGAGCTTGCGGATCTCCTCGCCGATCTTCTCAGCAGGATGCTCGGCAGCCAGCTTCCGCATAGCCTTGAAGTGGACCTGACGGCCTGCGGGAGACATGTCTACCAGGAACTCTTTGGCAAAGGTCCCGTCCTGGATGTCTGCCAGAATCTTCTTCATGGTCTTCTTGGTCTCGTCCGTGATCAGCTTGGGACCGGTTACGTAATCGCCGTACTCTGCGGTATTGGAGATGGAGTAACGCATGCCTGCAAAGCCGGACTGGTAGATCAGGTCCACAATCAGCTTCATCTCGTGAATACACTCAAAGTAGGCATTTCTCGGGTCATATCCCGCCTCAACCAGAGTCTCAAAACCTGCCTGCATCAGGGCGCACACGCCGCCGCACAGAACGGCCTGCTCACCGAACAGGTCAGTCTCGGTCTCGGTGCGGAAGGTGGTCTCCAGAACACCGGCTCTGGCGCCGCCAATGGCCAGGGCATAGGCAAGAGCCAGATCCAGGGCCTTGCCGGTGGCATCCTGCTCCACGGCTACCAGGCAGGGAACGCCTTTGCCCTCCTGGTACTCGGAACGCACTGTATGGCCAGGTCCCTTGGGAGCAATCATGGCCACATCCACATATTTGGGAGGCTTGATGCAGCCGAAATGAATATTGAAACCGTGGGCAAACATCAGCATATTGCCCTCCTCCAGGTTGGGCTCAATATCCTTCTGGTACA
>CAJTOV010000163.1 GCA_910577765.1 uncultured Lachnospiraceae bacterium
GCCTTCCTGCCCTGGCGAAGGAAATTTCCGGCCAACAGCCGCATTCTTCTTTCTGTTATATGTTTGCACCCAGGAAAGGAATGGTGAAAAATATGACAGAAAGAAGAATGCGGCTGTTGGCCGGTCTGCTGGCAGTATGCACGGTGGCGGCATCAGTCACCGGCTGCATGAAACCTAACCGCATGGGCGCAGCAGGAGGCGGGGAAAACAGCGGGCCAGCCCCGGTGAAGGTGGAGATTATGGCTCAGGCAGAATACCCGCAGGAGCCGGTATACAAAAATGACGAGGAGCGTTACGAGGCCCGGTATGCCAGGGAGATCCCGGAGCGGTTTGAGGAAGCCTATGGCTCCTTTGCTTTCCGGACAGCCGCGCAGGTGCTGGGAAAAGGCAGCCAGGTGAACCAGATCTATTCCCCGCTGGGACTTTACTATGCTCTGGCCATGAGTGCCCAGGGGGCTGCCGGAGAGACCAGGCAGGAGCTGATGTCCCTGCTTGGATATCCAGAGGGTTCGGGAGTGGAGCCGGACAGCTCCAGGCCGGAAGGTTTCGAGCCGGGCAGCTCCAGACCAGAAGGTTTCGAGCCGGACAGCTCCAGGCCGGGAGGTTTCGAGCCAGACAGCTCCGGGCCAGCAGGTTACGGAACAGCAGGCTCTGGAACAGAACTGGAGCAGCTGGCCCAGGACTGCCAGACAGCTTTCCAGGCCCTTTACCATGTGCCCAATCCGGCTAATGCAAAGAAGAATGAGTGGGGGGAAATGCCGGAGGACAGCCTCTATAGTCTGCGGATCGCCAATTCCCTGTGGGCAGATCAGGCCCTGGAAATGAAAGAGGAATTTGCAGACCAGGCGGCCGGGTATTTCTATTCCGACATTTTCCGGACAGATCTTCATGACCCCGGGGTCGCCCAGGCCATGGCAGACTGGGTGAAGGACAGGACCGGCGGGGTGATTGTGTCTGGTACAGAGCCGGTGCCGGAGGAGGAGCTTTTGTCCCTTCGGAATACCGTGTACTATTATGATGAGTGGATTGACCGGTTCAACAAGGACCAGACCGAGGCGGATGTATTCACCACTGCGGACAAAACCCAGGTGACCTGCGAGTTCATGAACCGGACTATGGGCTCTCACGGATTCCGGCGTGGAGAGAACTTCACCTCATCATCCTTGTCCTTAAAAAACGGCTCCATGGAGTTCGTCCTTCCGGATGAAGGCGTGGATGTCCGGGAGCTGGTGAAATCCCCGGAGATTCTTAAGGAAGTACTGGAAGGAACCGATGGGAATGGCATGGGCGAGGTGGTCTGGAAGATTCCCAAATTCACCTATGGCAGCAGCAGGAAGCTTACGGAGAGTCTGAAGGAGCTTGGTGTCCGGAAGGCTTTTGGAGCTGAGGCGGATTTTTCCGGGATCTCGGACTATAAGCCCCTGGGCATCTCCGGCGTCAGCCAGGACGTCCACATCGCTATTGACGAGAATGGTGTGGAAGCAGCCGCCTTTACGGAGATCGCCTATGCGGGAGCGGCGCCGCCTGACGGAAGAGCAGATATGATTCTGAACCGCCCGTTTCTCTACGTGATCCGGAGCAGAGGACAGATCCTCTTTATGGGAATCTGCGGCAACCCGCAGCTTGAGGAAGAGCCGGAGGGGAATCCGGCGGAAGCATCCGGGGAGGGGGCGGAAAGGAATCCGTCGGAAGTGCCTGGGGAAGAGCCGGAGGGAAATCCTGTGGAAGCGTCCCGGAATGTGCCTGGGAAGTATCCGTCGGAAGCACTTGTACCCCCGGAAAAATCCCAGGAGACCAGAAGATCATCCGTGACTCCGGAGGATCTTCTTGCAGCCTGGAATCCCAGCATTGGTGATGCCTCGGCTGACGGAAGGCTTCTTGAACTGGTCTGGGATTATTATGGTCTGGCGGCAGGCAGAACCATGGAGCTTCAGACCGCGGATATACCATACGGCATGACCCTTCATCTGGACCAGGAGCCGGACAACATTACCATGCAGAAGGCCGCCGGACTGCTGATGGGCCTTATTGACAACTGTTACAGCGTGTCCTGGGACTATCCTTCAGATGAAATGGGGAACCGGGCGTATTTCTATATGCCGGTTTCCGCTTTCAGACAGTATGGAAATATTCCCTATATTAAGGAATATGTCAGGGAAGATGAACAGCTGGATAAGATGAACGATCTTCTTGAGATTCTGGAGCATGTGGATCAGCCGTTGTCTGAAAAAACCAGGGCCAGGACCCTGGATGAGGCCGTGGCGGCAGCTGTTCTGGAGTATAACCGTTACGGCTATGCAACCCTGGACTGTGAAGCCTTTGGGGAGGGACATAAGCTGCTGGGCCAGGAGGAGACAGACACTACAGCCACAGTGTATGCCCTGGCCATGTACGGTGCCTACCAGTTCCAGGATGGAAATCTGGTTAAGGACGGCGGCACCGGGGTGATTCCGGTGGTGATCCGGATGGTCAGGGAACCGGACGGCGCATACGTGGCAGTCCGTTACCAGAAACCTGAGGATGGCGGCGGGTATATAGAGTCCATCCAGAAGATGTTTCCCAGAAAACTGTGGGATGTGTGTATTTCCCCGCCTGCCAGGGACCGGGAGGACATAAAGCAGCAGGAGCAGGCCTATGGGGAGTCCTGTCTGAGGCAGCTTGGACGCAAAGCGGTGGTGGGAGATTACGGAGATTTCCCCCACACGCTTCTGACAGACGTGGGAGTGCCGGTGGAGGTATCCAATGCACTGGGAGACATCCGTGAATTTGCCCCAGAGGATCCGGCGCGTTTTGCGCCTTACTGGCTGGGCAATGTAGAACGGCTGGAGGATGGGGTGCGTTACCTCTATGAACAGTCCTATGATGGGGAAAAGAAGGAGATCCTGTTCTCCAAAATCAGGTATGAGACCGGGGAGACAGTGGAACAGTCTGTTTATGACGGTCTGACCGGAAAGAAGAAGCGGCCGCCGGACGGCCTGCGGGAAGGAGCGTGAACACCCTATGGGGATTTATCAGGTCATGGGAACGTCAGGGAAGCACACATGTAAAATTGAAGGGTTCAGGAAAACCAGAGACATTTGACAAGAGGGAGGGAAAGGTCATGAAACGAAACAGGAAACAGTTACTGGCCTGCCTGCTGGCAGCTGCTCTGGCATCAGCGGCAGTGACCGGGTGCCAGTCGCCGGGGGCATCGGCAAAAGAAACCCAGGGAAATGAAAAAGCCGGGACAGACAATACCGGAGCCCTGGCAGGAGACCAGAACGGGGCGGATGACAAATCAGCAACAGACCAGAACAGGGTGGATGGCACATCAGCAGCAGAAGAAGACCAGTCCGCAGAAGGGAATCAGAAAGCTATGGATTACGAGGCGTGTGTGAAGGGAAAGACCCTGGAGGCCGGGGAGCCTGAGAAGGCGGACATTTCTCCGGAGGATTACGAGAGCTGGAACAAACTCCTGAATGAGAATGAGGTATCGGAGGCATTCCGCAAAGGGCTGGACCAGTTCGCCTACAAGAGCGGAAGCGCTGTCCTGAGGGAGGCTGAGGGCAATGGGAACTATAGTCCTTTAAGTCTCTACTATGCCCTGGCCCTGGCAGGCTGCGGGGCAGAAAAAGAGACGGCAGCCCAGATCCTTGGGAATCTGGGCGTGGAGGATCAGAAGGAGCTGGCAGACCAGTGCCGGAAACTGTACCAGTGGTACGTATACCAGAACCAGAGAAATCAGGAACAGATGGCCCATTATGGGATGGAGGATTACAAGAGTACCATCCGTCTGGGCAATTCCCTGTGGATCTCTGACCAGCTGCCTGTTCGGGAAGACTACCAGAAGCTGGCGGCGGAGAAATTTTTCGCGTCTTCTTATGGAGTGGATTTTGCCGATCCGGATACCGGGAAGCAGATGGGCGCCTGGATTGCGGAAAAGACCAACGGTGTTTTAGAACCCCAGCTGACGCCGGATCCGGGAACGCTTCTGGCGATTCTGAATACACTGTATTTTTATGGGGGCTGGGCGGAGCCGTTTTCCGAAGAAAATACCCAGGAGGATGTGTTCACCCTGGAGGACGGACAGCAGGTGACAGTGCCCTATTTAAACCGGACAGAGATGATGGGGGCCTTTCATAAGGGGGACGGCTATACGCTGTCCTGGCTGGGGACCAACAATAACTGCCGGATGGTCTTTCTCCTGCCGGATGAGGGAAAGACTGTGGGAGAATTTCTGGAAAGCCCACAGAAGCTGGAAGCGGCCATGGATGTGGCAGAGGATGGCTGGACCCAGGGAAAGGTGGTCTGGAAGGTGCCCAAATTCGGCTTCGGCAGCAGCTACCGGCTGGAAGACACCTTGAAGTCCATGGGAATGGACCGGATGTTCGGAGGAAATGCGGAGTTCGGAGGTATTTCCCCGGATCCGCTGATGGTGTCCAGTGTGATCCAGGAAACCCATATCGGTCTGGATGAGAATGGGGTGGAGGGCGCCGCTTACACCATGATGGCCCTGGCCCGGGGTGGGATCCTGGACAATGGGGAAATGGCCGAGATGCTTCTGGACCGCCCGTTCCTCTTCGGAATCCGGGATGACGCCCACAGTGTCTGGCTGTTTCTGGGGGTGTGCAGAAATCCGTCCGGGGAGGACGGGGAGTCCGTGTCTGGTCAGGGGAAGGACACCCTGAGGGATGAGAAATTCCAACTTGTGAAAAGATCAGTGACAGCAGGATGGCCTGGTATGCCTGGTGCGTCCGGTTCTGCCGGACTGGAGCCAGGACTCTGCGGACTTCCCATGGCTCCGGGAAGCAATGCTCCAGGCGCTGATCCGGCTTCGGACGGGGAGGACCTGCTTCTGACCGGGGCTCCGGAGCTCTGGCTGTCAGACGGATTATCCAGTACTATGAATTCATTTCCCGTACAGCCTGGAAGTTATTCCTGGAACTGGAAGGAAGGGGAACAGATGATGGCAGTGGTGGCCTGCGGCAGTCATCCCCTGGAGATAGATCTGGAAAAGGCAGAGGTCTTAAAAATCCCCAATTACAATGGGCAGAAGGAGGTGGCCTATAACGTTCAGGCCCCGGTCAGGCCCCGGATCCTGACTGTCCGGGAGTGGGATATCTCTCAGGCAGGGAAGGCCCAGACGGCAGAGCCGGAAGAGACCGTCTACAAGGATGAGATCCTGATCCTTTTAAAGCACAACAAGATCTACGAGATCGAAGCCGAGTGGCCCGAAGAGGATCTGGAAAAGAATGGGTTCTTTGGGGAGGGAAGCTATGTAGTGGTGACAGAATAATGCCGACAGACCATTTTAACCATTTCCAGGGAGGTCACATGGATGGAACTACATAATCAATGGGAAAGAAAGTTACTCCAGGACGCTCCATTTCCCCGGGCAGGATCCCGGAGGGCAGCTGCGGCAGGATCCCGGAGGGCCTCTGTGGCAGGATCCCGGAGAGCATTTGCGGCAGGATCCTGGCGGAAGCGGTCTGCCCTGGCGGCAGAAGCGGCGGTTCTGGCGGTGATACTGGCGGTGTGTCTGGCCGGGTGCGGCAGGAAGGAGGATGAGCCGCCGGACACGGTACAGATCATGCTGGAGAATCCGGAGAGCACGGCAGATGAAAATGCCAGCCAGGGTACCGGAAATGAGGGGCAGAAAGGCATGAATCCCGATGGGGGAGACCTAGAAAGCGGCAAGAATCCCGATGCAGGAAGCCAGGAAGAAGCGGAAGGCAGGCCTGGGGATCCGGCCGGTGGTTTCGGGAACCAGTCTGGGGATGGAACCGGTGGTTTTGCCAGCCAGTCCGGTGGGGACTCTGCTGCTGTCAGGAACAGGGTTTTGTCCCAGATCGGCCTGGAGCCGGATCGGAAGCGTGAGCTTACAGAGGTTCAGAAGCTGCTGGATGACAGCGGCATCCATTACACCGGATTCCTCAATCAGACCGGGGAGCGGCTGGATCTGGAGCTGGGAGAGGATATCCGGATGGTCTTTCTCCAGGTGTCCACCGATATAGGAGAACATAAGCATTTTGAGCTGGTGCTGTCCTGGGACGGCACCTTTGACAAAAATGTGTTCCAGGAAGGCTATCTTCACCAGTATGACGTGACCATGGATGAACCTTTCTTTTCTGGTACCGATGAACGGGTGATGGATGAATATGAGATCAGTAACCAGGGCAATGGTGATCTGACCAGTCTGCAGATTGCCCGGAATGAGCTGTATGCCCGCCACGGACGAATCTTCCAGGATCCCTTTGTCCAGGCCGTATTTGAGACGAAAAGCTGGTACCAGCCCCGGTATACGGCTGCCGAGTATGACCAGAAAGCGGAAATATTTTCAGAGATTGAACAGCAGAATCTGAAGACCATTTTGGGCATGGAAAAAATGTTCCAGAATATTCCGGCAGGAGAAAATTACAGCCCGGGACGGCCTTTGCTGTCCGGCTCCTGGCTGGATCTGGACGGAGACGGTCAGGAGGAGAGGATCCGCTATGAAGTTCAGACAGAGTCAGGCAGCGGCTGCGGAAGCTACCGTCTGGAGGTAGACGGGCAGGAGGAGTCAGGAGCATATATCAACCTGCATCCCTGTGTGGACGTGGCAGAGACCGGGAAGGGCGGAAGTCTTCTTGTGGTCAGAGGCGACGGCCCCAGTGAGGATCCGTGGAATGAGTGTTTTCTGTATGGGGATCATAAGCTGGTACGGATCGGCGGTATGGAAGGGGCGTTCCAGGGGATTGATGATGCGGGGGCACTGCATGTGAGGGCCCAGAATGATTTCTTCCAGACCTGCGTTCTGCCGCTTTCCTATAAGCTGGATCCGGAGAAGAAGGAGCTGGTGCTCCAGGATCAGGATTTCTACGAATATGGCAATGAAGCTGTGGTGAGGGAGGAAATCCTTCTCTATACAGATAAGCAGTTTACACAGCAGCTGGCCAGGGTGCCTGCCGGGGAGCGGGTAGTGATTGAAGGCAGCGACTTGAAGACCGGGGTCCGGATCCGCAGAATCTCCACCGGAGAGACAGGATGGCTGAAATGCCGGGAGCATTACATCTGCACCATGCCGGACGGGCAGGAGATGGAGTCCGTGGATGTGTTTGATGGACTGCCGTTTTTTGGATAAAAGGGCTTGCGGGAGCTGCCGGTAATTTAGGGGGGATCTGAACCGTTTGACGGTTACGGCAGTCTGGGAGAAAGAGAGGGGATATGGCAGAACAGGAATATTTCAGGAAGGCATTGTCGGATTTTACCTTTGATGTGGCCAGCGGCGGCGCGATCCGCCATCTGGCAGACCGGGGATATACCGTGTCACAGATCAAGGATATGCTGGATTTTCCCACGCCCCTGGAGCGGGTGGGGCAGGCTGTCTGGCAGCACATGGTGGACACCGGACGGCTGATGTTCGCAGAGCCGGAAGCAGGAAACCAGCGGGAGCAGTACACCTATGTGCTGGAGTATGATGCCTATGGAAAGAGCAGCTACCGGCGGGTCACTGTCCAGGAGCGGGACGCAAAGCCGGTGCGCTGGAAGGAGAGGCAGTTTTCCGGGGGAGAGGACAGGGAGCTGTCTCAAAACAGAGATAAGGCGGTTTCTGCAGGAGCTGGCAGGGAGCTGCCCGGAAACAGAGATAAGATGGTTTCCGCAGGAGCTGGCAGGGAGCTGTCTGGGAATGGTGGAAAGCCGCTTTCTGTCTTTCTGGCAGAGAAATGCGCGGAGAATGGGGAGGAGTATTCCTATGTCTCCTGCGATTTCGGTCTCCGCAGCAGGCGGGAGCCTGAGAAGTACCAGCAGGTCATGAAGCTTCTTGAGGAATCACAGCGGGACTATATTCTGGGACTTCCCTGGGAGCGGAGGCTGGTCTACCACCGTCTGGATGACCGTATGCGGGGGATCATTGCCAGACTTTATGAAGCCGGAGAGTATCACGGAACCTGCTGCTTTGTCAAAACAGAGGAGAAAATTCAGTTATAACAAAGAAAATCAGGAAAAAAGGCCGGAGGGACACAGCGCCGGAGAAAATGTAACAGTTCAGACACCCCCTGAACTGTTACGGGAAAATAACAAAGAAGCCTATCCTTCCAGAGAGAAGCTGGATGTTTTGTATAAGGTGAA